>CAXBHO010000021.1:0-39956 GCA_963975485.1 uncultured Balneola sp. | reverse complement strand
TCAGCAAATTAACATTTTATTGTTTTGCTGTCCTATTTTCCTAGACCACTACAGTGTTCCCCTTATTTGATAGCATTTCTCCATGGTTACATACATTAATATCATCTGCATTACTGATTTTAATAGCGGGCAGTATTGTTTTAAAAAGCCTCCGAAATAAACTTATTAGCTTATTTATCCTAATTCTTATCCTATCCTTATCAATGGATATGTTAAGAATACAACCTTGGGTGTACTATTATTCGCTAATGCTTATCGCTTTTGTGGTATATTCAAAATCAAAAGAAAAAGAGTCTTATTTACTCCAATCTCTTCGTATCATATTAATTCTGATTTACGTTTGGAGTGGTATTCAAAAACTAAACTATAATTTCTTTTCAACAAGCTTTCCTTCTATCATTCAACCAATCTTGAATGATCCTTCTTCTGAAACACTTTCATTAATTTATAAGATCGCAGTCATTGCTCCAATTACTGAAATTCTATTTGGCTTAGGATTGGCCCTCAAAAAGCTCAGAAATACAAGTGTCATCATTCTTGTTAGTATGCATATTTTTATACTGGCTATGATTAGTCCATTTGGAAAAGATATAAATGCTACAGTATGACCATCGAATATTTCGTTTATTATATTTTTGATCTTATTATTTTGGAATCAGAACTCATTTAAGGAAATATCCCGCAAAAAATCTTACTATCATGGTTTATTAATCATTTTACTTGGAATTATGCCTGTCTTAAGTTTTTGGAATCTATGGCCAAAACATTTTTCAGGAGCTTTGTATTCAGGTAATAAAGTTACTGCTGAACTTTATTTTTCCGATCAATTCAAATATAAATTTAGTCCACGCCTTCAAAAATTGATTGATAACGACGAAAATAAAACTACTATCAATAATTGGGCATTAGAAGAAGCAAATTTAGCAACTTATCCTTCTGAATACTATTCAATAAAAGTATTTGAAAAACTCTGTAGAGAAACTGAATCAAATTTAGATATCATTATGATTTTAAAAAGTGAACCAAATATCATTACAGGAAAAAGAGAGAATAACACGTATTTTTGTGATGAAATTGAAAAATAATTATGGATAAAAATAAATCAATAAATCTTCTTCAAAAGTTTTCCCAATTTAACGATCAATGGTCACCAAAAATCATAGCAGAATCAAATGGACAGCTCATTAAACTCGCTAAAATTGAAGGCGAGTTTGTGTGGCATAATCATCCGAATGAAGATGAAGTATTCTTCATCATAAAAGGAAAGCTATTGCTTCGCTTTCGAGATAAAGATGTACATTTGGAAGAAGGGGAATTATTTGTAGTTCCAAAAGGTGTAGATCACTTCCCAATTGCTGAAGAAGAATGTTGGGTAATGCTCATTGAACCCAAAGGAACCAAACACACCGGAGAAACTGATTTTGATCGATCTGTTAGTGAAGAAAACCAGAATTGGATATAATCACTCATGAGAACTAAAAGATTCGCAGTTACAGACGTATTCTTAAAGGCATCGAAAAATGGCAATCTGACATCCTTAAACTGGATATGGAGAATCTACAATCTACACAAAGAGATTATCCTGGTTTCTCCCTATAGTAATTTAGAATTAGGCAATTCATGGATTGCTTTGGAACCGGAGATATAGTTATGAAGCGTCAACTCACTAAACGTGCAAGGTTCCCCCCCCATGACTAAAAAAAAGCCCTCGCAAAACGAAGGCTTTTAAAAAATAATGGGGCATACTAACTGTTAGACAGAACATGGAACATCTTCAAAGTTCTCGTCCCAGCAAGATTTCTCTCCTTCATTGTAATCCGGAGAGATAATAAAACCCACATTCGTATCAGTATTGAATTCGATTGTTGTTGTATCACCTGATGAGCCATCAACATAAACTAATGTCTTGATGGTACCATCGAAATCATAATTAATCTCTGAACCTTCATTACCATTTCTATCACTTAATACCTAAAATCCGCAGGCAACCTATAAAAAGAGCCAAAAAAGTGGCTGAATTTATTGTATTCAGGCTTTTTTGGCTCGGTATTTTTCACTTATTTAGGTGAAACCACTCAACCTAAATGTGAGATACATGCATACTACAAAATCATCGGAAAAGATTACACCCTTTGGCGGATTAAATTTTTGTTTGGAACAGTTTCACCACAGCGGGCTGGCGGGGTTGATTGACCGGCAGTTAGGGCAACGCGTACAAACGGTTGGATTTTCTTACAGCGAGATTATAGCCAACCAACTGGCCGTGTTTTTTTGCGGTGGAGAGTGCGCCGAGGATCTGCGTGAGCACCTGCGCGGCCCACTCAGCCAAATGAAGGGACTGAGGCTGTGCAGCCCCGATACGTTGTTGCGCGGCCTTAAAGAGCTCAGCTGTGAGTCCACCGAGCTGGTTCATCCCACCAGCGGGGTCGGCCATACGTTTAACATCAACAAGCCTCTGAACGATTTGATGGTCAAAGCCCTGCGGGCTACCGGGCAATTGGCCCAACAGCACAGCTATGATTTAGACTATGATAATCAGGTGATCCCGACCGAGAAGTGGGATGCGGCCCGGACCTATAAAAATTGCTATGGCTATCAGCCGGGGATTGCCAGCATTGATACGATGCCGGTCTATATTGAGGGGCGTAATGGAAATAGTAACGCCACCTTTGCCCAGGCAGACACCCTGCGAAGACTCTTTGAATGCCTGTCGTCCAATAACGTGAGTATTGGCCGTTTCCGCGCCGATTCAGGCTCCTACCTGAAAGATGCCGTGGAGGTCATTGAAGCCAACACCGAACGGTTCTACATCCGGGCCAAACGCTCCGGGGCAATGGCCCGGCAGGTGGGCCAGATCCCCGCTGGGGAGTGGAGGCCGATTACCTTGAATTGGAAAAAAATGGACGTGGCCGAGATTCCCTGGCCCCCTTTTGGCGGGCAGACCTCCTACCGGTTGATCCTCAGCCGCATCAAGCGGGAAGACCAACAAGGGGATCTGTTCAGCGGAGGAGCCTACACCTGGCGGGCCATCCTGACCAACGACCCCAAGAGCACCCCCAAGCAGATCGTGGCCTTTTACAACAAACGCGGGGCCAGCGAACGTACCTTTGACGTAATGAACAACGATTTTGGCTGGTCGCGGCTGCCCTGCTCGTTTCTCTCGGAGAATACCGCATATATGATCCTGACGGGGATCATTGCCAACTTCTATCGCTGCCCTATCGGCCTGTACTCCGAGGGGATTGCCTGGTTGAAGCCGACTTGGCGGCTCAAGAAGTTTATCTTCCGCTTTATTAGCGTCCCGGCCAAATGGATTCGCTCCGGCAGGCGGAACATCCTTAAGCTCTACACCGATAAAGACTACCCGGCGGCGCTGGAATAGAAACCGCTCCGGTAGTCTTAAAAATCAAGCGTATGGATCCCATGCAGTGGCAGAGGTACATCAAGTGTGCAAAGTATGGATAAAAAAGCGGCTTTACACGCTGCCTTGGAAGCAAAAAAAAAGACAAACGACCGAAAAAATCTGTCCACCTTCCATCGGTCAGTACCATAATTCATAAAAACATAGACCTGTTATTGATTTGTCTTATGCAAATGAAATCCTTGCGGATTTTAGGTAATAACAGAATTATTAATGTACTGAGACTATCTGCCATCTTGAAGATTTGCTTTCTTATATAACTGAAATTCCTCACACAGCTTTTTTAAAACAGAATGCGCACCCTCAAAAGTATGATTATCTAAAGTTGAAACGGATTTTAGTTCCATCACAGAATTACAGCAAAAAGCGGCTTCCGCTTCATACATATCCTGTAAACTGAATTTCCCTTCTTCAAGACTAAGCCCTAGATCTTTTTTTATCAATTTTATGATGATGGAGCGTGTTACTCCGGGAAGCAAATCGCAGTCAGTGGATGGTGTAAAAATCCGATCTCTTTTTATCCAGAAAAGATTAGCGATAGTAGTTTCGCTTATATGGCTATCTAAAGTTAACATTAAAGCGTCATCTCCACCCTTTTTCCTAGCTTCCTGTGCGGCTTTTATGTAATTAATGGAGTTACTGAGTTTCACCTTTCGTTCTAGTGCTACGGAAGGAATTGCTCTAACAGAAACAGATTTTAAGTTAATACCTGCTTCTCTAGGTGCAATAGGTCTGGTCGAAATGATAAAACCGGATTCATCAGAAATAGTAAAATATCCTACACCACCCTCTCTATAACATTGAACTCGAATTACTGCCTCTTCACTTTCCATCTCGTTTTTTTCAATTAGTCTGTAAATCTCGGCTTGAAGCTTTTCTTCGTTAAAAGGAGATTTCATTTCCAGATATTCAAGTCCTGCTTGTAGACGAATGAAGTGATCTTCAAAGTGAAGGAATTTACCTTTGTAGCTTACTAAAGTCTCGAAGCAGCCATCACCATAATATATTGCTCTTGAGGAAGCAGGCATTACATTTTCGTCTGCCGGAAGCATTTCCCCATTTATGTTGATGTACCTATTCATTTTTTGAGGTGATTTCTCAGAACTTCGTATCCCGCACTTTCTTGATAGCCAACATGTGCATATTTGAACACCCCGTTTTTATCAAATAACACATAAGATGGGATTCCCGGAACTTTAAGTTCATTGTACAAAGAAGCTCCATCAACATGAACAAATCCATCCAAAAATTTTGTGTCGTCAATGCTATCGGTAGCATCTAAAACCAAAGCTGCTATTACTTCCAATGACTCCGTTTGATCTTGAAGTGTATAAATCTCTTGTAATAACAGATCTGATTTATCTGACCAACTGGCCCAAAAAACAACAACTACATCATTCCCTTTAAACTGATTGATTGAGACCGAATCATCTTCATTAACTAACAGTAATGATCTTGAGAGCAAAGAGTCACTCTCTTGAATAAATTCTTCAAATTGTTTTTTTTGGGATACTTTATGTTGTAACGATGAATACACAATAGCTGCTACTGTAAAAATTGCCACAACAGCCATAAACGCCGGAAAGTATTTATTATCTAATTTCATGGTCAGAAATTAAGGATAATCTGCCTTCAATAATGGTCTAATTATTGTGGGTTTGGTATAAAAAGAGAACCCATGGTTTATAAAGCAGTCATTCCACGATGTATCTCTGAATCAAAGATAGTACTTGGGGAGAATCCGGATCAATTTTAAGACTAATAGTGATTCTATAACCTCAGTTCAATATAAGAACATACATTTTTTGTTGAATAGATATCGATGTAGTTTTTCTAAAAGGCTTCCAATTACCCGGCCTTTGAACGGTGGTCGGAGAAAGTGAGCGAACAGGTTTGCGTGTGCGAATGCACGAATAAATCTCTACAGGCCTGCCTGCGCGTAGCTTCGGCGAAGGCAGGCTCGATTCCGAAAACTGTCAAGGAAGAACGAAGACCATGAGATTTATTCAGCAACACTGTTCCTTACGCCGACCAGTGTTCATAGCCAGGAGCTTCCCGCCGGTTGGCGGATTGCCAAAGGCATTGTTACTTTTGTCGGTACAAAAGTAAGGCAAAGCGACTATCGACCGCAGAACATAGAATAGATTTGTGTGTGTTCTGTACGTTTTCGGAACTGAGATACTAACTAAACGCTTCTTAGTTGTTTATGACCCTTTTCTTAGGTCTGCCGAGGGCATCACTTTGTGGGAACTCAGGTTAAAATCTATGCTAATAAAACAGTTATTCCCAAAAAATAGAAGATACCAGGTAATTCTTTGACAGAATTGAGAAGGGTCTTTATCTTTGTTGTTTAGACCTTAGTATTAAAGACGGATTAGTGAGTTTGAACCCCAAGCGTCTTCGAAGTTTAGAACCTGCCAAAGGCATCACTTTGTGGGAACTCAGGTTATTAGCTTTCGATTTCCATCAGTCGAGCTGTAGTCGACAGATGGAGGAGTTGAATTAGTTCTTAGGACACTTCGGTTTGACGACTCCAGTTCGTCCAACCGTTTTTAGTTCCAACGCCGACCACCGTTCAAATACCGGGTAATTGGAAGCATTTTAGAAAAACTACATCAATATTTAATTATCACTACTGTGAGTGGATCGACCGTAATTGTATTAGAACTGACAGAAACACCTGATATTTTTTTTACTGACTCAACACCTGCTTCATCAGAATCGACTAATACTGTACTTGAAGAGAGATCAACATCCACTGAAATAGATCGTTGTTTTGAATCGGCATTTATAAGCACATAATACGTCTCTCCATCAGTTGATGAAGCTTTATAGAAAAGCACCAAATCCTCTTCTTGAATATCTTCACTTTCAATCAAGGATACATTTTTAGCTACCAGATCCTGATCTCCTAAGCGAAATGCATCGGTTGATCTTCGCAGAGCAATCAATCCGCTCGTAAATTTCATCGTTTGTTTATGAATACCTTCGTCAGTGACCTTATCCCAATCGAACATATTTATTGCGTCAGAAGCGTCATAAGAGTTTTCAATAAAATACGGATATTTAAATCCTTCAACTTTTAGAAACTCTCTTTCGGGGATTGTAGAATCTTTCCACTGTTTAGTTCTGCCGTATTCTTGGCCGGCATGAATAAATGCAATCCCCTGGCTGGTTAAGATTATGGCGTTTCCAAGCCGTATTCTCTTTTGAATTTCTTTCTGATGAACTGCCGGATCTTTATTAATTGACTGAGCAATTATATCATGAAGCGTAAGATTATCGTGAGCGGCTATATATTGAAGTACATCACCGGGATCGTCTTCCGTCATATTATCAGGCTTTCCAATTACATTATTAAAAATGGTTTGTATCGATCTGGCCCCACCTGTAATAAATCTTGGTTCCCCTTCTGAACCATAGCCTGATTTAAGCTCGTTTCTAATTTCATCAGAAAAACAGGCTACGCTGTTGGTTTGTCCCATCCATTGCTGATCAGCCGGTGTTACACTTTCTCCATCGTCCCCAACAAAGGTTTTCCAACATTCGCCAACCATTATGATATTTGGATTGATCTTTTTGGCTTCATCAAAAGTAATTTGAATAGTTTCGGCATCCAAATCTCCCATTAAATCATACCTGAAACCATCCACTTTATATTCTTGTGTCCAGTATAAAATAGAATCGATAATCAGTTTTCTTGTCATTGCATGTGTTGAACCCAGCCTTCCACCGCCGTAGCTCATTTTGGGATTGCCTACAGAGTCCATAAAATGGTAGTAGCCCGGAACAATATCTTCCAGAAATTCCACTCTTGCAGTATGATTGTACACAACATCTAAGATAACTCCCATACCTTCTGCATGAATAGTAGCCACCAGTTCTTTGAGTTCTTTTATTCGTAACTCAGGATTAGTAGGATCTTCCGAGTACATCCCTTCGGGCGAGAAATAATTATCCGGTCCATAACCCCAATTATAGTTAGTACCTAATTCATACTTCATATTGCGGCTTTTTATAAGCTCATCAGAATAGGTAAAACTTAATACCGGAAGTAGCTGAATATGAGTAATACCCAGATTTTTAATGTAATCAAGCCGTTCTGAAAATGCGTTGTAGCTGCCGAATTGAGCTTTGGTTTCAATATCAGGATCAACCGTAAAATCCCTAACATGAATTTCCCAAATAATAGCATCTTCTCTTTTTTCAAAGCCCTCAATCTCTGCAAAATCCAATTTTGGACCGATTTCAGATGGATTTACAATAGCTCCTTTTGGGTTAAAAAAATTACTCTTAACTGTTTCGGCCAACGACTTGGCATAGGGATCTAAAACTTCTTTAGTATCACCGTAATTAGTAACTGAATACGTATAATATTTATTATTTAGATTTCCCGGAACTGAAGTAAACCAAACGCCTTTTTCGGCTCTTCCTAATTCTACCGTTTGGTAAGGTTTTTTGTCTAATCCTTCTTTATATAGATTCAGAGTAACATTTGAAGCCAATGGAGCCCATAATTTAAAATCAGTTTTATTCCAATTATAAAACGCACCTAATTCACCATTGTAGGTATAAAGCGTATCAATGGCTTTCCAATGCGGTTGAGCTTTTTTTGATAACTCTCCAACTTTTACCACATACTGCTTTGTAAAATCCAGTACTTCAGACACGGTGATTTCATATTTACCGGATTCAACTTCTACCACTTTACTGATTGATAGATTTTCGGTATCTAACTGAACTGAAATATCTTCTTGATCAATATTATTACTGAATTTCACATTTATAGTATGTTCATCTAAAATAAAAGCTGATTCAATATTATTGATATTTTGGCTGAATGAATTTCCAGCACTTATAACTACTAATAGTAAAGAATAAAGTAACTTCATTTTAAATAAGGTGAGATGAGCTTAAGAGGTTTGCCCTTTGAATTTCTGTAGATCAGGAAATCAGAGTCTGTTGTAATAATAATTGACTCCTTTTTATTCTCAGCCATTGCCAAGATGTTCGCATCAGCAAAAGCACAAGGAACATTCTTATATTTATTCATTACATCAAAGATAAAATTGGAATTCGATGAAAATGTATCTTCTACAAGTAAAAAACCCTCGTTGATCATTTTCATCAATCCTTCTTCTCCGCGACTAGATCTTTTTAAAAGAAAGAAAGCTTCTGTAATTACAGCAGTATTAGTTTTTAAGGACACATCAATCTCAGAAAACACAGAATTAATCCATGTGTTATGATATTCTCTTTTATCTATAAAAGAGATTAAAGGACCTGTATCAAGAAAGGCTGTCTTTGCCAAAATCTTCCATATACTTAGGATTAGTTGAAAGATCTCCTGGACCTTCGGCTATGCCTGCAATATGTTGCATTTTTTCAAGCATGGAACCCGGCTTGGCTTCAACTTCGTATTCTATTACTAATTCATTTACGGCATTCATTACGGCTTCTTTTTTTGACACGCCTTTTTTCTTAGCCAAAAGTTCGATTTTCTGCTTTTCTTCGGGCGTTAACTTCATCCCAAACCAAACGATATCTTTCTTATTTGTTGCCATAATTTTTGTACTTGTTTTGGTTGCAACTAATTTACTAAAATGTTGCAACTTTAGCAATTCAAAGTTGCAACCTACTTTATTGCTTCGTCAACATCATCCACAAAATACATAGAAACGGCAGCAATAATCATTACAGCTCCACCTAACATTAATGCATACACTGATTCTCCACCAAAAATGCTTCTGGTTACAAACCCTAAAATGGTTGCAGCTAACAGCTGAGGTAAAACGATGAAGAAATTAAAAATCCCCATGTATAATCCCATTTTATTAGCCGGAAGTGATCCTGCAAGAATAGCATAAGGCATTGAAAGTATAGAAGCCCAGGCAATACCAACTCCAATCATTGAAATAATCAAGAACATAGGATTAGTGAAGAAATAGATAGAAATCAATCCCAACCCACCTAAAACCAAAGCTAATGCATGAACTGTTTTACGACTGGTTAATTTCGCAAATGGAGCAAGACCGAATGCAATCAAAGCAGCTACCCCGTTATATACACCAAACATAATACCTACCCAATCGGCTCCTTCATTATACAATACTGAAGTTGTATCTGTTGCTCCATAAACATGTGCTGTAACTGCTGAAGTTGTATAAATCCACATAGCAAACAAACCAAACCATGAAAAGAACTGAACAACAGCTAGCTGCTTCATTGTTTTAGGCATGTGTATCATATCATGCATTACAACTACTAAACCTTGTTCTGTTTTTCCTGATTTTTGGAGCATTCCGGCAATCAAAGAAATCAATCCAACTGCAATTAAACCACCAGTTGCTACATACACTTCTTTGTCCAGCTCGTAAGCCCATGTTACATACGTTGTGATAACACCAAGAATTGAAAAAATTATACCAATATTAACTTTACTTTGTCCTTCGCCTGCTTCAATTGGTATTTCCCTTAAAACGTTGGGATCTGCAAGTTGCTCTTTTTCAGCAGCTTCAAAAGCCTCCATTTCTTCGGGACTATATTCTTTAGTTTTGAATACCGTCCAGCCTACAGCAACCATAAATGCTACCGCTCCCAAATAAAATGACCATTTAACTGATGGAGGGATGATACCTTCAGGAGCAGTATTTGCAACTCCAAACCAATTTGTCATTAACCAAGGAAGAATGGATGCTATAACTGCACCCGTTCCAATAAAAAAGCTTTGCATTGCAAATCCTTTTGTTCGCTGTTCTGAAGGTAACATATCACCTACGAAAGCACGGAATGGCTCCATTGAAATGTTTATAGAAGCATCCATTATCCATAACATACCCGCTGCAATCCACAGAGCCGGAGAGTTAGGCATGATAACTAAAGCAACTGAAGCGAAAATGGCTCCGAATAAAAAGTATGGTCTTCTTCTTCCTAATCTTGTCCATGTACGATCGCTGAAATAACCGATTATTGGTTGAACTATTAACCCCGTTAAAGGTGCTGCTATCCATAGAATTGGGATGTCGTCAACATTTGCACCTAAGGTTTCAAAAATTCTACTAACATTCGCATTTTGAAGAGCAAAGCCAAATTGAATTCCCAAAAACCCAAAGCTCATATTCCAGATCTGCCAAAAGCTCAGGCGTGGTTTTGTATCTGTTTGTTGTTCAGGCATAGTTTTACCTAGTTTAAAATTAATTTATTTAACAAAGATTACCCACTCATTTGGACCAAAACTAATCTCTTCGGATGTAACCATTAATTGTGAAGTGTTATAGGTAGTATAATCTTCGTTTACATCTACATCTGCCAGGTTTACCTTCGTTCGTTCATTGTTGAAATTCAATACCACAACAACTTCACTTTCATCTTTTACTCGCTTATAAGCGTATAATCCTTCCGGCATTTCTAGTATTTCTAGCGTGCCTCCGAAATCCCCATTCCAAAGAGCTTGTTCGTCTCTTTTTAAACCGATTAATGTGGTATAAAAATCTTGATACTTATAATCTTTCCATTCGATCTCATCTTTTTCAAAAAACTTCAGCCTCTTATCAAGTCCACTTTCCTGGCCATTATAAATCAATGGCATTCCGCTTACGGTTGCCGATAGTACCGCAAAATTTTCGAAATTAACACCGTACATTTCCGTATCTGTTCCGTTCCAGGAATTTTCATCGTGGTTGGAAGTGAAATACATTCGGTAGGCATTATCTGGAAAACGTTTGCTGTCTCTTTCAAACAAAGAGTCCAGATCGGCGAAAGTTTGCTCTCCTTTTGCAATCTCTCTTATGGTATACGCATAGTCCCAGGCATAATTCATATCAAATGCTTCGTAAAGCAATTCCGGCTCACCATCTTCCGCAAGCATAAATACCGGCTTGATCTTATCTAGTTGAGTTCTGGCATTTACCCAAAAATCAGTTGGCACCATTCCTGCTACATCAGCGCGATACCCATCAATATCAAATTCACGCACCCAATATTCTAAGGCGTCTAGCATTGCAGCTCGCATTTCTTCATTTTCGTAATTAAGCTGAATTACATCTGACCAATCTGTTCCTCTTGGCGGCATAAAATTGCCTTCTTCAGTAAGTTCGTACCAGTCCTTATTTTCAGTCCAAGGGTTATCCCATGCAGAATGATTTGCTACCCAATCAATAATGAGTTTAAAACCCATTTTGTGAGCTTCATCCACCAGCATTTTGAAATCTTCTTCGGTTCCAAAATTCGGATTCACTTTCTTGTAATCAGCTACTGAATAATAACTACCTCTGCTTTCTGTAGTTTCTTTTCTGTTGATTTTTCCAATCGGATGAATGGGCATGAGCCATAAAATCTTAACACCCATTTCTTTTAATCTTGGCAGATCTTCTCTGAATGCATTAAATGTTCCTTCTTCAGAATACTGACGAATATTCACTTCGTAAATACTTGCATTCTTACTCCACTCAGGATGTACAACCTTACTTTGTTTCTTTTCAAGAGGTTTTTCTGCCGGCGTACACGCAACAAATAGTGATGCTACAAATAGTGATAAGAGTATAGATCGTTTAAACATAGATAATTTTTATAGCGTTAAAATTTCAAAAGTATTTGAAGGCAAAGTGAGTGTAAGTGTATTTCCTTCTATCGAAAAAGCATTTCCAAAATTGCTTTCTAAGGTTGAGTAATCAAATCCTTCTCTAAGTTGAACCGTAATTTCTTTTGAGCTTTTATCTTTGTTGAACACAACTATTGCTTGCTCACCAAAATAAGCTCGTGAATAAGCCATGATGTTTTCTTCTACGGTATGAAATATAAAATCACCGTAAAGAATTGAAGTTTCATTAGTTCTTAACTCAGATAATTTAGAATAGATGGCTCTATTCTTTAATTCCAGCTGGCTCAATTCTGAATCTTCAAATCTCATCCATCTTCTGTTATCAGGGTCGTTAGCACCCGGCATTCCAAATTCATCTCCCATGTACGTAACAGGAATTCCCGGAATGGTAAGATTAAATGTCTGCAGCATACTTAATCTATTGTAAGCAAAAGCCTGTGGTGTCCCGATTTCTCTGGTCCAACCGGCTAGTTTTGCGTCTTCATCCCACTTCACTTCCCCACTTGTAAGCGTAATAAATCTTGCTTTATCATGATTCCCGGAAATTATTCCCATCATATTATGATATCCGAAGTAGTTGAAGCTTTCCTTTAATTGGCTTTCTAATCCCTCAAATGAAAGATCCTGTCCAAAAGCATTTAAACTGGCATCATACATGTTAAAATCAAACTGACTTTCGAGCATCCCTGAGTTGATATAACTTGCAACCAGCTCTCTGCTTCCGTACGTCTCTCCTATTTGAAATACTTGCCGGTTATTTGGAACTATAATCTGCTCTTTCATTTTTCTGGTAAGTGTTCTCCAGAATTCCAGTTGAATATGCTTGGTTGCATCATGACGAAATCCGTCCAAATCATATTCTTTGATCCAAAAAAGCGCCGAATCTGTCATTGTTTCAATCACTTCAGGCTTTGAAAAGTCCAATGTAGGCAGGAATGTATCAAACCAAGTAGTCAACCGCTGTTCATCCCAAAGTTCGATATTCATTCTTCCATCAGGTAAATATAAATCTGTTGCCCATTCCGGATGATTTTGATATACGGGATGAAGTTTGTGCACATGATTTGCTACATAATCCAAAATAACTGCCATTCCATTTTCATGAGCTGCTTTGAGTAATTCTTTGAACTCTTCTGATGTCCCAAAGCGATCATCTATCTTTGATGAAGATATGGGCCAGTATCCGTGGTAGCCGGAAAATTTTGTTTTAACTCCGCCTTTATCCCAAAGTCCCCAGGCGTCTTCCGGGTTTTGAGAAATGGGCGATAGCCAAAGAGCGGTTATATTTAGATCTTTGAAATATCCATCTTCTATTTTCTGAGTGATTCCTGCTAAATCTCCCCCATAATAATTTACTTTAGGATGTATATCCGGATCATCTACTTTTCTCGTATTGCCGGTATTTCCATCTTTAAACCGATCGATCAAAACGAAATACATATTCCAGGATCGAACATCTTTTCTGCTTAAATCGTCAGCATCTGTCAAAACTTTACCGTTTTCAAGAGGAACTAAAACATCATTTGAGATTTTATTCTCGTTATAAGTCCACGCTCTTACATGTGTTCTGCCTTTGGTACCAATAGTTTTAGGCAGATAAACTTGTACAACATTATCTTTGTATTCTGTTTTTAACTGATGATTCTCCCAAAAAGCGATCACATTTTCAGGCTTATCAGTTTGTAAATAGATTCTGTCTGAGGAGTAATCTAAAGTCTCAAGATGTGGTCTTTCCGCTTTAACATCTCCTACAGTTAAAAGATTATTAGAGCCGCCCATTCCGTTTGAAACCATTTCGGTATTCACTGGATCTTGCATTTCATTGCCATCAACAACAAACAGGTATTGATACAAACCTTCGTTGGCCAACATGCTGTATGTCCAAACACCATTATTTTTAGTAAAATCAGAAAGGTTTGGATTCCAGGCATTCATCTCTCCTTTTACCTGAACCTGTTTGTAATTTTTATCTTCAAGAGTGAAAGTAACTTGCTGTTTGGAAGTTTTCTTTACTAAGAGATCATAAGTTACATCCCCATCAAAGAATGAAATCACATCGATCTTACCTGAGATATCGCCTTTTAGTATTAATTCTGACCTATCACCATTAAAATAGTACGTGATGGATTTAGGCGCAGAAATGGAATCTATCCCGGAAGGCTCCATGAAGTAGTCTTGCATAACAACCACGGTAGAATCAAATCCCAAACCAATCGGAGATCCTAATCCTACAATTTGATCTCCGTATTTAACATCACTGTACGAGCTGCATCCCCAAATACTCGCTATTAAAATGAATACTGATAATTTTCTCATTTATTTATGATGGTTATTTGAGCAAAGTCATCTTCTGAACCTGAATGTTATTCCCGGCTATAAATCTGGTGATGTAAACCCCGCTCGATAATGAGGATGCATCAAAAGTTACTGAGTACGTTCCTGCCGTTTTTTGGCCATTAACAAGTGTAGCTACTTTTCTGCCAAGTATATCAAACACTTCTAACTGAACCATTCCGGTTTTTGCCACGTCAAACTCAATTTGAGTAGATGGGTTAAACGGATTTGGATAATTATTGTAGAGCTTAAACTCTGCAGGAGTGTCCAAGTCTGTTATTTCATTAGATACTGAAATATCAGGAGTTTCGAATTCTTTGGTAGTAAAGACCTTGAATTCACCTGGTTGCAGAGTAATTGACTGATCTGTACTATTTACCTGATATTCAGTTCCGGCAAAGTAATCGTACCAGGATCCGGTTTGAGTAAAATCACCGGTTGTAGTAAGCGGAACTACATCAAAGTTACCTACAATTACAACATCTGTATCAGAATGCTCAAGGATTATACGTTTAATTCTATTGGATAAAGCATAGGTAGTATTTTCCGGATTGGTAAAAGCAGGGCTGCTTTCTCGAAGATCTAATAATGCACTCCATGTTTTATAAAGGCTAATTCGTTCTGTTCCTTTAGTATTCCAATAATCCCAACGAATAGGTTTATTTTCCGTTCTTCCCGGAGCAATATCCGGGCAGTCTGGCGAATCGTTCAAACATTGTTCACCATTATCACCATAGCCATATCCAAGCTCACCGAATTGGAAGAGCATTTTGGGCCCCGGAAGTGTAAAGAAAAAAGCTCCTGCTAATTTTTGCCGACCGAGTGCCGTATCCAGCTCTCTTATATTATAATCACCCGATGAGTTACCAAAACTTATATTCTTGAACATGAGCCATTGCTCATCATGGCTTTCCATGTATCCAATCAAGTGCCTTTTACCAAAACCTCTTGAAGCAGCCAGAACACCAAATAAATTCGATCTTCCATTATCATTATAACCCATCGTTGCTTCGTTATAAGGACCGTTCATCTTTCCCCAGAGCATAATCCCTTTGCCTTCATCAATTCGATAATTAGCCCATTCACTCTCTTCTTGATTTGTTCCAAGATGCTCAAATATTACATAAAAATCAGGATCTGCTGCCCATTGGTAATCTGCGTATTTTTTCAAAAGATCTACCCTGTCTTGTTGATATGCGCCTGTACACCCATTTGCTGCACCAGTACAATTTTGTGTAAATCCTTTTGTTAAATCCCACCGAAAACCATCAACTTTGTACTCCTCAATCCAGTGCTCGATCATACGTTTAGTATAATATTGTGTACCTGAGTATTGATGGTTAAAATCATTAAATACGTTGAATTCATGCCTTGGGGAGGTGTTGAAATATGGGTTGCTTCCGAATTCATACATTCTGTACAGAGAATTCTGTCCGGTAGCATGATTCAACACAACATCAAGGATTACTGCTATTCCTCTTTTGTGAGCTTCGTCTATAAATCTCTTAAAAGCTTCGGGGGTGCCATAGTATTTATCTAGGGCAATATGAGATGCAGGATTATACCCCCAGCTTTCATTCCCATCAAACTCACTTACAGGCAAAAATTCAATGGCGCTTACTCCAAGATTTTCTATGTAATCAAGCGTGTCAATTAAGGTAGTGTAACTGTGGTCTGCGATAAAATCTCTAAGAAGTAACTTATAAATAATAATTTCTTCTTTATCGGGTTTTTCAAAATCAGTTACTTCCCATTGATATTGTTGTTTGCCAGGGAAAAGAACACCTACTAATTGAGATGTTTTACCTTTTGGATATTCCTTTAAGTTTGGGAATACGCTTTCTGGAATATATCCATCGTTAAACTCATCTAAAACGAGTTCAGAATAAGGATCAGCAATTCTTAATTGTCCATCAATCTCATATTGAAATCCATATTCCTCTCCTTGAGTTAATCCTGTAACTTCAGTCCAAAACCAAACACTATCAGGATTTAAGGAATCTTTTTTCATTTGATAGTCAAAGTTTAACTCCCAATCCGTGAAATCACCAATTACAAACACATCATTTTTACCCGGCGCAAATAGAGATAAGGTAACCGAAGTACCATTAGCGCCGTATGTTATTCCGTCTTGTAAATTTTGTGGCCGTGCTGCCAATTCGGCTCCATCAGACACAATTAAAATAACCGAAGTTGAGTCAGACTCGTCAAAACCATCGTCCGCAATAAGGGTAAA
The DNA here is from genome assembly GCA_963975485.1 of uncultured Balneola sp. GTDB lineage: Bacteria > Bacteroidota > Rhodothermia > Balneolales > Balneolaceae > Balneola. The sequence continues at coordinate 23,366 of CAXBHO010000021.1, read as the reverse complement.
GGTAAAATTACCTTCTTCAGCTGAAGAAAACGTATATCTTAACGTATCAGATGAAGAAGTTTGAGCTACTTCTGTTCCATTTAGTTTTAAACTAAGATTTAAATTTCCCGCCGGCGAATTTCCTAAACCTATAATTTCAAATTCTTCATTTGTGTTTAATTTCTTAGAATCAACAGGATCTAAAAACTGTACTGAAACTTCATTTTTGAACAATTCAAGAAATATATCACTACCGCCGGTTCCTCTTCCAACTTTATCTGGTTCACCAACTCCATCATTGGTACCTCTGAAAAGTAATGTAACTTTTTCTACATCATCGGCAGCTGATACTCCGTAGAATTCTCTTACTGATGAAGGATATTTAAACTCCCAAATATCATTTCCTTTTGGAGTAAGTTTTAACTCCGAAGGATAGGTTTCCCAACCTGAGCTACCGGCCGGTTTTACATATTTCCATTCTGTATCATTATTACTCTTATCTGTAATCAATCCGGTATATAGATAAACATCTCCCCCAAACCCCACTAATTCGCCGTTTCCTTCGGTTGCATCAAAAGTTAGAGTAATCGTATCGTTTTGAGTAGCAAAAGATGGCTGAAATGAAACTACTTGAGCGTAGCTTACAATCGGAACAATTGCTACTAATAAAGTTAAAAATGTGATCTTTTTAAAAAAAATAGTCTTCATGATGTACTGTTTATTCGGTTGAATTCCTTAGTATTAATTCAGGAGTATAAATTGTTTGTGAAATAGCCTTCTTAGGATTTTCCAGTCTGTCTATTAAATTTTGAGTAGCAAAAAATCCCATATCTCTCATTGGTTGACGTATAGTTGATAAACCGATATACTCGGAAAGTTCGATATCATCATATCCTATAATTGGTATTTGCTTATCCAGATCTTGCATCGCTTTTAAAGCGCCAACGGCTTGAATATCTGAAGCACAAAAACAAGCGTCAAATTCGGGGTTCATCGTCAAGATTTTTACCATAGCTTCATATCCGCCTCGCTCTGTAAAACCATCTCTGTATGTTGAATCACCTGTTACGATAAAGTCATTAGAGAAGATCTCATCAGCATCTTCATAAGCCTTTTTGAAACCTTTAAAACGGCTTTGAATGGGCTTGGAAGTTGCTAATGCCGAAAGCATGGCTATTCTTTTGTGTCCATTCTTCAATAAATAGGAAACTGCACGATATGCCCCTTGGCTGTTATCCACACTCACGGAATCAAAGCCTTCAAAAAATTCATCAATTAAAGTAATGGGTATATGGTATCTCTGTAATTGTACCCACTCTTCTTGTTCTAAATGAATGGATATAAATAAACAACCTTCTGATGTTCGTCTTTTCAGCACATGCTCAACTTGCGAAAAGGTATCTTTACTCGGGCTTATATTAAAAATGGTAAGTTCATAATCGTAGCTATTCAACTTATCCTGAATACCACCTAGCACTTCCATAAAAAAGTAATTGGATATTACCGGAACCACAGCAGTTATCGTATTTGTTTTTCGGCTTGCCAGGCCTTGAGCATTGGCTTGAGGATGGTATCCCAACTCATCAGCAATAGCCATTACTTTATCCCGGGTTCTTTCAGAAACATTATTTCTCTGATTAAAAACCCGGGACACAGTGGCAATACTCACCCCTGCTTTATGTGCAATATCGTATATCGTTGAGGCCAAAATTTGTATGATTTAAATACGCAGATGCCGATCAAGACATCTGCGAGAGACTTATTAGAGAGAAAATTATTTAATTAAAGTCATTCTCTTAAGACTTGTAAACGCGCCTGCTTCCAGTCTGTAGATATATACACCTGAAGCCAGATTAGTTGCATTAAAACTAAGTGTATGGCTACCGGAAGTGTACTTCTTGTTATTTAACAAGGTAGCAACACGCTGCCCAAGAACGTTGTACACTGATAGAGTTACATCTGCAGCATTTGGCAGATCAAAACTAATAGTTGTACTTGGGTTGAATGGATTCGGATAGTTTTGGTTTAAACGGAATGTTTCAACAGTTGTTAATTCATCCTCATTGCTTACTGTTGTATAGCTGGGTGGTAACTCAAACGGTAAGTCCTTTTCAGCCCAGGTTAATTGAGGGAATGCAAATGTTGATGGCCATGTAACATTCAAGTTAGCATCAACTTGTGGTTGAATGTACTGGTAATGGCGACGTCCTGCGTCAAATCCACCACCATTTGCTATAAGTTGTCCGTCAGCTGATGTTGGCTCTCCATAAGCCACTCTAAATCCAATATTATTTAACGTAGGAAGCATTAAATCCAGGTCAAGAGTATAAACCATGTCATCATCTCCATCTGTAAAACGAAGTTTTTCCATTTGCGCAGGCGTATTTTTACTGAAGTTTTGTCCTTCATCACCAGGCACAATAATATCATTTGTTAATGCAAAGAAAGGAGTGTCAATAAAAAGGAACACCGAATCTGTTGCTGGTACAAAAGCAGTAGTCTGATCCAACGCCGGTGACATATCAATGCTAAAAGTAACACTAATTGCACCCGTTTCAACATTGTTAGCAGTTAAACGTGCTTCTGGTGATACATCATTATAAAACCTTGATAATGTTGGTTGTGAAGGAGCATCTTGTAATTCGAATGTTCTGTTTCCACCACCAAAGATACCTGGTTCTTCCCAACCTGATCCGTCAGCAGTTATTCCTTCAAGAAAAAATTCACTAGTACTTACATCTCTTCTTGAATCCCATTTTATATAATATTTATAGGGAATATCGCTACCCACAGCACCGATAAATGGAAATGAAGTTGCATACGTACCGGTCAAACTACTAAAGTCCATTTGTTCAGTTCTTTGAAAATTATCAAAACTACCTGTTACAATCACGGTATCAATCGAAGTATTGAAAAAACCCAGACCTTCAAGGATTCCAACATTTACTTCAAAATTAAGATCAGTTGTAATGATCTTAGCACTTGTAGGTTTTACATTATCAAAATAAACCCACTGAATAGTACTATCCGCCGCTGGAATTTTAACAGATCGGTTACCACCAATGTTATCTTCCCAACCTACAGAACCATCATCAGTAGCTCCTTCAACAAACTTATACTCTATAGTATTAACCGTATCGGCTGATGTCTTTGCAATTTTAACCGCTGTACTATAAAATAGAACGTTTCCTTCTAAACGATCTTCCGTTTCTTTAGTCAACGTTGTTCCTGAACTCCAGTCTGCACCAAATAAAACACCACTACCTCTAACTCCAACAATGTCAGTAGCTGGGTTGAAGCTTTCATTTTGAACTTTACCACCCATGTTTACTCTAAAATAAACAGTGATACTATCAGGATCAGTTACAAATGGCTCAGTCTCAGCAATAGTTGCATTAGAAACTGTATTGAAATATTCAACACCAAGAGTAGTGTCAGAATTTGCAATTACGAATCTAAGGTCATTTCCATCCGGATTTGTAATAGTTACACCGGCTTCATCCCTTCCTGCAACATTTTCCAGATTGTAGCGATACTTATAATGAAGAGTATCACCTTGTACCATTTTGAATGTACCTTGCCAGTAATCACCACCAATATTTGTTAGTTGAGCTGTAGCGTCGGAACTCCAATCTGTAGTTTCACCACTCGCAAATGCTAGACCAGTACTTCTAAAATATCCGTTAATTGATACTTCGTAGTTTGAAGATACAGTATCATTAACCGTTGCCATGTTAACGGTAAAAGTTACATCTACTGTGTTTGGAAGAACTTCAATATCAGCAGAACTTCTAGCAAATATTTGAGGATTTGACCCAAATCCACCAACCAATCCTGTTATATTTAATTTTTCAGTCGGTATAGTTTCTCCAATGTAATCTGCACCAAAGTAATCAGTTCTGAATGTTAGCGTATTACCCTCACTATCTTCTACTGTATAGTTAGTACCAGATGAAAACGCTCCTGTTTCTTGGAAAGTTACTCCCGGTATAGTTACTAATTTACCGGTATCGTCAAGAGAAAGATCTATTAAAGCTATAGTTTCGGGTTGTAACTCATTTCCGGTAGTTACAGTAAGGTTTGTTGATCCTTCATCCGGATTGAAGCGTAAAAGAGCACCATTATTAACAAGACTTAAAGTACCTTCAATACCAGCAATACCGTCTCCGATATTAGTAAGTGTATCAGGAAGGTTTCCTGGATCTTCAGAAAAAATACCAGCCGTTGCATCTACTAAATAGCGCCTTTTATTAAAAGAATCATAAAATGCTATTACAGCTTCGCCGGTAAGTCTATATCTGGTAGTACCATCGGCAGTACCTGCTCTTAAATCAGCTATAGTTGCAACATCAGTTGCGGGATCTAAAGTAACACCATTTGGTCCAACTAAAAGAACATCTCTTACTCTTTTAAAGGAAGGTGAGTTTGCAGTAGTAAAACGAACCATTACATTAGATTCACCAATTAAATTTGCTGCCAGTTCTAATTCTTCATTTAGATAAGTAGAGCTGGTTGCAGTATCAGAATTAGCTACAAATGCATCCCAAGTTGTCCCACCATCAATAGAAAACTCTACTGTTAATGGTCCATCATCTCCTGATCCAAATTTAGCAACACTATAATTTAAGGTAGCACCAGTTACTCCACTTAAATCAAATGATGGTGAAGTTAACACACCTGTCACTCCTGTAAATTTTGCGTATCCGCTGGCAGAAGTAGTAAAATCTACATCTGTAGACGTCCAACCCGTTGGGGCTGTGCCATCTCTCAGTTGTTCACTGAGAACTGTTTGTCCTTGTACGTTTAATGAAGTGGCGAAAGTCATCACCATCATCACAAAACTTCCAATCAGTATTCTTGCAATACTGTTGCTTGCAAGTAATTTGTATCCGTAAGTCATAATTGACTCCATTTTGTTATTGTTATTATTGTTTATTTTTCTTTTAAAAATAAACCTGAAGGCTCAGTTTGTTAACATCACCTAAGTATTCGTATCCGTGATACGCATAATTAAATCCAAGACCTAACGTACTGTCAACCTGGTATTTAATACCGATCCCGGCATTGAATGTCTCTATTCTATCATCTTGTCCAATATAAGGAATTCCTCCTCTCAACTGAACAAGATCATTCATTAAAGAAATTTCTCCACCTATACTTACACTTTGCACATTATTTGATGGATTGTTTCCGTCAATGGTTAAAGTCGCTCTAATATCTTCACTTGTATAAGCATCCCAGGCAAAACCTACCCTTAACATAAGTGGCAGATCATATTCATCGGTCGATAGATTACAGTCTGTTAGATTGTTTCCTGCACTTCCCTGGTCAAGATCACAACGAGTAATCAATCCATTTCCTCTTATTTGCATTTTTGTACCAACATTGGTCACACTCACACCAAATCGAATATCATCGAATGGAGTAACAAACATTGTTCCAACATCGAAGGCCAAACCAGAAGCAGAAGCATTTTCAATTTGTTCATATACAAATTTAATAGTTCCACCTATCGACAAATTTTCATTCATGTATTGTGCATAACTACCACCTACTGTTAGCGAGTAAGCGTTAAAGGTTCTCCCTGTCCTACCCTCTGCTTGTTCGGTTGTCTCCTCAAATTGTCCATAGTTCATTGCCAGAACATGAACGCCGGCGACTCCTTTTTTAGTCGGAATTCCAACCCCTACATAACTATGCGTAAAATCAAGATACCAATCAGTAAATTCTACCAATGCCTGATTTCCGGTTACATCAGCAAGACCCGCAGGATTTAAAATCATTGCAGACGGATCATTAACTGCCGCAGTGAATGCGGACATTGCAGAAGCTCTTGCCCCAACCGGAATTCGTAGAAACTCAGCAGCAGAAGTACCCACTTTAGAAAGTTGTGCATTCCCCTCATTAAACCAACCGGTTAACAAAAGAACAAAAAATGTTAGTAAATACTTTTTCATGTTTTTCATTATTTAAGCACCGCAAATTTTCCGGTTTTATTTCCAATACCTTTTGCTTCTACATGGTAAATGTAAATCCCATAAGCGATTTCCAGATTATCTTTGGTAAGCATATTCCAAATATATGTACCTCCATTTTCTCCCCCGGTATTGCTGTCAGTAACTTCAATTTCGCGTATTAATACTCCTGAAGAAGTAAAGATTCTTAATGTTGAGGGTACCGGCATACCGTTAAAATGCAATTCTCTGTTTTGCTGCCGGCTACCACCCGCTGCTTGTTGTTCATAAATACTGGAAACTTTATACGGATTTGGTATTACCAGTATATCGTCCAAAGCCTTTTTAGCAGAATCCGTATCTACTTTGGGTAAATTTTCAGGATCCATTCTGAACTGAAAGATATCGTTTCTGGAAAATGGCTTGGTAGTAAATATTTTAAGCGTATCTCCAGCTTGGGGATTCTGTGTTGTAAACACATTGTTCGAAGAAGTCGGCCTTAATTCAATGCGGTAGGTTAATGTATCCTGCACTCCTCTAACATCTTCTATCAAGTAAATTCCATCTGAACATAACCCATCTAAACCTGTTACCGCCGATAGAACGCCATCTTCCGGTGTTACATATACCGAATCCGGTTGTGAAGGGTCTTTAGGTACATTGCTTGAATTAGGATCGCAAGCAGCTCGCCTTCCTGCAAAGGGAGTATTAGGATTGCTGTCAAAATAAGCAAACTCCACCTCTTCATTGTTGTACGTATTAACTATTTTAAAATTTGTAGGAACTGAAGGGGCTGTTACACTAAGCGTTGAAGTTACTTTAATCGAACGTTCTGTTGACTGACCAAAACCAACATTATCTCCGATAATAATTTCGTAATCTGCTATTTTTATAGCTCCTTGTGTAACAAAGGCATAGCCATGAGGAGGTAGCTCTGGCTCTACAGCAGACCAACCAGACCTTTGTGTATTTAAACCAAAACTCTCAATATTGTTCATAGAAATAGTAAAACCTTCTGTAATAGGATTATTTCCACCATCAACATTTGCGGATCGGGCAATTAATGTGTCGTTTGCTCCACTCGTAACATTTGCTAATGTGAAATTCTGAGTCCGTATGGTATCAGGATTGCTTCCCCCATCAATAAGTGTATCCTCAAAAGTAACTTCATATAAATTATCAGCCCTTAATTCGAATGGATCAATAATATCGACACTAACAGTTCCACCGGGCGAACCCTGAACAATGGTTGCTTGTGGTTTTTCAGGATCTATGTAACCAGCCTGAGATCGAGAAGGACGAACCGTTAATACGTTAACTCCAAAACTTATAGAACCGTCCGGTCCTTGGCTAATTTGTATTGGGGATTCAGAAGGGGCAATACCCGCAGGTGTATATCCATAATCAAACCCGGTAACTGCATAATAATAGGTTTTTCCATTTACTACGTCTGTATCTACGTAAGATCTTTGTAAACCTGAGTCTTCACCAAGATCAAATTTAACTCCATTTACATCTACAGGATGTAATCCTTTTATTCCATCATCCAAATCAAAAATAGCGATATCATTATAGTACGTTGCGTTACCAAAGGCATCAGTTACGGTTAATATATCTTCAAAAGAAGGATCTGTAGAACGGTAAATTTTATAGCCTTCAAAATCGAAACCATTACCAGAAATTTTATTCAAATAGCGATCAAAAGAACCTTCCGAATTGGGTTCCCAATACAGGGTAACTTTCCCGTCTCCCGGAACCGCTTTTAATATTGGTGGATTTGGAGCAACAGCAAACTGATAATCAGCTTCATAAGCTATCCTGGCTTGATCCAGATTATCATTTAGTTGAGCACGGTCTTGAGCAGCAGTACCACTTGCGGAACTTGATGCTGCTGCAGAAACTGCAACTGCAAAACTTTGCGATTCTCCTACTCTAAGAGGAAATAAACCAGAGGACACGTAAATATCCTGATCGGAACCGGGAACTCCAACCACATCAAATTCACCCGGAATTAAATAGTCATTCCAAATATCTCCATCTTGATTAATCGGTAATGTACCAGCTTGAAAAATAATCGCTCTGGAAACGCCTATCAGGTCTGTTTCACTAACATCCGTTTTATCAATATTGGGCTCTCCCGGAAAATTAGTGCCAGCCCCTGAAGTTGCTAATCCATCGCCTTGTCCGGTACTAGGAGAATCGGGATCGCCCTCTACACCAACATCATCAAAACTCGCTGACCAATCATTATCATTATCGTAAAAATCTCCGCGCCCTTCATCGATCATTGGCGCACTTGTAAAGTTATTCTGTAAACGCCCTTTGTAGGTGTTATTCACCAGATCAGCAAAAGCAGCATCTGAACTAATTCTGGCTCTTATAGTTTGATTTGGAACTATTAAGCCTTGTTGCACGCTATCGCCATCATTGAAATACAGATAATTTATAAATCGAACAGGTTTTGTGATAGAAACGCCGTTTAAAAAAGTTGATTTTTCGAGGTGGTTAGGAGTATTTTCGTCAATCAAACCATCAAAATCATTATCTATTCCATCAATATGAATATCTGCATTAGGATCAGGAGCTACAAATACCTCTTCCTGAACTGTGAAAGAAGTTCCAAATGTGTATGTTTCTCCTTGCGACTCGAATGTATTACCGTCATATTCTTTAATAATTCGGGTTCCATTACCATCAATCAAAACAATTTTATCCCCAATATTGATGGTTCTTGAATCAAAATCAGCTGCTGTAAATTCTCTAACTACCGTATCACGAAGTGTAACAGGAGCGTAAAACCCCCCATTTTGAGTAAAAAGCGGACTATAAATATCTTTGTTATCCGGATTATAAAAATCGTTTCCAACAGCGGTCGCATCATACGTATCACTGTCTCCATCGTTATCAATTCCATCGCCGGCATTACCGGGAGTTTCTAAGAAGCTTAATCCCATTTCACCAATTGGTAACCCATCAAATGCAACTGGTGCATTTTGGCGATCAGTATCCGTTAAGTAGGCTATGGCTCTTAAATTATCAAAAACGGGTTGATTTGTTATAGCTCGTCCGGCAACAAAATCTGCAATCCATAATCCAAATGCCATTCTTGGATAATCATAACTACCATCATTGGTAATCTCAAAAATATTGAAATGAACAGAGTTAATAAGAATTTGAGACCAAGCTAATACTCTCGTATCCATTACAATAGCTAACCCACCTCTAGTTGGATCTGTATCATCCGGCCTGAATGCGCCAGTATTACTACTATATCTTGTGTATCTGTCGTCTCCAGCCTTGTAATAAAATTCTATATCTGCGTTAAACTGATCTCGTCCAAAAAAGCCATTCCATGATCCGGCCCAACCGTCTCCCCCATCTTCGAATTTATCGGGCCAGGAAGTAGGCCACGTGTTGCCTAGTGGAGAATTAGGACCTCTATCACTTCTCGCTAATTCTTTGGAATCGTCTCTAGAATATCCTTCAATAGGATTTAATGACCAATTTTGACTTCCGTCCTGATTTGTTTTATACGAAGCAAGATCTACAATTGGTAACTTTTTACCATCAAGTTGATTACGAACTTCAGTACCAAAATGAACACTCATAAAATACATGTACTGTCTATTGGTATTTCGTGGAAACTCAAAAATCAATTCATCTAAACTTGTGCTGTTTCTTCTACCTGCATGCCCCGTATTAAAGTAAGAAGCTCTTAGCCTGTTGGCATCCATAGTAGATTTTTTTCGATCTTCAAAAGAAGAACGTTCTTCACTTGGTTCGTAATCCTGAGCAATAGAAATTGTAGGAATTAATACGACCAGTAGAAAAATGAATAAGGGGCTTATATGTAATTTATTTCTATTCATTATTAAAAAGAGATTGAAAGTCCTAATTGAATACGTCTTGGTTCGGCATAAAATCCTGGATTTGAATAAAACCCGGGGTCTGCTGTACTAACAGTGTTTATAGGTAATGGTGCAGTAGCTTCTCCTGAATCGCCATATACATTATTTACTATTTTACTATCCAGAAGATTATATACATTTAGAAAAAGCTCTAAGCTTGTTCCATTAGCTAAATTGATATTCTTATAAGTATTCAAGTCTATTGTTAATCTGGTTGGCAGCCGAGAAGTATTTCTAAGGTCTCTGTTACTGGCACCTACTCCAATCGCAACTCCCGGAATATCTGTTTGTGGAGTATATGGAGTTCCTGTACTAAATCTTGTAACCATATTTGCTCCCCAATTTTTGCCGGAGTAAAACAAAGAACCATTAACTATATGAGTTCTATCCCAGTTAAGAGGCTGAATTAATTTTGTGGTAGAAGTGGTTTGATTAGTAGAATCAATTTGAGTTCCTGCATTCACAATATCGAAGTACTCGGAATTAGGGTCTGAATTACTGCCGTCAACCGAGCTATAGGTATAGTCTAATCCGAAGTTGAATTGACGACTTATATACTGATTAAATGCAAATGTGAACCCTATAGACTTGGAAAAGTCTCTGTTAAAATAAATACCATAATTGGTTGAAGTGGCCCCTGTTATCTGAGGACGACTAGATACATAATCGCGAGTATCTTTATAATAGCCTGTAAGTTCAATAGCTGTACCTTCAAAAATCTCTTGCTTTAAACCTAATTCATATTGAGTTGAGCGCTCAGGTTTAAGATCCGGATTTCCAAATAATCCCAGATTTCCACTTCTCTCACCAACAAAAACTCTACTATTGGTGTACATAAAGCTATAAGATGGTACTTGGAAGAAATAGCCATAAGAAAAGTATAGCACTCCACGATCATTAATTGGGTAAGCTACCCCAATTCTTGGGCTAAGTTGAGTTTTTATGCTTGTATCTTTATACCAATATTCCTGCCTTTCTGCTAATGTAACATCAGGCTCATTAGGATCTTGTTGGCCATTGCCATTTTGATCTCTATACTGATTTTCCTGTTTTGTGGGAGAGGTGATATCAGGATCTTCCAAATCAGAAACCACTCTTGAGTTTGGATCAAAATAGTCGAATCGCAATCCTACATTAATAATCAAATTATCGAATTCGATCTTGTCTTGGATATATGTACTAAAGTTTCTGGGGTTTTCAGAATACTTTTGATAGCCTGGTGAGTTCACTTCAGGAAAACCAAGTTTTACAAACGGAAGTGCATTATCAGGGGTTCCGGGAGGTATGGTAATGGAAGGATCTGTAAAAGGGACAAGTGAAATATTCTCAAAACTTACTTCATCAAACTGCAGGTTAATACCTGCCTTCACATAATGATTACTATTTATCTGGCTGGAAATTTCTGCTTTAGCAATAAACGTATCTGTTGCTCTAAAAAACCTATTATTATCTGTACCATAAAAACTAAACTCAGCAATACCAGGGGTGCTATTTTCACCAGGTCCGTAAAAATCAGTGAGACGGTCATAATTAAAATATCTGGCATCCCATGGATTCTCGTATAAATAATTCTTTTGTTCGTTATATCTGTTAGCAAAATTAACGGTCAAAAATGTTTTTGCAGATGGGGTAATTGTAGTCTTAAAATTAAGCGCATAATTATTTTTAAAACTTGTGCTCCGACCCAAGGGTACCAATTTATTTTGGTGATCATAACCTTGTCCTTCCTCTAATGCATAAGAACCTATCAAATTGAATTTTATTAATTGAGACATTCTGTATTCTAAGTTCCCTTGAAAACTTGTGCTTTGATATTGGTTCATGTTCACCAAAGAACTGTCACGTCTGCCATTATCGGTAAGAATCAAACGCTCTGTACTTCCAAAACCTACGGTATCAATCGAATACCAAGGCTTATTAAAATCTACACGCTCATTATAAATAGTTCTGTATGAATCAAAATCGGTTCCTAAAGCTAATGTATCCCGAAATTGTCCCTGAGGAGAAAACGCATTTCTACCTGTTAAATACCCTTTATTCTCGAATCGGCGAGCTGTTGCAAAAAAGGTAAGTTTATCTTTAATGATAGGTCCTGAAACCGAAGTAGAAAAATTATACATGCGGGTTGGGTTAATTGAGTTAAAACCAGTACCAATCCCATCATAAATTTCACTTTGATTAGTAGCTAAATAACTGCCCGCCCAGGCATTTACGGAAGCATTATACTTATTGCCCCCCGATTTTGTAACCACATTTACAATCCCTGAAAGTGCTTGTCCATATTCTGCATTGAATGAACCTGAAATAACTTGTAACTCCTGTATAGATTCATTTTCAATTCTTACCCCGTTAGATCGATCATAATCATCCGTAACTCTAATTCCATCAACTACATAAGAAACTTCAGAAGTTCTACCACCACGAATGTGTATTCCACCACTATTATCAACATTTACCCCTGCTTGAAGTTGAATAATATCTGTAACCTCCTGAACCGGAAGCTTTTTAATCTCTTCACTGCTTACTCGTGATTCAGAACTTGTAACATCTTTCAGCACCGGTTTTCTGGTAGCGACCACAACTATTTCTTCTCCTTCAAATGCTTCCAATTCTAATCTAAAATCTTGTTCTGTTGTAAGATCGGTTCTAACAATTACTTCCTGTACTGCAAGGGTTGCATAGCCAATATATCTGGCTTCCAATGTGTACGTGCCCGGAGCCACATTAAGCATTAAGTAATTGCCATCGATATCGGCAACAGCACCTTTTGTTGTCCCTTTTATACCTACAGTTGCTCCAATTAGAGCCTCACCTGTTTCTGCATCTAAAAGTTTCCCTGTAATTTTACCCGATTGTGCTTGCAATGCAACATCTGGCAGCAAAAAAACAATTAAGAATGGTAGTAGCTTTTTAATATTCATATACCGCTTCAAATTTGAATAGTAACCTGATTTAATTTTTCGATATCAATAAGAGCATTATGCTTCTCTTTAACATCTTCAATGGTGTTATCTTTTAACAGCTTCAACTTCTTCTTCGTTAACAATACATCGACTGATTCTCTTGCTTCTTCAAAACTCAAAGAACGTCCTTCAATTCTTGCATTCATTTTATATATGGTATATTCATTGCCCATATAATTGATCGGTTTTGATAATTCACCAACCTTCAACTTTGCTATATCCGGACCGTTTGATCCATATTTATGCAACGTTTCAAAACCTAACTCTCCATCAGTCATTAGGTCTTCATTTAAAATGGTGTACTCTCCAACCAAATCTGTAAAGGCGGAACCCAGCGCATACTTTTCAATTACTTCATTAGCTTTAGTTTCTGAATCAACAACGATTCTGGAAAGATTTACCTGAAGTGGCTTATAAAAACGATCATTATACTGATGAAAAGCTTCCCTTAATTCTACATCAGTATTCTCGATGGAGTTTTTAAGATGCTCAATAGCCTCTGTTGCAAGAAATATATAATAGGTTTCATCAATAGATTCCTGAACTAATTCCTGTTCATCTATTCCTGCTTTTATGGCTCCTTCAAATAAGTATGCGCGTAATGCAGTGCCAACCACGAAGGTTCTGAGCCCCTCTTTTCCCTCTATGGCATTAATTAGAGAAAGTGGTGTAAATCGATACTCACTTGCAAAAGCTTTGAGATCGAGATTAAAATCTTTAAAATTTACAAGATTTTCGTCTGAGGAAAGATTGTTAAGGAATTCAGGGTCTTTAGAAATAGCTCCGGCATAATTTTCATTCATATAATCCCAAAGCTTATCAAATACTTTTTCATTTATTTCTAAGCTATTCATGAAATCATACATCTGCTGCCTGGTAGCCAGCTCTCTTTTCTTCTTATAAACATAAGACTCAATCTGATCCTTTTTATTAGCAAACTCCGTTCTTGTTAGAATTGGCTTCGTAAATCGATCAGTTAGCTTAATAATACTATACCCTTGCGCCGTAGGTACAGGTTTGGATATCTCACCAATTGTTAAATCAAATGCAGCCTCTTCAAAGGCAATATCCATTTCATCTGTTGTAAATCTTCCTATATCCCCTCCATTGTTTGCGAGATATGGAGTTTGAAAAACTTCTTTGGCTAGCTCCTCAAAAGTTTCTCCATCTTCAAGTCGTTTATATAACGCAGTTGCAGATTCAAGATCGGGAGCATAAAGATGAGACGCTCGGAGTGTTGTATTAAAACGAACAAAATATTCGGTTAACTCTTGCTCCTTTACTTCGATGTTACTTAGGATAACTTGATTTAAGAATTCCTCATTAAGCACTCTTCGTTTAATCTCTTCCTTTTTTTGTAAAGCCTCTTCTGTTTTATCTAAATCGAAGTCCTCAGCGTACGTTGCAAGTACATAGTTATCGAATTCAGCATTAAGCACAGAAAGCTTCGTGGAGTTGTTCGGGCTTATTGCCTGCCCTGTTCTGTAGTAATATTCTTTGAAAGCGTTTTCAAAATGAACCTGATCGATGGAATAATTATTAATCCGAGCCAGCACATTTTCATCATTGTTATTTACACAGGAAAGCATTCCCATAGAAAAAATAAGCAGAATCGTAAATAAGATTTTATTGCTGTGCATTGATTGCTAACCAGATTTTATTCGATCTGTAACAATAATAATGAAAGCGCTTACATTTTTCAATATTTTTTTAACTTTTTATTATTAAAAAAAAATTGTTCAGGTAATAAGTAGTGATTATCCTAAGTAATTAACTCTAAAAAGATTGTTCGAAATCCCCTTTCAGAAAAGAGTTTTCTTATCAATATTTATAATTTTTTTTGATGTAGTCGTTGAGAATAGATCTGAATTCTTTCCCAATACCATCCCCTTTTAGAGTTTTATAATGTTCGCCATCCACATAAACCGGAGCTTTGGGTTCTTCGAATGTGCCAGGGAGTGAAATCCCAATATTTGCAGCTCTGGATTCTCCCGGACCATTTACCACACATCCCATCACGGCAACATCCATTTCTTCCACGCCGGGATATATTTCTCTCCAAACCGGCATTGATTCTACAATATAATCCTGAATGTCTTCGGCTAATTCCTGGAAATAGGTGCTTTTTGTGCGTCCACATCCCGGGCATGAAGTTACTTGAGGGATAAAACTTCGAATTCCCAACGATTGTAATACTTGCTGAGCAACCTGCACTTCTAAAGCACGATCTGCACCGGGCTGTGGTGTTAAAGAAACTCTGATTGTATCGCCTATTCCTCTTTGTAAAATCACCGAAAGAGCCGTGGAACTTGCCACCATTCCTTTCATACCCATACCGGCTTCTGTTAAACCAACATGCAATGGATACGGTACAACTTCAGCAATTCTTGTATATACGTTGATCACATCTTGTACGCCCGACATCTTACAGCTTATGATGATTTTGTCAGAAGCCAAACCTACATCTTCAGCCAGTTTAGAAGAACGTTTTGCACTTTCTACCATCGTATCCAGCATTACTTCTTTGGCAGATTTCGGGTTCTCCAACTCATTATTGGCATCCATTTTCTGCGCCAAAAGCTGCTGATCTAGCGAACCCCAGTTCACACCAATCCTTACAGGCTTATCATATTTTATAGCTTGCTCAACAATCGTGGTAAAATTTTCGTCCCGAGCTTTGGTTCCTGTATTGCCCGGATTAATTCTGAATTTTGCCAACGCCTCCGCCATGTCCGGATATTTCGTAAGCAACACATGTCCGTTATAATGGAAATCTCCTACGATAGGAACTGTCACTCCGCGGTTTATCAATTTTTCTTTTATATGAGGAACAGCTTTTGCTGCGGCATCATTGTTTACAGTAATGCGAACCAACTCAGATCCTGACTGATGCAAATGATCAATTTGTTCTACGGTTTCATCAATATCTGCTGTATCCGTATTTGTCATTGATTGAATCACAATTGGAGCTCCGCCACCAACGGGAACATCTCCAACCATTACTTGTATTGACTTTCTTCTTTCTATAGAAGCCATGTATACCCTAATTTTTCTTGCTTAATTCAAATAATTTCTGTTTCTCTTCTTTGGTCAAAGCGTCATATCCGTTTTTGGATATCTTTTCTAAAATCTCGTCCAATTCTGATTGATCCACTTCTTCAACAATTTCAACATCCTTAACAATACTCATATTTTTATTCTTCGCCTTGGAAGATCCGGATGGTTTTAACCCTCTGAATAAATACTCGAAGTATCTGATCACCTTACCTAAATCTGTTCCATTTTGATGAGCTTTGATTAATAAATATCCAGCTAAAGCACCTCCAATATGTACTAGTCTTGCTACATTATCTCCACTTCCTAAAAATAAAATGTCAATAGCAATCCATCCTATTACAAAAAATCGTGCCTCAATAGGTGGTAGAAGAAAAAGCATAATTGGTGCCCGTGGAAACAATACAGCAAAAGCGACCAGAACTCCGGTTACAGCTCCTGAAGCTCCGATTACCAAAGCTCCTCCAAAAATTTGTGCCAGACCTGCATCTAGTAAAGCCCCAAGTATAGTGGCTCCAAGATATACCACAGTGAAAGATCGAGATCCTATGGTTTCCTCCACAGCTCTTCCCATCCACCAAAGCCACAACATATTGATAAAAACGTGAAAAAAGCCTGCGTGAAGAAATGAGTACGTTATCAATCTCCAGGGCTGTGTAAAGACTGTTGGGAATGAGGGATCGAAACCTAGGTTAGGAATCAACCAACTATTTAAAGTAGAACCGCCCAATGTTTGGATCACAAAAAAAGCAGCATTGATTGCGATGATCGTGCGAATAGCAATCGGCATCTGCATGAAGCCGCGTTTAAAAGTATTACCAAATGAATCGTATGATTGATTTCTCATATCTATATCTCTCTATTTAATAATTAAGCGTATTCTGATGGCTTTTTTAAACCCCAGAACTTGATCAATATAAAACCTACCAGCAAACCACCTAAGTGGGCAAAATGTGCAATTCCGCTATCTGCTCTTGTAAGCCCGTTAAATAACTCAAGTGCTCCGTAAAATCCTACAAAATACTTTGCTTTGATAGGTACCGGAGGAAATAATAACATAATTCTACGATCCGGATACATCATTCCAAAGCCTAACAAAATTCCAAATACAGCACCTGAAGCACCAATAGTGGAAGCACTACTTACAAACAATTGTATGATTCCCGCTCCAATTCCCGTTAAAAAATAGTAGATTAAAAAGCGTTTGGTACCCCATAAATTTTCTAATGCTTGACCAAAAATCCAGAGTGCAAACAAATTAAAAAAGATATGAGATAGATTCGCATGTAAAAACATATACGTAACTAACTGCCATGGCATAAACCCTCCACCAAAAGGTTGCAGCACTAAAAATGGAGCCAATGTAGAACCAAGCGGTGTCCAGCCCGAACCAACAATATTGATCGTGGCTAAAAAGAAAATCCCGTTCCAGATCAATAAATATTTAATAGCCGGCGGAAAAGATAAAAACTGTGTGTTTGGTGAAAACTGATTCAAAAGTAACCTTATCGCTGTTTTTTAATTCTATTCTGATTTTGTTTGATACGCCAATATACGTTGATACTACTTAAAGTTACGCCAGGAATTCCTTGCCCGGGATAGGTAGTATCGCCCACAAGATACAATCCTGAGAATGGCGTTTGGTTCGGTGTCCATTTAAGCAAGCTGCGTGCCATGCTTTGCGGAATTCCTCCCACTCTGCCTTTTTTGCGGTACACCCAATTCTGCCAAGTAACCGGTGTCGCCGTATGTATTGTTTCTATTTCTGCTTTGTCAAAACCCGGCAGATTTTGTTTCAATGATTTAACTATAAACCTTTCTGCTTTTTCTTTTGCTGAATCGTACTCGCCATTTAAAGAAAACCAACGCTCAGGCGAGGCATGGCACGAAATATTAAGTGTTCTTTTTCCTGCAGGTGCTCGTTCGGTATCGCCTCGTTTTGACATTGATACAAAAATAGATTCTGAGTCGGTAAAAGGAATTGTCTCTTCTTTATCAAGATGTAGTTGATGATGAAGGCTCATTTCATCGGGGTAAGTATCGGTTGTAGCAATACCCAAAGTAATTGCCCCCCAAGCTTGCTCAAAATCTTTGGATTCTTCTTCAAAATAACTCTTCATTTCTCCTGAAGTGATTTCTGCCATATCCCAAATTGGTATATTGGAAACCACGATTGGAGCTTGATACGATTTCCTTTTCTTGGTCTGAACAACGAATTCATCTCCGTTCTTTTCTATATGAGTTACAGCTTCTTTAGTATGAAGCGCTCCGTCTTTTTCCTGGATAAAAGTTCTTATGGAATTGATCATTTCTAACAATCCACCGGGCACATAAAAATTGGAGTAATTGGTGTACGTCAAACCGGCTGCCCCGAATAAAAATGGAGTGTCCTCACTTTTAGATTGAGCGGTTATCATCAATTGTTCATCCACAAAACGCTGGAATTTTGGAGTATCGACTCCAAATTTTCTCATTACGTCCTGAACAGATTTTATAGCGTACGGAAGCACCCAAACATCGAACGGGGAATTCGAAACTGCTAATCTTCCCCAATCTTTAATATTCTGTGGCGGGAAAAAAGGATTCTTTAACGAAACATCCCAAACCGTATCTGAAACTTTCAGTGCCTCTTCCCAAAATGCTCGTTGTGCTTGTGGATTCCCAAATACCCTGCCGGCTTCTTTAATCCACTCTTCCCGATCTTTGTAACGAACGATCTCCTCTCCAGCCAAACGAACAGTCATACTTGGAGCGATCTCTTCCCGGGGAATTTGGATTCCGGTTTTGTTCTCCAACTTCCAAAGCGGCTGCTTTTCATCAAAACCGATCAGTGTTGTTGCACCCGATTCAAACGTAAATCCTTTTCTATAATAGGAAGAACTGCAACCTCCCGGAACCGCTGCTGCTTCCAGAATCAAAACTTTGTAGCCATCTTTGGCGAGCATCGCCCCTGTACTCATCCCACCCATTCCGGAGCCAATAATAATAGCGTCGTAGTCTTTGTTGGTTGTCATAGAGATAGAACAACAATTATTAGTAAAAGTGTTCCAAGGGATCGCTGATTTTTGATCACTGATTTTGTGATTTGACTGATTTTCACTGATACCGAATGTGAAATTCTCTAGAAATTATAAACTAAATTAGTCATCAGCGAAAATCAAAACATCATTGTAATCAGTGATCCTTAATGCACCTCCAAAAATTATCCCAGCACCCGCTACGGAATGAATTCCTCGCTAGCTAACCTGTCACTATTCTAATCCAAGTACACCAGCAAGGACTTTAGTCCGCCTTACTTAAAAAACACATTCCAACGCAGAGCGTATGGAACGAGATGAAGTGTACAATAGTAAATAAGAATTATTCCTAATTCACATATTCCCAATTGTTCAATTCTTAATTCAATCAGTGCGCCTCCAACCAATTCTCACCAATCCCAGCTTCTACTTTTAGCGGAACGTCCATTTCGAACGCCGATTCCATCAATTCTTCGATTTTCTTAGGAACTTCATCCAGTTCGCTTTCATGAATTTCAAAAACCAATTCATCATGAACCTGAAGTAGCATTCGGCTTTTTTTGTAGTGGTCTTTCAACCAGTTATGAATATTTATCATTGCCAGTTTGATTACATCTGCGGCGGTTCCCTGAATCGGCATATTGATGGCTACACGTTCTGCAAAACCACGCACATTCCAGTTACCTGAATTGATATCCGGCACATATCTCCTGCGACCAATAAGCGTTTTCACATAGCCATTTTCTTTGGCAAATTGTTTCGTGTCGTTGATGTAATTCAAAATATTTGGGAAACGCTCGAAGTATTCATCGATCATTTCCTTTCCTTCCGCATTTTCGATTCCGAGATTCTGAGCCAAACCATAAGCACTCAATCCATAGGGAATTCCGAAATTTACTTCTTTTGCTTTGCGCCGATGATCAGCAGTAACTTCATCCAGTGATTCTAAATGAAAAATTTCTTTAGCCGTTCTGGAGTGAATATCTTCCCCATTTTTAAACGATTCCATCATTGCTTCATCTTTGGCAATATGAGCAATCACTCGTAATTCAACCTGCGAATAATCCGCCGACATAATTTTAAATCCCTCTTCAGCAATAAAAGCTTTACGAATTTCCCGACCTCGTTTAGTTCGAATCGGAATATTTTGAAGATTAGGATTCGATGAAGATAAGCGTCCGGTTGCAGCAACACTTTGATTGAAATCGGTATGAATTCTTCCGGTTTTCTCATCCACTATAGAAGGCAACGCATCAACATAAGTAGATTTTAGTTTCGCCAACTGGCGATATTCTAAGATCAAATCCGGCATTTCATACTTAACCGCCAACTTAGTCAACACCGATTCATTGGTAGAATATTGACCCGTTTTTGTTTTCTTTCCTGCGGGTAAACCAAGCTTATCAAACAGAATGGTTCCTAATTGCTGTGGAGAATTGATATTGAACTCCTCTCCCGCTTTTTCATAAATCTGCTTTTCCAGTTCTTTCAAATCCACTTCCAGATCTTTGGAAAACCCTTCCAACATCCCAACATCAATTTTCACCCCTTGATATTCAATTTCAGCCAACACTTCCATCAACGGAAATTCAACTGTTTGGGCAACTTCTTCGAGTTCGTCTTTCTTGAGTTGCTCACTAAATAGTTCGTATAATCTGAGCGTGATATCCGCATCTTCACAAGCGTACATATACACTTCTTCAGGAGAAAGATCTGCCATTGATAGCTGCTTCTTCCCTTTTCCAATCAATGCTTCAATAGGAACCGGTTCATAATTCAGATACTTTTTCGACAACTCATCCATTTTGATCTTTTGAGTCGCATCAATCAGATACGCGGCGATCATAGTATCAAATGGCTTTGCTTTAATCTGAATTCCAGCTCTATGGAGAATCAGCCAGTCAAACTTATAGTTATGCGCCACAAGAGTTTTACTTTCGTCTTCAAAAAGCGGACGAATAATTTCTACCACTTCCTGTTCATCCAATCCGCCTTCCACATTTACCGGAATATAAAATCCCACTCCGGGTTTCGCTGAAAAAGAAAATCCCACCAAAGAAGCTGAAACCGGATTCGGGGAATTGGTCTCTGTATCAAAACAGATCACTGATTCTTTCTTTAAATCTTCGACCAGTTTCTTAACTCCCTCAATATCTTTGATCAACTCATAGGCATTTATTTCTTCATCCAGTTTATCCGTTGGTTCTTCTTCCACAAAAGTCCCGAACAGATCACCTTGATCTCCGGTTTTATTCTCGATAGGGTTCTCGCCGAGATATCGTTTTGTAAGCGTTCTAAATTCCATCCGCTTGAAAAAAGCTCCCAAATCATTCCTATTTGGTCCATTCCATTCTAACTCTTCCCATTCTGCGGTATTTGGCACGTCCGTTTTGATCGTCACCATAAACTTGGCATGCATCGCCTGATCGGCAAATTCCTGCAAGCTCTCGCGTTGCCTTTTTGCTGAAATGGTATCCGCTTTTGCAATCGCTTCTTCCAGAGATCCAAATTCATTGATCAGTTTCGGGGCTCCTTTTTTACCAATTCCGGGAACACCGGGAATATTATCTGAAGTGTCACCAATGATCGCTAAAACATCAATCACCTGATCCGGATAGACTCCGAAATAATCCATCACGCCTTCCCTGTCGATGATATTGAATCCACCGTCTTTGTTATCGGGTTTCATCATTTTCACATGATCGTGAACCAACTGCATGAAGTCTTTGTCAGGCGTAACTAGATACACATCTACATCATCCGCATTTGCTCCGGATGCAATCGTACCAATAATATCATCTGCTTCGTAACCGTCTTGTTCAATGTTTTTAATTCCCCAATTTTCTACCATTTCCTTAATCAGAGGAATTCCTGCTCGGAGTTCATCTGGTTGTGGCGGACGTTGGGCTTTGTAAGTTTCGTCTGCATCATGGCGAAAAGTGGGAGCTTTTGTATCCCACACAACTGCGATATGTGTTGGTTTCTCTTCGTCCAACATCTTCACCATTGTGTTTGCAAAACCGAGCACAGGTCCGGTCGCAATTCCCTCAGAATTTTTGAGTCTGGAATTAACAAATGCAAAATGAGCACGATACGCTAACGCCATACCGTCTAGTAAAAAAAGAAGTTTCTTTGACATGTAGTCTTTTATTTGTCGAAATTGTAGTCTTTAAAACTAAAGGTTTTCACATTAATTCCGAATTCAGATTCCAAATCATTTGAATAATTTTACTCAACAAATTCAACAACTCCCCAAAGTAGAACTGCATGTTCATTTAGATTGCTCACTTAGCTACGAAGTGGTTCAAAAACTTCTCCCGGGTACAACTCAAGCTCAGTACAACGAAAAATTTGTCGCCCCGGATAATTGCGGAAGTTTAACCGAGTATATAAAATGTGCTTTTGCAAGCATTAATATTATGCAAACCAAAAAGCAGTTGGAGTTAGTTACTCTCGATTTTATTGAGCAGTTGAAAGCAGATAATGTGATTTATTGTGAAGTTCGTTTTGCACCTCTTCAACACTTGAAACAAGGATTAACAGCTGAAGAAGTAATAGAAGCAGTCAATAAAACGATTTCAAAAGCGACAGAGGGAATAGAATTGGAAGTTCGATTGATCCTCTGTTCCCTTCGACATTTTTCGGAAGTTCAAAGTTTGCAAACGATCGAATTGGTAAAAGCCTTTGCCGGTACAAATGTGGTTGGCTTTGATCTTGCTGCGGATGAAGCCGGTTATCCGATTGATGAGCATAAATCTGCTTTTGAATTCGCCGAAAAACACGGAATTCCATGTACCTGCCATGCCGGAGAAGCTTGCGGACCAAAAAACGTATGGGAAGCTATTGATAAACTTCATGTTCAACGAATCGGTCACGGTGTCCGAAGTTATGAAGATTCTACGTTGATGGAGTATTTAAAAGAGAAAGATATTCATCTCGAAGTGTGCCCCACCAGTAATATTAAAACCGGAATTTATCCTAAATTAAAGAATCACAATATTGATAAGATCTATAAAACCGGGGTTTCAATAAGTGTGAATACAGATGGGCGTTCTTTGTCCCGCGTGAGTTTATTCGACGAATATGTAAGTCTGAATACACATTTTAATTGGCACCTGAAGGATTACTTTAATATAAACCTGATGGCAATCGAAGCCGCTTTTGTTGATGATGAAACGAAGGAAGAGTTAAGAACAAAACTTCTCGATCATAGATAACCCATTCTCAATTCTTAATTCTCAATTCTCAATTCTTAATTCTCAATTCTCAATTCTTAATTCTCAATTCTCAATTCTCAATTCTCAATTCTTAATTCTCAATTCTTAATTCTTAATTCTCAATTCTCAATTCTCAATTCTTAATTCTCAATTCTTAATTCTTAATTCTCAATTCTCAATTCTCAATTCTTAATTCTCAATTCTCAATTCTTAATTCTTAATTCTCAATTCTCAATTCTCAATTCTCAATTCTCAATTCTCAATTCTCAATTCT
>CAXBHO010000020.1:0-40825 GCA_963975485.1 uncultured Balneola sp. | reverse complement strand
TTCAAAGCAATTCCTTACAGTTTTATTTTAGGGAAAGTTTTTTGGGAGCAGGAGCCTGCCTTTGTCGGCAGACAGGCTCCCGAACAGCCTCCCAAGTAGGAGCTTGGGAGGGAGTTTATGGATTCCTAGTGTAGGTAAGAATGCATACCATCTTTATATCCATTTCTAAACACTCCATTGGGCGTGAGGTAATTACCTTTCTGAATTTCACAAACTTACGGCCAGAACCACTTCTATTTATTCTGTTTTCTAATTTCAACATATTGGCTTGCTTCATTATCCGGTACAATTTTTTATGATTTATTAAATAACCATCTTTTTTTAAATAAGAACACATTAATCGATAGCCACAATCTATAAATTCATGCCTTAAAATATTCTTAATGGAAGCTACTACGTCATCCTGGGACACGAAGCCTTTAGTGTTGTGAAAGGTCTGTTTAGATGGTTTGTTCCCCTTTTCACCACCACTAGGCACTCTGTAGTAGCTACTCTCTACCATACCAACCATTTTAATGATTTTAGTTTTACTGCATTTATGCTTTTGATAAGTAGCATCTACTAAATCTTTCTTGGATCGGACGTCCCAAACTTTTTTTTTAAAAGCTCTCGTTGTACTTCCAGTTCAATCTCCCTATCACTAAGTAACTTACGTAGAACACGGTTTTCTTCCTCTGCTTCTTTCAGTTCCTTGCTCTTGGTATCATAGGTGACTTTTAACCCTGCTTCGCCTTTGTGCTCAAATTTCTTCTTCCAACTGTAAAAGGTGCCAGAACTGACGCTGTATTTACGACAGGCTTCAACAACACCTATTTCTTCTGAAGCAGATAGTATTTCTACCTTCTCTTTTAAAGTCCATTTCTTGTATTTCATATCTCAAATGTATTAGTTTTGAAATTTAAAAGAACACTCCGAACTTATTGGGGGCTAAAGTAGTCCTTTATTGGGTTTGTTGGCCATATCGAAATATAAAATTTCATCCTCACCTTGATAATTGGAATTTCTTACAACAGCTTACTGTTTGGTTTATTGAATATGAATTAATCAAAATCAAAAAAAGGACTATTTATGCCAAACAAAAAAGCATCCGCCGTATGGAACGGTAATTTAAAAGAAGGAAGTGGAAAAATTAATTCTGAAAGCGGAGTATTAGATAAAGCTGCGTTTTCTTTTGCATCCAGATTTGAAGATAAAGAGCAAACTAATCCTGAAGAGTTGATTGGAGCTGCACATGCAGGTTGCTACTCAATGGCGCTTTCTAATGAGCTACATGGTGCCGGTCATGATTCTAAAAGCGTGGACACCAAAGCTACAGTAACTTTAGATATGGTAGATGGAAATCCAACAATAACAAACATAAAGTTAGTAGCTGTAGCAGATGTTCCCGGACTAAGTGATAGCGAGTTTCAAAAAATAGCTAATGTGACGAAAGAAGCATGTCCGGTATCCAGAGCATTAGCCGGAACTGATATCAAATTAGAGGCTTCTTTGATTAAGTAATTTTAAAGTGAATTATAATTTATTTAAGTAAGCCATTCTTAAAGAATGGCTTTTTTTTTGACCATTTAGAATGCTATACTAAAGCCACTTATTCATCTATCGTGGTTAAAAAAATCTGGATTTCCTATTTATTTCTATTTTTTGGAGTTGGTTTACTATCGCCATCTAACTCTTACGGCAATTCCTCTTCCATAGTCCAAGTCGTACAAAATGATACCACTTTCGTTAAATCAATGTTCAACGATATTGAAGATTTGATGGATGTTGGTGATTTTGAGAGAACATTTCAAAAATTAGATTCTGTAGAAACTTTATCTCAGCAACTCAACTTCGAATTAGGTTTAGCTTTCTCGGATTTAAAACGGGTTGAAATTTTACTTATTCAAAAACAGTTCGATTCAACCTTTACTGAAATAAACAAAGTTATAGACCGATATCCGGAGAGCAGACTACGATTCAATTTTTATAATATTCAGGCCGCAGCATATAATTACAAAGGGCAATCAGATCTCGCTATTGATGCTTATACAAAAGCGCTGAGTTTTGTTGAACTCCTTCCTGAAGAAAAAAGATCCCGATCAATTGCAGCCATCTATGTAAATATGGCCTCTGCATATCATAAGCTTGGGGATAAATCTAATACCCTAAAAAACTATCTGGAAGGATTACAATTTGCAGAGTCAACCAAAGATTCTACATTTCTTGTCATTACTTTAAATAATCTTGGAGACTCCTACAATTCCTATGCAGAATATGAACTCGCTGAATATTATTTGAGAAGAGCTGAGTCTATTGCTCTGCAAAACAATTATAAACCTGATTTATTAAGGATCTATTTAAATCTTGGTAATGCTTTAAGCAACAGAAAAAATTATGATGAGGGAGTTAGATATTACGATAAAGCTTTAAAGTTACACAAAGAGATAAGACCAAACACTCCTCCTTTTCAAATCATTTACAACCTGGGAGTACTTTACGCAGATAAAAGGCAATTTACGAAAGCCAAAGATGCGTTTGAAGAATCTTTAGGATACTGTGTAGAGCTTAAAATACCACAGGGATTATATTTTAATTACAAAGGATTGGGAGATCTTTATGATAGTTTTTCACAGCCTTATGAAGCTATAAATTGGTATCGAAAAGCGCTTGACGTTGCGAAAGATTTAAATCAGAACCTGTACATAATTCAACTTCACGAAAAACTCTATTTAACGTATAAAAAAGCTGGAGAAACCGCTCAGGCTTTGAAGGCACTTGAAGATTTCAAAAACTTATCTGATAGTTTAGCAAGAAATGATTCCGATAACGCACTTTCTGAACTAGAAAGTGAGCTCGAACTAAACAGGCAAACAGAAATCAATCATTTTTTAGAGGAAAAGCAAACTGTGCAGGAACGTCAATTAGTTCTAACAAGAAGGCTCAATTTTGCTGCTGTAATCGCAATCTTTCTGATTTTAGTGTTACTCTACGTTGTTTTTAGGTCTGGACGAGAACGTAAGAAAGTAAATCACCTCTTAAACCAACAGAAAAAAGAACTCGAAGAACTTAACCAAACTAAGGATAAGCTATTTGCTATTGTAGCTCACGATCTTCGCTCGCCCATGGCATCGATGCAAGGTATTTTATATCTCATCAATAAGAGTGATATGTCTATAGAGGAAATCAAAGAGCTGGTTATTGGTCTGGAACCTACACTCCAAAAAAATCTTGATACATTAGATGACCTTTTAGCTTGGGCAAGAAAACAAATGTCCGGAATCAGAATTAATCCCAAGATTCATGATACCAAACCTATCATTGATGATGTGATTTCTAAACAGTTGTTCCAATTAGAAGCAAAAGAAATCAAAATTCAGAATAAAATACCGGAACAGACAAAAGCTTACGTTGATGCCAGCGCCTTTAAACTCATTATCCGCAATCTTCTTTCTAACAGTATTAAGTTTACCGAAGCTAACGGTGAGATAGAATTCAATTGTTCTGAAGAAGGCGAGTTTATTACATTCTCTATTAAAGATACCGGGATTGGAATTCCCGAAGATATTCAGAGCTCTCTTTTTGAAGATAATTCTAAAACTCGTATAGGCACCAACATGGAGATTGGTAACGGATTTGGACTGAGTTTATGCAAAGAATTCGTACTAAGAATGAATGGAGATATTTACTACGAAAGTACTGAAGGAGAAGGCACTACCTTCTTTGTAAAACTTCCAAAATATAGATCTTAAAATTCCCGCCAGATAAAAAACTGAGTAAAGCCACATCCTAATTCAAAATTACGCTTTTCATTTCTTATCTTGCTGTTTCTCATAAATCACACAAATCCGGAGTATTTAATGAGCGATAAACCACGCGAGTATTGTGGAATCTTTGGCATCTTTGATCACGAAGAAGCTGCCCTAACTACCTATTATGGTCTTCATTCACTTCAGCACCGTGGGCAAGAATCAGCAGGGATAGTTACCAGCAATTACGATGCTGATAAAGACCGCATGGTTATGCCTTCTTACAAAGATTTTGGCTTGGTATTAAGTGTTTTTGATAAGCCAAAGATCATGAATAAGATCTTATTAGGACGCTCAGCAATCGGTCATAATCGCTATTCCACTTCAGGTTCTTCAAAAAACCCTGCTAACATTCAGCCGTTTAGAGTTCACTATAGAAATGGAAACTTAGCAATTGGCCATAATGGAAACTTATCTAATGCTAAACAGATTCGATCACGGTTTCGAAAAGAAGGCGTTTTATTTCAAAGTACTTCTGATACTGAACTTATTTTACATTTGATTTCTCACAGCTTGAAACAAGATCAAATGGGACAAATCATGGATGCGCTTCATCAAATTGAAGGCGCATATTGTTTGGTGATTCTTACTGACGACAAATTGATCGGTGTTAGAGATCCCAATGGGTTCAGGCCTTTAGCATTAGGTAAAAAAGATGGAAAATTCTGCCTGGCCAGTGAAACTTGTGCTTTTGATATAAATAAGGCTGAATATGTTCGGGATGTTGAACCCGGTGAAGTAGTAGTTATCGATCAGGAAGCTTCAGATGCCGGCGAGGTAACCTCCTATTTCATCGAACCTAAAGAGGGAACTAAGACGAGCCAGTGTATTTTTGAGTATGTGTATTTCTCACGACCTGATAGCATGATTTTTGGAGAAATGGTCGATAAAATCAGAAGAAATTTGGGTCAAGCTTTAGCGAAAGAACATCCTGTCAATGAGGTTGTTAACATTAAAGATTCTAAGAAAAAGCCGGTTGTTATTTCAGTCCCTGATTCCAGCAATACTGCGGCGATTGGCTATGCAAATGAGAACCAGAAAATGGGACATGAATGTAAATATGATATCGGGTTGATTCGAAATCATTATGTAGGAAGAACGTTTATTTCTCCGGGACAGAAATCTCGTGAACAAAAAGTTAGAACTAAATTTAATCCGGTTCGTGGAGTAATTGAAGGGCGACCGGTTGTAATTGTGGATGACTCAATTGTCCGCGGAACTACATCGCGATTGTTGGTTGACATGATTAAGGCGTGTAACCCTACTGAAATTCACTTTTTGGTAAGTTCTCCACCAATTATTAGCCCGTGTTATTATGGAATGGATTTCCCGAACCCTGAAGAACTCATTGCCAACAAATTTGATCGAAATGTAGAAAAGATTGCCGAAGAGATCGGTGTAGATAGTTTGAGATATTTATCAGCAGACGGACTTGTGAATGCGGTAAAAGAAGCGAATCCTTCGGGACATGATTATTGCACGGCGTGCTTCACAAGCAACTACCCGGTGCCGGTGAATTTTGGAGTTGAAAAAGAAGAAAATGAACTTGTTTAACGGTAAAGCTACTTTTGTAACCAGTGCAACTAAAATTGAAGAATGTCCACCTGATAAATTTCCGGAAGTCTGTTTTGCCGGACGTTCTAACGTTGGAAAGTCTTCTCTCATCAATGCAATCGTAAATCGAAAGAATATTGCTCGTACCTCAAACGTACCGGGTAAAACTCAACAAATGAACTATTACCAAATCGGCGAGGATTGTTTTTTTGTGGATTTGCCCGGTTATGGTTTTGCAAAAGTCCCCAGAAAAGAGCGCGACCGCTGGGGCCGAAGCATCCGTAAATACTTATCAGAAAGAGAAAGCTTAAGGCTTATTCTCTCCGTTATAGATGCCAGACACGAACCTTCGGGCCTTGACCAAGATTTTTTCTACTGGCTGGCATCAAACGAAATGCCTTTCTGTGTTTTGATGTCTAAAGCTGATAAACTTTCAAAAAATAAAGTAGCTCAATCCAAAAAAGTAGTAAAAAATATTCTCGCTGAAATGAATATTGAAGTACCCATTTTAGAATACTCTGCAAGTTCCCGAAAAGGAATACCTGAGATTCAAGAACTCATCAAAGATTTTATTAAAGATTAACTCACACATCACTCACTCAAAAAATGTCATTCAAAGTACTTTTATTAGATAGCGTAGATCCTGTTTGCGCTAAAGTTTTCAAAGAAAGAGGAATTAAAGCAGACCAACCCGGTAAACTAACCGAAGAAGAATTATTTAGTTGCATTGGAGATTACGATGGTATGGTGGTCCGTAGCGCAACAACGGTAACTCCCGAGTTACTCGAAAAAGCAACCAATATGAAAGTAGTTGGTCGCGCCGGTGTAGGCGTTGATAATATCGACATCAAAGCGGCAACCTCAAAAGGAGTGCTCGTTATGAACACTCCGGATGGAAACACGATTTCAACTGCTGAACATACTTGCGGAATGATCATCGCATTAGCACGGAATATTCCAACTGCCGTAGCTACGGTAAAAAGTGGTGGATGGGATCGCAAAAAATATATGGGCTCTGAAGTTCACGGTAAAAAACTGGGAATTGTAGGACTGGGAAAGATTGGCTCTGAAGTAGCTAAAAGAATGCAGGCTTTCGGAATGGAAGTACTTGCTTACGATCCTTTTTCTACCAAAGAACATGCCTCAGAAATGGGCATTGAATTGGTTGACATCGATCAACTTCTTGGAAGCGTAGATTTTTTATCGGTTCACACCCCTCTCACTGAAAAAACGAAAGGATTAGTTTCTCTTAAGAATGCGGATAAACTAAAAAAAGGAATCCGTTTAGTTAACTGTGCCCGTGGTGGTATTTATAAAGAAACTGATCTCGCACAACTTTTAGATGACGGCATTGTTGGAGGAATAGCGTTGGATGTTTATTCCCAAGAACCGCCAAGCGAAGATCTTTACAAAACACTTGCGCATCCCGGAATTATCTGTACACCTCATTTAGGCGCTTCAACAGATGAAGCTCAGGAAAAAGTAGCCGAGCAAATTGCAGCTCAAATGAGCGATGCGCTTGAAAACAAAAATTATAAGGGAAGCCTGAATGGGAAATCAATTGCGCTGCTTACCAACAAAGAAGTACAGCCTTATTTACAACTAGCTGAAAAACTTGGAGCATTAGCTGTCCAAATTTCTCCGGAACATGCCAGCAGCTTGGAATTTGAATATTCCGGCGATTGTGCAAAATTCGCAGATGTACTTACCGATGGAATTCTAAAAGGAATGCTTTCGAATTATGTGGAAGATTCTGTAAATCTCATTAATGCTCGTTACTTTGCGGATGAAAGAGGATTTTCTATAAAAGAAGTATTGTCTTCAAAAGGCAAAACATACAACGACTTAGTAACTATTAAGTTTGCTGAAGGCGCCGTTTACAGAAGTATCTCTGCTGCTGTTTTTGGTGAAAATGATTACCGAATTGTACAAATTGATAATTACGGAATTGAATTACGTTTAGAAGGCGATATCATTCTTTATCAAAATAAGGATGTTCCGGGTATGCTGGCTTCAGTAAGTGGAGCACTTGCCAAAAAGGGAATCAACATCGGAGCGCTTGGTTTAGGCCGAACTGAAAAGGGATTAAATGCTATTACAGCCTTAACTGTTGATAAAAAACTTGACGATACCGAATTGGAAATCATCAATCAGTTAGAAGGTATCCAACACGTTCGTTATGTAAGTTTTTCTTAAGCATTTGATTTTTATTAGCCAATCTCCTCTTTTGTCATATCGAACGGATGTGAGATATCTACGAATCGTATTCAATAATAAAGATTGTTAGACTTCTCACATCCGTTCGAAGTGACAAGCGGTTATTATTACACTGCCATAGGTCTCCCTTCGGAAAAATCTCCTCGTAAGAGGGGATTTTAATCAGTGGAAATCAAAAAAATCACAAAATCAGCGATCAAAATCACCGGCTTTGAATCGCTCAATAAGTCGTTCTTCATTTAGTCTCTTAAATTCAGTGAGCTTTTCATCAGATAATGAAGTAAGTGTCATTTCACGTTTGCCGAGTGCACCCTTAGCTTTCGCCAGCTTCCATCCTGCCACTGCCATTGCTGCTCTGGCTTTCGATGCCGCACAATACGTAGATAAAACTGCATCACTTTTCGCCATAGATTTTAACTTTTCAAAAGTAGAAACCGTCCATAATTCTTCATTCACCTCTGGCGAAAACGCATCGTGAAAGACAAAATCAGCTTGAATTTTCTCTGCTTTGAAATTTTCAAACCTCCCGATAAATAGATGTAGGGTTATATCAACCTCATCCAAAGGCTTAATTACATTCATCCCTTCTTTTAAATTTGTGAACACATTTTTCAAGACCGGATCCAATTCCCTGAAATCAGAAAAAGAGGCATAATTAAATTCTTTAACCTGGCCTGCAGAAACAGGAAAAGCTTCTACGCTATAAAAGTGTACTTCAGATTTGCATTCATTAGACAAATAGTAATCTAACAGTAGTAGAAAATTCAGCCCTGTACCAAAACCTGTTTCAAAAAAAGTAACTAATTTGTTTTCCCTTAAAACTTGAACCACATTTGGGGTTTCAAAAAATAGATACTTGCTTTCAGAAACTGAACCGTTTGGGTTGTGATAATACTGATCGTACTTTTTTGAATAGAGTGTGGAAGAACCGTCTTTTGTTATGTGATGATCAGGTCTATCATTCATTTTTCTCAATCATTACCGTTCCGTATCCGGTTTTTGCAGTGATTTTAATTCCACCGTTTCCAATTTTTCCGATGATCTGATTTTTTTTCCTCTCACCTTTAAAAACAAACCTTGAATCAAGTTCCACTTTAGTTCCGGTAAGGTTTAAATCAGCATTAATATCTGAAGGTAAGGAAATATCAATCTGTCCTGCTCCATTTCGAGCTTGTATCTCTCCCCGAACACTATTGAACTGGAGTTGAATATTTCCACCACTAGAAAAAGCATTTGCACTACCTGCCAATTTGGTTCCGATAACATTCCCTCCGGAAGTTCTCATTTCGATCTCTCCGTCAAAATTGTCTGCAGACAAATGACCACCAAGTGATTTTAAAGAAGCATCTCCTTTTGAATTAGACAATTTAATATGCCCACCCTCAGTAAATGCGGTTATATCTCCTGAAAGATCTTTTAAAGTAATATGCCCACCGGAAGTTTTAAATTCTACATCCCCTTTGAAGTTTGTCGCTTCAATATGTCCGCCATCAGTAAAAGAGACTACATCTAAAGATGAAGGTATCACTAACGTTGTTTGAAGTTGGATATTAGAATCTTCTTTTTTTGAATTGTTTACCCGAACCTCTGCATTACGATTTTTCTTGATCATTGAAACAGAAACCATTTCTTGTAACAATTCACGAGCTGCAATTTTCCCCGAAGCTTTTACCGTAATTGAAGCTTTTGAATCATCTGACCCCACTAAAATCACCGAGCCACTTGATAATTGAATAGAGATGTCTTCCAGATTAGAAGCATCGAATTTTTTTGTATAAGCATATACTCCGGGTGATACATCTGACCATTTACCTTCTTCAGTTTTGTATTCTTTCTGAAGCAATACCAGGTTATCTTCAATATCGATGTTGATTGAGAAACTGTCATCTTCTAATTCAGAAAGCGCTGCGTTCAATTCCGCAATAATATCACTTTTTGCACTGTCGGGAATTAAAGCTGTTAAATTTTTCAATCTTTGTAATCCCTCCAAAGACTTCAACTCAGACAACTCTTTCAACCCTTCAACATTAGCAAGCTCTTCTATATTGATGATTCGTATATTTTCAGAAGACATAGCTCTTTCAGCTTCTTCAGATGCAATAACACGGGCAAATCTCTCTTCTTCCTGTTTATGGTTGCGATCATTTTCATCGTTTTTGGAAGTGATGAAAATCGCCACAAACAAAAGTAAAATACCTGCTACAACTATTTCCCAGGATGTTTTTTTCATAATTTATTTCTTGAATGCATCAAATATTCCGTACGTATGCTTTAATCTAAAGTTACAGATTTGATGGTTAAGTATATATATTATTCAGCAACCTAATTCCTCAATGAAATAGAATGGATATTCAGAAAAAAATAAAGTCTCTTACAGAACAACTTCATCAGGAAATGATTACTACCAGACGGTATTTACATCAACATCCTGAAGTAAGCTATAAAGAATTTGAAACTACTAAGTTCATAAAATCTAAACTGGATGAATTACAGATTCCATACGAAAGTCCACTTGAAACCGGTTGTGTTGGAGTTATTGAAGGTGGAATAAAATCAGATCGAGTTATTGCGCTTCGAGCCGATATTGATGCACTCGCTATGACCGAAGAAGGAGATTTTAAAAAAGAATTCTTTTCTAAAAATGAAGGAGCAGCTCATTGTTGTGGGCATGATGCTCATACTTCTAACTTATTAGGCGTTGCTAAAATTTTAATAGAGTTGAAAGATGAAATTGAAGGCACCGTTCTCCTTGTATTTCAACCAGGAGAAGAAAAACTTCCGGGCGGTGGTAAATTACTTTGTGATACCGGATTTCTTCAATCAAAAAATATTGATGCCATTTATGGACTTCATACTTCTCCAAGCCATAAACCCGGCACCGTTGCTACTAAAGTCGGGGAATTAATGGCAAGTCCGGATGAAATTGATATAGTAATTTCCGGCAAAGGCGGGCATGCTGCTCGGGCTCACGAAGCTGTCGATCCGATTGTGATCGCCTCACAATTTATAAACGCAGCGCAAACGATTGTAAGTCGTTCTGTGGATCCAACTGAATCAGCAGTAGTAACCATTGGAAAAATTGAAGGCGGAACGGCCCATAATATTATTCCTGAAAAAGTAAGACTTTTTGGAACTGTCCGAACATTCAGTAAAGAAACTAAGAATTTGATTGAGCAAAGATTACACGCTCTTTTAAAAGGAATTACTGAAGCTTCTGGCGGAAGTTATTCGTTGGTATATCGAAGAGGATATCCGGCTGTACTTAATTCGGAGAAAGAAACCTTGAATGTTTTGGAGACTACAAAAGAACTGTTTGGCATCGAAGCCGCCATTGAACTGGAAAGACCGAGCATGGCAGGAGAAGACTTCGGTTTTTATCTGGAAATTTTTCCGGGGGCTTTCTTTTTTGTTGGAAGCGGAAGCGAAGAATCCGAATCGACCTATGTGTGGCATCATCCTAAATACAATGTGGATGATCGTTTTTTCCTAACGGCAGCGCCATTGATGGTTGCTTTAATTTTTCAAGATTGATGAATCAGCCAAATCGTTCTTTTTGGGAAGATGAACTATACAATCAGAACTATGATCTGATTGTTGTTGGCGCCGGACTTACGGGACTTTCAAGTGCTTACTTTTTTAAACAGGATTATCCTGATGCAAAAATTTTGGTATTAGATCGAGGATTTTATCCAATCGGAGCAAGTACCCGAAATGCAGGTTTTGCCTGTATCGGAAGTGTTGGGGAATTGATAGCTGATTTGGAAATTGAATCTGAATCTGTGGTTAAACAGAGAATCAAAGATCGTTATGAAGGGTTGCTGCTACTTCGGGAAACTTTGGGGGATGAAAATATCGACTATGAACCAGAAGGCGGCTGGGAAATCTTCACTGATTCTGATGAGTTTATAAAACTTCGGGAATATGTTCCAAAATTAAACGCCTGGATGGAAGAGCTAATCGGAGAAAAAGAAGTTTTTGAAATCAGTACTTATTTAGGAATTCCGGCTTTTTTCAATCGTGTTGAAGGGATGCTGCATCCCGGAAAAATGATCAAAACGTTACTTAATAAATGTATACAATCGGGAATTGAATTTCGTTGGAATTCAGAAGTATCAAAACTAAATACAGATTTGAATGAGGTTGCTTTAATGAACAATCACACATTTGAATCCGATAAGCTGATTGTGGCAACCAATGCCTTTACTCAAAAAATTCTTCCCGAAAAGAAAATAAAACCCGGACGAGGTTATGTTTTTGTAACCAATGAAATAGCAACGATGGAATGGAAAGGGACTTTTCATTACAACAAAGGCTATGTGTATTTCAGGAATATAAGCGAAGATAGAATTTTAATCGGCGGCGGAAGAGATGTAGCTTATGAGGAAGAATCAACTTCAGAATTTGGAGTGAATAACAGCATTAAAGAATATTTAATCCATTTCGCAAATGAAGTAATGGAATTACCGAAAGGTTGGGAAATTGAGCAAGAATGGTCGGGAATTATGGGCTTCACAGAATCAAAATCTTATTTATTAGAAGAAATTGGTGAACATTGTTTGCTCGCAGCCGGATTAAGCGGAATGGGTGTAGCACTTGGAATGAATTTAGGAAAGAAAGCAGCAGGGTTGGTTTAACTCATCAAATTTTTGGCCTATTCACCTCAATTTGACCTAAGAACATGCCCATTATTGTTACTTAAATATTGAGGGACTTTTAAAGGGCTTCCAATTACTCGGCATTTGAATGGCGGTCGGAGCAAGTGAGAGAATAGGTTTGCGTGTCCGAATGGATGAATAAATCTCTACAGGCTCGATGTAGAAAACTTCCCGGATTGTACGAAGACCATGAGATTTATTCAGCAAACTTATTCCTCACGCCGACCAGTGTTCATAGCCGGGAGCTTTTGTTACTTTTGTCGGCACAAAAGTAAGACGAAAAGCCTATTGATTTAAAGTTTGGTTCAATTTAGATGAGTTATTAACCTTTCTAGAATAAAAAATTCAAATAACTTGTTTTAGAATCGAGCTCAGATTTAAAGCAATATTAGCTCTGTGGTTAACTCTCCAAAAATTCCTTATACAATTCTACAAATTCGCTTAACATCATTGCAGTTGCGCCCCAAAGTGGAACGGGGTGAACATCCCAAATAGGAATACTGTAATCAAGATCTCTCAATTTCCAATCTTCCACTTTCGAGAATTCTCCATTTACCAATTTCGAAATGGGCACCGTAAAAATCTCATCTACTTCATTTGGGTTTGCACAAAACTCCTGCTCATTCTGTATAAAACCAACTACCGGAGTTACCATATTTTCTGAATGATTTACATATAAAGCTGTTAGATTTCCAATCACTTCTACATTCTCAGGTTTTAATCCCGTTTCTTCATGAGCTTCTCTTAACGCCGTTTCTTCTATGGTCTCATCTCCTTCTCTTCCACCGCCCGGAAAACTGATCTGTCCTCCATGTTTTATTCCTGCCGTGCGAAGCGTGAACATAATTTCGGGCTCTTCATTCCAAGTTATTACGGCAACCAACACACTGCTGTTTCTGAAATTATCCGTTTCAGGCTTGTAGGTCATTTCGTTTTGGCGCTCAACTTTTGGTGCCGGACGCATAATATTTTGTGCGAGTTTGCCGGGAAGATCTGATCGTAGTCGTTCTTGTAGAAATGATTGAAGATTTTGCATGAATTGAATGTAGGAAATTGATTCATCTTATGTATAAAACAGGATTAAGAATGAACTAAAAATAAACGCATTACTTTTATAAATAAAATTGACGTATATTAATTATATAATTATACGTCACGCTATGAAGAGTAAATTAACTTTAAGATTAGATGAGTCCCTGATTAAACGGGCGAAGAAACGAGCAAAGCAAAAAGGGACCTCTGTGTCCAAAATGGTAGCAGATTACTTTGCATTAATAGAGGAAGAAAAAGATTCTTTTTCCCAAAGCCTTCCACCGATTACTTCTTCTCTTGTAGGGATTTTAAAAAACTCGGCTATAAGTGAAAAAGACTATGAAAAATATCTGGAAGAGAAGTATCTGAAATGAAAGTAGTATTTGATACTAATGTTATTTTGGATGTTTTCCTGATAAGAAATCCATTTTTCATCACCTCATCTCAAGCAATGGGCTTTGCTGAACAAGGAAAGATAGAAGGTTGGATAGGCGCAACTACAGTTACCACTATTTTTTATTTACTTGAAAAAAAAAGCTCATCACAAATAAGCGCGAGACAAGTAAAAAAACTGCTTCAAATATTTAATGTTGCTAATATTCATAGAGCCGTTCTTGAAGATGCACTTGAAAGTGGATTCAAAGATTTTGAAGATGCTGTTTTATACCAAGTAGCAATTCACAACAAACTAGATGCTATTTTAACAAGAAATAGAAAAG
Organism: uncultured Balneola sp.; assembly: GCA_963975485.1. Lineage (GTDB taxonomy): Bacteria > Bacteroidota > Rhodothermia > Balneolales > Balneolaceae > Balneola. Next base: position 26,863 of record CAXBHO010000020.1, on the reverse strand, counting down.
ATTTTACTAGCAGTTCTATCCCTGCCTATGACCCAAAGGAATTTTTAGCAATTCTAGAAAGCTTAAAATAACCGACTCTTAAGAACCATCAGTTCAAACTTCTTGGCTTTCAAAGAACAGTAACTGTCCGTACTTTCCACCTCTTAAAAAACTGAACGCTCTTTAACACAGCACATGAATAAAAAATTTGATGTTTACGGTATCGGCAACGCTCTTGTTGATATCGATTTTGAAGTTGAACAAATTTTCTTAACCAATCATAAGATTAAAAAAGGATTAATGACCTTGGTTGATGAAGAAACACAGTCTCGATTGATTAATGCTATCGATCATAAAAATGCAGCGATGAAATCCGGTGGCTCAGCTGCAAATACCGTAATGGCTGTTTCTCAGTTTGGGGGAAATGCTTTTTATTCCTGTAAAGTAGCCGATGATGACTTTGGTAATTTTTATCTGAACGATTTGGCTGAAGCCGGTATCTCTACCAATTTAGACGGCAAAAAAAGAGAAGATGGAATTACCGGAAAGTGTCTCGTTATGATCACAGACGATGCTGACCGAACCATGAATACTTTTCTGGGAATCACGACTTCCCTTTCAACGAATGAAGTGGATGAGAATGCCATTAAAAACTCAGAGTATATTTATTTAGAAGGTTATTTGGTTGCATCTCCAACCGCATTTGAAGCAATGAAACTTACCAAGCAACTAGCTGAAAAACATGGCGTAAAAACTTCCATCACACTTTCAGATCCTTCGATTGTTGAAGGATTTAAAGGTCTTTTTCATGAGGTGATCGGCAACTCCGTTGATCTTCTATTTTGCAACGAAGAAGAGGCTTTGAAATTCACAGACAGTTCCAACATCAGTGTAGCCAGAGAAGAACTGAAGAAAATTGCCAAACGATTTGTAATCACTCAAGGCAAAAACGGAGCTATGATTTTTGATGGAGATACCTTCATTGATATCGAGCCGTACGAAGTAAAAGCCGTGGATACAAATGGCGCAGGCGATATGTTTGCTGGAGCATTTTTATATGGAATAACCAATGGTCATACTTATGCAGGCTCGGGAAAATTAGCAAGTTTGGCTTCATCAAAAATAGTGTCGCAATATGGCCCGAGATTGAATATGAAATCAATTAAAGAAATTCAAAATCACACATTATGAGCGGAATAGAACTATTAGGTTGGGCAGGATTTGGCATTTTGATCGGAGCATGGATTCCGCAAACCTGGCAAACTATTAAAATGGGAAAAACCGATATCAGTTTAGCTTTTATTCTGATGTATGTGTCTTCCAGTTTGTTATTAACAGTGTACTCCATCTTAACTGAAGATCTTATTTTTACAGTTTTGAATGCGATGTTATCAGTTGGAAGTGCGATAAACCTCTATTATAAACTCAATCCTCGAAAAGAAGAGCTTCTGGATGGATAAGTTGATTCTCGCTTCACGAAATAAGAATAAGATCGAGGAGATGAAGCAATTAGTAACTCATCTTGGGATTGAAGTACTTTCCGCTCTCGATTTTCCTGATCTGGAAGAAGTGGAAGAAGATAAGCCAACACTTGAGGGCAATGCTTTGAAAAAAGCTCGCTATGTAAATGAACAAACCGGAATTCCGGCTCTCTCTGATGATACCGGACTAGAAGTTGAAGCACTAGGCGGAGCTCCCGGAGTGTATTCTGCACGCTATGCAGGCGAAGATGCAACCTATCAGGATAATGTATTGAAACTGCTTGCTGAGTTGACTGATAAATCTAACCGAAAAGCTCACTTCAGAACGGTCGTTGCTTTAGCAGATGGCGATAAAGAATATACCTTTGAAGGAGTTTGCAAGGGGACGATCATCACTGAACAAAAAGGTAAAAAGGGATTTGGCTACGATCCGGTTTTCGTACCGCAGGAATTTGCCGAGACTTTTGCTCAAATGGATCCGGCTATTAAAAATCTTATCAGCCATCGTGGCAAAGCTGTTCAGAAATTTATTGAGTTTTTAGATTCTTAAATTATAAGCCGCAGGGCTTAAGCCCTTGCTTGTTTAAAACAGGAAAAGTAAATCTCTCTTTGAAGGGCGACGATTGTCCGAACAGTTCTTCGGACAATCCGAGGGATGTTGTGAAATTTAGGAGATAGTAAACTTCACAACATCCCCCGCAAAATCTCTATGCGAGATTTTGAGTCCCCTTTAAAGGAGGATTTTCATTAAGTTGTAACCTGATTTCGATTCTAAAATAAGTTATTGAGGTTCATTTTGAGGTCATCTCGCGGCGTATGCCCGAGATCTGGATTTATATTGAAGCTAAGAAACGTTTTACACAACCTAGATTCCCCCTTTCGCAGGAATGACGAAAGAACCTTATTTATGTGCTATTTTAGAATCGAACTCAGGTTTGTAAGAAACATAAAACCAATTCTTAAAAGAGTGCCTTTTATCAAATTGAGAAAGCCTTTTACACCGATAACAATACTCTTCTGTATCCTACTCCTCATCTCCTGCTCCAACTACGAATCTCCAAATAAATACGTAGATGTATTTATTGGCACGGGTGGACACGGGCATACTTATCCGGGAGCTACGTTACCTTTTGGAATGATACAACCAAGCCCTGTTAACGGAACGCCTGGCTGGGATTGGGTTTCCGGGTATCATTATTCGGATAGCATTATTACAGGATTTGCACAAACACATTTAAGCGGAACGGGAATTGGCGACCTGAATGATATTCTCATTATGCCAACGAACCGTAAAGTTTTGCTATCTGATTCTGCTAAATATGAAAACAAACGAAGTTACGCTTCTAAGTTTTCGCACGATCGGGAAAAAGGTTCTCCCGGTTATTACAGTGTTTTTCTGAATGATTATGACATCAATGCTGAAATGACCGCAACTGAAAGGGTTGCCATGTACCGCTTCACTTATGAATATGGCGATCCTCAATTTCTGAACCTGGATCTTGGATTCAGCTTAAATTGGGACTCAATGACCGAATCTTATTTCAGAGTTGATGGCGAAGGTGAAAACAAAAAATTGATCGGTTATCGTAGATCATCAGGTTGGGCAAATGATCAGCATGTTTATTTTGCTATGGAATTTTCCTCTGATTTTGTGATCACTGATTCTGCCTTTACGATCACTGATTCTGTTTTTAGGATCACTGATTCTGCTGATTATAGCGACTATACTTCTTTCGGAGTATTGAAGTTCGAAAGTAATAGTCGTGAAATTCTTGCCAAAATCGCCCTCTCACCAAACAGTGAAGAAGGTGCGTTGGCAAATCTGGAAACATTAGACGGATGGGATTTTGACGAGACCAAACTCTTCGCAGAAATGAAGTGGGATAAAGAACTCAGCAAAATTAAAGTGAAAGGTGACTATGAGAAGAAAACGATTTTTTATACGGCACTTTATCACTCTAAACTAGCTCCGGTTTTATTTTCTGATGTGGATCAGGATCAAACCAAATACACCATTTATTCTTTGTGGGATACCTTTCGGGCTCAACATCCATTACTTACTATCACTAACCCGGACAGAGTTAACGACATGATCCGAACCATGCTGGATTTCTATGAAGAAAAAGGATTGCTACCGGTTTGGGAATTATATGGAAATGAAACCAATACCATGACCGGCTACCATGCCATTCCGGTAATTGTAGATGCTTATGCCAAAGGATTTCGGGATTACGATGCTGAGCTCGCTTTTGAAGCCATGAAAGCTAGTGCTATGCAGAATCAACGTGGTTCTGATTTATACAGAAAATACCGCTACATCCCTTCTGAACTGGAAGTTGAATCTGTTACCAAAACTCTCGAATATGCTTTTGATGATTGGGCAATTGCACAAATGGCTTTTATGTTGGAGAAAGAATCTGAGTATGAACATTTCATTGTGCGATCAGGATTTTGGCAAAATGTATATGATGAACAAACCAAGTTTATGCGTGGTAAAACCAAAGAAGGAAATTGGGTAGAACCCTTTGATCCAAAACGCTCTACACACCGAGTAAATACAGACTACACCGAAGGCAACGCCTGGCAACACAGTTGGTTTGTTCCACATCAAGTAGATAAACTGATCGAAGTTATGGGTGGCGATGATGCATTTACAGAACGCCTCGATTCTCTTTTCAATCAGGATTCGAACATCACCGGAGAAAATACTTCCCCGGATATTTCAGGATTGATCGGGCAATACGCACACGGAAATGAACCCAGTCATCACATTGGATATTTGTACAATTATGCAGGAAAACCGTGGAAGTCGCAGGAAATCTTGCAACAAATTATGACTACCCAATATTCTACTGCCGTTGATGGCCTCAGTGGAAACGAAGACGCTGGACAAATGTCGGCATGGTATGTGTTTAGCGCCATGGGTTTTTATCCCGTTAACCCAGCCTCAGGTAATTATGTGATCGGAACTCCTCAATTTGAGAAAGTTACCATAAGTATTTCTGACACAAAGACTTTTACAATAATTGCTAATGAGGTTTCCGATGAAAATATTTACATTCAATCTGCATCTTTAAACGGAAATCCTTTAGAGAGAAGCTACATTACTCACGAAGAAATTATAGCAGGCGGTGAGTTGATCTTTGAAATGGGATCTTCACCAAATAAAAATTGGGCAACTAATACCGAACAAAGACCAACTAACTAATGAAGATATTTTTACTTCCTGTTTTAATTTTAACTATTGCATGTACCCCACAAAAATCAGAAAAAGAACAACTTGCTGAGCAGGTAAAGCAAGAATTTCTACATGCCTGGAACGGATACAAACAATACGCATGGGGAGATGATGCTTTGCGCCCTTTGTCTAAATCATCTCATAATTGGTACGACGTTTCCTTATTAATGACTCCCGTTGATGCTTTTGATACGATGTTATTGATGGGATTGGACGAAGAAGCGGCAGAAGCCAAGGATCTGATATTTTCTGAACTTTCATTCGATCATGATATTTCGGTTTCAAACTTTGAGGTTACTATACGTTTATTGGGAGGTTTACTTTCCGCTTATGAAATGGATGGCGATGAGCGATTCCTCGAATTAGCTGAAGATCTTGGCAGAAGATTACTTCCCGCTTTTGATTCAGCTACAGGAATGACATACGGTCGTGTGAATTTAAAAACCGGAGAAACTAATTATCAGGTTAACAACCCTGCTGAGATCGGTACTTTAATGATCGAGTTTGGAACATTGACTAAACATACTCAGGATTCTGTTTTCTACAATAAAGCCAAAAAAGCTATGATGGGTTTGTATGAACGTCGCTCGGAAATAGATTTAGTGGGAACCACAATTGATGTGGAAACCGGAGAATGGCAAAATAAAGAAGCTCATATTAGTGGCATGATTGATTCTTATTATGAATATGCTTTGAAGTCATGGTTATTATTTAGGGATGAAGATTTTAAGAAAATCTGGAAGACACACGAACCGGCTTTAGAAAAATATTTATTGGATGAAGTTGCAACCGGAACTTGGTATGGTCGTGCAGACATGAATACCGGAAAACGAACTGCTACAACCTACGGAGCTTTGGATGCTTTTATGCCGGGAGTTTTAGTACTTGCGGGAGATATCGCTACAGCGGAAAAAGTCCAAGAATCCAATTTTAAAATGTGGCAGTTACACGGAATAGAACCTGAAGCCTTAGATTATGTGGATATGAAAGTTCTATACTCAAGCTATGTATTAAGACCTGAAAATATTGAATCGGCTTACTATTTGTACAAAGCTACCGGCGATGAAAAGTATCTGGAAATGGGAAAAGTGATGTTTCAAAGCTTGATAGAATATTGCAGAACTGATGTTGGTTATGCCGCACTGGAAAGTGTAGTTACAAAAGAGAAAAGTGATCAAATGGAAAGCTTCTTTTTGGCGGAAACACTTAAGTATGCCTACCTCCTTTTTGCTGACGACAAAGTATTTGATCTCGATAAACATGTGTTCAATACTGAAGCGCATCCAATGAGGATTGACTGAGTACCATGTTAAATCGAAAGCAATTTCTTAAAACGGGATTACTCGGAGTCCTTCCTCTTTCAGGAATTGCTTGTTCTGATTCCAAAAAGATCATCGGAAAGAAACCCGTTGTAATTGCTACCTGGCAAACTTCCATTCATGCAAATAAAGCAGCTTGGGATATTCTGGAAAATGGCGGGTATGCCTTAGATGCTGTGGAAGCCGGAGTTCGTGTGGAAGAAGATGATCCCGAGAATATGTCGGTAGGTTACGGTGGACGACCGGATCGTGAAGGAATTGTTTCTCTGGACGCTTCCATCATGGATGACAAAGGCGAATGTGGAGCGGTAGTTTTTCTTCAGAATTATAAAAACCCGGTTTCGGTTGCCCGAAAAGTGATGGAAGGAACTCCACACATTATGCTTGCCGGAGAAGGAGCTCAGCAATTTGCAAAAGAACAAGGTTTTGAAGAAATGGACCTACTCACCCCTAAAGCTAAAAAAGCTTGGGAAAAGTGGCTTAAAAACCCTGAATACAAACCAGGGGTTAATATTGAAAACCATGATACCATTGGTATGTTGGCTTTGGACGCTAATGGAAGATTATCAGGAGCGTGCACAACCAGCGGAGCTGCCTGGAAAATGCACGGCAGAGTTGGGGATTCGCCCATCATTGGCGCCGGACTTTTTGTAGATCCCGAGATAGGCGCTGCTTGCGCCACAGGACTTGGCGAAGAAGTGGTAAAAACTGCAGGTAGTGCTTTGATCGTTGAAATGATGCGTCAAGGTCACTCTCCCGAAGAAGCTTGCAAGATTGCCGTTGACAGAATCATTTCTCGAAATAAAAGAAACGGCACTAGTTTAGAATACACCCAAGTCGGATATTTAGCTCTCAATAAAGACGGGGCATTCGGAGCCTACAGCATCCAAGGGGGATTTAATTATGCCGTGTATAATGAAAACGGAAATCGTAAAGTGGATGCTGAGTTTAGGGTTTGATTTTGATCTTCAGTTGTTAATATTAATTTTATAGACTATTAAAAAAAAATGACTAAATATTTTTCTGATTCGGAAAAAAATATTGTAGCTAAATTCCCGATAAATGGCGTGGTCACTTATGAGGGAAAAAAATATAAAATTATCAAAGCATGTAAACCTTTCCCACCAAGTGGCGAATGCAAGACAGATTTTTATTTATTGTTACAAAATGTTGATAATAAAGCAATTAAGGAGTTAAAAATCTCAATAAAGCAAAAAAATGCTGACTTTCTTGAGAACAAGATATCACTTAAAAGAGCTAAACAAATATTTGGAAGTAATGCATCAAAAATAATTCAAGAGTCTTTACTTCAGATTAAAAGTGAATTTGAAAAAGAGAATTTAGTTTTCTTCGATAAACAAGGAAGAACCGAAGCCAAAACTTTGAAAATTGGTTGGAAATTTGAACTCTTGAATCGAAAGAGTGGTCACAAGTCTGCGAAGATGAAGTTAGATCGAAAACAGCTTATTGATATATACGCTGGAACTAATTTGGACACGGATAAAAAAAATTCATATGTAGATGGAGATATAGTTGAAAACTCAGGAGTTGCTTCTCACATCCTAATTATAGAAACTAATTCTAAACTTACAAGCAAAGAGCTGTTGGAAAAATTGACTCCAATTAAAGAGTTTATAAAAAACAAAGAAGTGTATTTCGCTTGTAAGGCTATAAATTATAGGGTTACAAAAGATAAGTGGGACGAAAATAGACCGCTTAGTGTATTTGTTGAGTGGCAAGAAAATAGAAACGAGATTACTGCTAGTTTAATTTTTGATAAACCATTGTCCACCAAGGCAAATATTATCGGAACAAAAATACAAGAGATACTTCGAAACAATGATATTGATGCAGAAAATTTTTCTGAACTAGAACCTCTATTATCTGATGAAATCAGGTATTTCAAGAAATAGATTTTTGATATTTGCATATATTTTACACATATTATGACGTAATAATTATAATAATATTTTTATGAAAGTTGTATCATTCTTTGCGGGAGCCGGGGGGCTGGATTTAGGATTTGAAAATTCTGGTTTTGACATTATTTGGGCTAATGAGTTTGACAAAGATATTTGGGAGACTTACAAAGAAAATCATCCAAATACCTACCTAGATAAAAGGAGCATTGTTGATATTGATCCTTGTGAAGTTCCAGATTGTGATGGAATAATTGGCGGTCCTCCTTGTCAAAGTTGGAGTGAAGCTGGAGCTTTAAGAGGCATTGAAGATAAGAGAGGTCTGTTATTCTTTAATTTTATTGAAATTCTAAAAGCTAAACAGCCTAAATTTTTTCTCGCTGAAAATGTTAGTGGAATGCTCTTGCCAAGACATAAAGAAGCTTTAAATAATATTAAAGAAATGTTTAGGACTGCTGGAATTGGCTATGAATTGTCTTTTAAACTATTAAACGCTTCTAATTACAATGTTCCACAAGATAGAAAAAGAGTTTTCTTTATTGGAATTAGGAAAGATTTAAAGACCTCTTTTGAGTTCCCTAATATAGAATTTCCAAAAATTTCATTAGATAAAGCCATTGGTGACCTACAAGAATCTGTTCTCCCAGCAAAAGAAAATAATAAAACGAATGGGGATGAATGTAATATTCCCAATCATGAATATATGATAGGAGGATTCTCTTCTATTTTTATGTCTAGAAATAGAGTCCGAGCTTGGAATGAACAATCTTATACCATTCAAGCTGGTGGAAGGCATGCTCCATTACATCCCCAAGCTCCAAAAATGAAATTTATTGAGCAGAACAAAAGAATTTTTGAACCTGGTTACGAAGACTTGTACAGAAGACTTTCCGTAAGAGAATGTGCCCGAATTCAAACTTTTCCAGATGACTTTATTTTTCATTATAATTCAATTGTTGCTGGCTATAAAATGATTGGGAATGCAGTCCCCGTTAAGCTCGCTGAATTTTTAGCAACATCAATTAAAGAACAAGTATCTAATATTGAAATTGATGCTGAAGAATATGAAAAAGTTTATGCATAGATTTCTTCATGATTTTTATTATTCCTAATTCTTAATTCCTCAATTCTCCCCCGCCCATTTCTCCGGATCATCCACGACTTCCGCAAAATCAATTTCGTTTCCGTTTTTGGAAATTGTGGCTTCGTATTCTACCGGTTCATCCGTATCTCGCATTAATAACTGAGTAGCCAGTTTGTTGGTTATGTTTTGCTGAAGCACTCTTTTCAACGGACGAGCACCGTACACCGGATCATAACCGCGAACAGCGAGCCAGTCCTTCACATTATCAAGAATATGAAGTGTGACTTTGTTTTTTGCCAACAATTGATGAACTCGCTTTAACTGAATATCAACAATAGAACGAATGTGTTCTCTGCTAAGCGGATGAAATACAATCGTATCATCTACACGGTTTAAGAATTCCGGCCTGATCGTTTTCTTCAACTGGTCAATCAATTGGTTCTGAAGGTTTGCATACTGCTCATCAGAAAGTTCACCGCCGGACTTTTCCATTTCATTCACGATCAAATGCGAACCAATATTGCTGGTCATAATAATGATCGTATTCTTGAAATCTACGGTAACTCCTTTATTGTCGGTTAGTCTTCCTTCATCCAATACCTGAAGAAGAATATTGAATACATCAGGATGTGCTTTTTCGATTTCATCCAGTAACACTACAGAATATGGATGACGACGAACGGCTTCGGTCAACTGTCCACCTTCATCATAACCGACATATCCCGGAGGCGCTCCAACCAAACGACTCACAGAATGCTTTTCCATGTATTCACTCATGTCGATTCGGATCATCGCATTCTGATCATTGAATAAAAACTCAGCTAATGTTCGAGCCAATTCCGTTTTACCAACTCCTGTAGATCCCAAGAAAAAGAATGAGCCGATTGGTTTCTGTTCGTCCTGTAGTCCTGCTCGTGATCTACGAACGGCGTCAGAAACTGCTTTGATCGCAATATCCTGACCAATTACTCTCTTATGAAGTTCATCTTCAAGCAACAGTAATTTTTGCCGTTCGCTTTGCAGCATTTTCTTAACAGGAATTCCGGTCCAGCGAGCAACGATATCTGCAATATCTTCCGCATCTACTTCTTCTTTAAGTAGCGCTTTGGTTTCCTGCATCTCGTCCAGCTTTGTTTTCGCTACTTCAAGGTCTTTCTCCAACTGTGTGATCGTTCCATAGCGAAGCTCTGCGACCTTCTCATAGTTTCCCTGACGTTCTGCCTTATCAGCTTCATTCCGAGTGGTTTCGATGGCTTGCTTAAGCTCACGTGCTTTTTGAATAGTGTCTCTCTCCTGTTCCCATTGCACACGCATCGTACTTCTTTGTTCTTCAAGATTGGCAAGTTCCTTTTCAATTCCTTTGATCTTTCCTTTATCTTTTTCCCGCTTTAAGGCTTCACGCTCAATTTCCAACTGACGAATTTGTCGTTCAATAGCATCCAGTTCCTCAGGAAGAGAATCGATCTGCAAACGTAATCTTGATGCAGCCTCATCAATCAGATCGATGGCTTTATCCGGCAAAAACCGATCAGCTATATATCTGTGGGAGAGTTCTGCAGCAGCTACTATTGCAGCATCTGTAATTCGAACTCCATGGTGAACTTCGTATCGCTCTTGTAATCCACGTAGGATAGAAACTGAATCTTCAATAGACGGCTCAGCTACCAAAACTGTTTGTAAACGACGTTCCAGTGCTTTGTCTTTTTCGATATATTTTCTGTATTCGTCCAGAGTAGTTGCACCGATTGCATGCATTTCTCCACGAGCCAGTGCCGGTTTCAAAATATTGGCAGCATCCATCGCTCCTTCTGTGGCTCCTGCACCAACCAAAGTGTGGATCTCATCAATAAACAAGATCAGTTCACCGTCTGAGTCAGTTACTTCTTTGACCACAGCTTTTAATCTCTCTTCGAATTCTCCACGGAATTTTGTCCCTGCAACCAACGATCCCATATCCAGTGCCATAATGCGTTTGGACTTCAATCCCTCGGGCACGTCACCACGAACAATTCGTAGAGCCATTCCTTCTGCAATGGCAGTTTTACCAACGCCTGGTTCTCCGATTAATACGGGATTATTTTTAGTTCTTCGGGTTAGAATTTGCATCACGCGCCGAATTTCCTGATCACGTCCTATTACAGGATCTAACTTATTCTTTTCTGCTAACTCGTTTAAATCACGGGCATATTTTTTCAAAGCTCCGTATCTACTTTCTGCATTAGGATCGTCCACTGTTTGATTTCCTCTCACATCCGTAAGAACTTTTAGAATATTCTCTTTGGTTACTCCCTGATCTTTCAATAGTGAGGCAATCGGCCCTTTGGTTTCCGTAAAACCAATTAAAACATGTTCGGAGCTAATGTATTCATCCCCCAAAGCAGTGGCTTCTTTTTGAGCTTTATCAAATGCTTCTTTGGAAGTAGTTGAAAGATATTGCCCGGATACGGATGAGCCTTGAATTTTGGGAAGTCTTCCCAATTCAGCATCTACAACTTCTTCAACTGCTCTGAGATTTGCTCCCAGTTTATTCAACAAATTTACAACAACATTGTCTGCATCAATCAAAAATGCTTTTAAAAGATGTGCCGGTTCCAACGCTTGATTATTTCCACTTTGCGCCAATTCCAATGCTTTTTGGATTGTCTCTTGAGCTTTTAACGTATATTTATTCAAATTCATAATTCTCGTCCTCTTAAGTTATTTCAAATCTTATAAGTCCAAAATCGTGCCAAAGAGAAGTGCTGACGGAATTGCATAGCATAAAAAAAGCCATTTCCGTATCAAGGAAATGGCTTTGGTTTTTCGGGGTACAATAAATAGGATATTATTTTAACTCGAAAGCAATGAATTGGTTCCCATTATTTCTAATTATTTTCAGAAGCACGACTTCTTCGCCTTTTTTCTGTAATTCTTCAAGTTCATCATAAAATTCTGAACTCGTTTCTACTTTCTTATTCTTCACCGTGGTAATCACATCTCCGCGACGTAAACCACGCTCATAAGCATTACTTGAGTCTTTGATCTTGTTTACAACTACTCCTTCTGTTGAGCTATCTAATTGAAGTTGACCACGAACATTTGCATCCAGATCTGTAACGGTAAAGCCTAATTTCTCTTCCATACTTTCCGCTTTTTCAGGACGAACACTTGCTATTTCATCTATGTTTCTTTCACCAAGTGTTACTTCAATTGTTTTTTCTTTTCCATTTCTGATGATATTCAGTTTTACAACATCATTTGGTTTCATTGAAGCTATTTTAGAGCGGAACATGTTCCAGTCTACCACTTGCTGTCCATCTATAGCTACGATCACATCTTGTTCTTTTAATCCTGCTTTATCTGATGGTCCGTCTTCCTCAACTCTTGCCACGATTATTCCACGAGCATCATCTAGTCCAAGAGCTTTTGCCATAGTTTTGTCAACTTCTCCACCAAAATACATTCCCAGATAACCTCTGGATACTTCACCGTCATCAATCAAATCGTCCATAATTCTTTTGGCAAGATTGATTGGAATGGCAAAACCGATTCCATCATTTCCGCCTGAACGAGATGCAATGGCAGAGTTAATTCCTACCAATTCGCCGTTCATGTCTATCATAGCGCCACCGGAATTTCCAGGATTAATAGCTGCATCTGTTTGGATAAAATCTTCAAAGCCGGCACCGCTGTTAATCAGACCGATTGAGCGACTTTTAGCTGAGACAATTCCAAAAGAAACAGTATGAGCCAGGTTTTGGCTTAACGGACTTCCTATCGCCAAAACAAAAGCACCTACTTTTAGCGATTCACTATCTCCGATTTTGACAGCCGGTAAATTATCCATATCTATTTTTACCACAGCAATATCGGTTGAAGGATCGGTACCGATCAATTCTGCTTCAACTTCATCGCCGTTAAAGAGCTTAACTTTAATTTCATCTACATTTTCTATAACGTGATTATTGGTCAGGATGTAACCGTCTTCAGAAACGATTACTCCCGAACCTAAACCTCGTTGAGTAAATTCTCTGGTCTCTGGATCTTGTTGTCCATAAGGATTTCCAAAAAACTGAGAAAATGGATTTCTCATTACACGCTGTTCCTGCACTTTTTCAGTAGTAATCGTTACAACTGCAGGATTCGTTTTCTCAGCGATATCCACGATTGCATTGTTCAGATCCAACAACGAACTAATAGGCCTGTTTTCGGCGGATGTTACATTGTTATCAGTAGTATATTCAGGCAAGCTTCGGCTGGAATTGTTGCCTGTCCATGCGTTCATTCCCAATAAAAGAATCATCGCAGCAGCCACGCCAAAGATATTTCTTACAGTAGTATTCATAGGTCTCTTAATTTTTTGTTTGTTATCAACCGATGCTACAACGATGTACCACCGGAAAATTGTATGCGGTTTACATCTTGTAACGGAAAAGCTCAGGGTGCAATCAAACAACCTGAGCATCAACTAATTATTAACTACGGATTGAGATTATTTTATCTCAATATGTTTTTTAATTTTCTCTTCTTGCTTCTGGATAGTGATGTTCAGTACGCCATCAGTATAAGTTGCGTTGATGGTTTCTTCATCAATGCTATCGGGCAGATAAAACGATCTTGAGAAACTTCCGTAAGATGTCTCTACTCTGTGGTAGTTTTTACCTTCTTCTTCATTTTCAAATTTACGTTCACCGCTAATGGTTAATCGTCCGTTTTCAAGATCGATACTTATAGCCTCTTTCTTTAAGCCCGGTAATTCCGCAGAAATTTCAAATTGAGTTTCACTTTCTGCGATATCTACATTTGGCATAAAGCTGTCTTGACGATAATTCATCCCATTATTGGTGTTGAACATTTCGTCAACGATATCATTAAATCTTCTTGAAAATAGATCTGTACTTGGTTTTGAATATTTAATAAGTGCCATAACTTTTGACCTCTTTATTTTTTGATTAATTGTTCATCAAGTTCATTTTTTTTAGTACAAGAGAAATGCCAAATAGTATTTTTAAAAGTACACTGACAGTCCGACAAACTAAGAATGAAATTTTTGCAGACCTGATTTCCGCCTTTGGAAAAGCTGTCAGATGAAGTTTGACGGGAAGTCAGACAAAGACAAAGTTGGCATAATAGATCACTGATTAGCTGATTTTAAAATCGCTATATCTACAATCCTCCTTTGAAGCCTGCCGGTAGGCATAGTCAGGGAGGTGCCCGCTGGCTAGCGGACGGAGGATGTTGTGATATTTATTAAATTCTAAACTTCACAACATCCCTCGGATTATCCAAAGAACCTTTTTGGACAATCATCTCCCTTCGAAGGGAGAATTAACTTCTTAGTTAAAGACAGTAAATATTTAAATTAATTGGCAGGTTTGCTTCTGAAAGAACTTCTATACTACTCTTCTCAAAGAAGAATCCGGGATTTGCTTTAGAATTACTCATTTTTCGAAATCCCCTCCAAATCTTCCCAAAAACCGGGATAAGAAACTGCTGCACATTCGGCGTCTAAAATCTTTGATTCAGATTTACCTTTCAAAGAAAGCACAGCCGATGCCATCGCGATTCTGTGATCATGGAAACTTTTAAAGGTCGCTGAACCGAATTTAAATTCGGGATTACCATGAATTTCTAATCCGTCTTCTCTCTCTTCAAAACTCACACCTGCCCCTTTCAGCATTTCAGAAATTGCCATAATGCGATCTGTTTCTTTATGACGAAGTTCTTCTGCCCCGGAAATCACGGAAATGCCTTCAGCAAAGGACATGGCAACTGCAAGTATTGGAAGTTCATCTATACAGTTCGGGATTATATTTTGTGGAATATTTATAGCCCTCAAATCAGAAGATTTTACAATGATATCCCCAACCGGCTCTGCACCTTCCATTCGTTCATTCTCGATCGTAATATTAGCGCCCATTTCCTGTAAAATTCCCAGTAATGCATTTCGTGTCGGATTCAATCCTGTGCCTTCAAGTCGAATCTCAGAGTCTGGAATAATACATCCTGCTACTAACCAAAATGCAGCTGCAGAAAAATCTCCCGGAACGGTATAACTTTGATTGGGAATTTCATCATCTAAAGAAGAATAAATTATTTTTTCCCCATTGGACTCTTCAACTTTAAGCTGAAGTAATCGCTCGGTATGATCACGACTTGGAATAGCTTCGATTACTCGTGTTGGTGTTTCACCAAACAATCCGGCTAATAAAATACAGGATTTTAATTGAGCACTGGGAATCGGTAACTCAAAATCAATCGGCTTCAACTTTTCGTTCCTTGAGATCATTAGCGGAGCATAAGCACTATTTCTAGCCAAAATATGAGCTCCCATTTTCTCAAGCGGATCAATGATTCTGGTCATAGTCCGCGATGTTAATGAAGCATCTCCACACATTCGAACCTGTTTCCCAGAACCAACAATAACACCTGCCAATAAGCGCATTGCCGTACCTGAATTTCCACAATCAAGATCATCTTTTGGTGCTTTAATTCCCGTTCTTCCAGTTCCTTTTACAGAAATTGAATTTGAATCTCTTGTTACTTCTGCGCCTAATGCTTCCACGCACTCGAGGGCACTTTGTGGATCTTGGGCCTGCGAATAATTTTTTATGACTGAAATTCCTTCATGCAATAACGAGAAAATAGCTGCCCGCTGAGAAATGGATTTGTCAGGAGGTGGAGATAATGTTCCTTTTAGGAATGAAGAAGGAAATACTTTTTTGATCATTTATAGTAGAAAATTTGGAAAATCTGTAGATAAAGATAGTCATTCTGAGCATTCTTGTTAAGAATCTTCGCTTATACTTATACCAATAAAAGCGAATGTGAAGATCTATCGGGAATTCCTTTGAATTTTAGATGTTAGATAATTTGGTAGTAGCTTTTATTCTTCTTTCATAACTGGTAGCTTGAGTTCCCACAAAGTGATGCCCTCGGCAGATTCTAAAACTTGTTCAACAAGTTTTAAACCAACTTACAATATGAGTCACTCAGAGCCGAGGGAATAGCCTACACAAAAAACGAGCTATTTCGTTAGCTGTGCAGATCCTTCGCTCCGCTCTGGATGACAAATACTCTGTTCAGAGACATTAAACAACATTTTTAGAATTGAACTCAGATTTTTAGCTTTTTATAGTTCAATATTGCTCATCAAAAATGACCGTGTAATTCCCCTCTCCCAGAGGGGATGATTCAATTGCGTACAGCATTTGAATCAGGGGTGTCCACGAAGGCTATAACCCAAAAATTTGACCTTATTTTTATCAAAGAATTACTTAGCGCCTATAAAGAATGGTCTGTATTTAATCTACTACTCCCTAGAATCTAATAATTGCTGCGCTTGTCGAGCGCCTTCTGTATCGGGATAGTTTTCAATTATTCCATTCAGGATGCTGATTGCATCGCCTCTATTTCCTAATCGGATGTGACTTTCAGCTGAATTATACAGCGCCTTAGAAACCCAAATATCAAATGCTTCGAATAACACTCGCACTTTTGAATAATTTTCGATTGCAGCCTCAAAATTACCTTGATCCTGTTCAATTCTTCCTAAATAATATTGAGCTTCGGCACCACTTATTGTAGTGCTCTTGTCTGCTATTGGAGCCAATAATGCCTTAGCATCCTCAAATCTACTTTCGCTTACAGCTACTTTTCCTAAACCGACACTTGCAGCAGGATTATTCGGATTCACTTTAAGAGCTTCTTCAAATTCGGTTTTTGCCAACCCTGTATTTCCTGAAGCTAAACTAGCGGCACCCATTCCTACATAAGCCTCCTGTTCAAATCTCGAGCCTTTCTCAAGTAATAGCTCAAAATAATTATGGGAAGTATCGTATTGACCTTTTTCTGAATAAAGATTTCCTAAAATAATTAACGCTGATGGAGTTTGATCATCACTCGGAAATTCATCCACAACAGTTTGGTAAGCATCTATCGCTTTATCAATTTGGTTTGTTTGCCTATAGGAATCGCCCAAATTTGAATAGGCTTCAGGAGTTAAATTATCAGAATTAGTGATTCTTAAATATTGACGAAATTCTTTAATAGCGCCTTCATAATCACCGGTTTGATACACTGTTTCTGCCTGTCGATAACGCAAACGATCAGCTGTACCGCTACTTGGATTATTGCTTAGAAAATCCTCCAATACCGCTGAGCTACTGTCAACACCCGTTGATGAAAGCTGTGAATATTGAATTCCATTTACCGCATCAATGATATAACTGCTTCGAGGATAATTCTCTAATACGTTTTTGTAGGCTTCAATTGCCCGTTCATATTCGCCGGCGTTATAATAAGAATCCCCAATGTTGTACTGAGATCGCGCCGCCCATTCTGTACCCGGATATTTGCTGATCACCGTTTGGAACTCTTCGATGGCTTGAGAATAATTATCCGAATTCAAATAAATGTAGGCAATGTTATACTGAGCCTGTTCTTTCAACCTGCTGAACGGATAAATTCTAAGAACCCGCCTGAAAGTAGTTACTGCTTCAAATGTTCTTCCAGATCGGTAATAGCTGTTTCCAACTTGGAACATTGCGTAGTCTCCGCCCGGTTCTGCACCAATTGCTTTGTTGTAGAAACTTATCGCTTCTCTATATTTCCCTTGAGCATAATAAGCGTCACCAATTCTTAATTGGGTATCTGTATCATACGGAAATAGTGCGATTGGTGGAGGATTGTAATCATTTAAAAAGGCTTCTAAAGGAGCTACTGCTTTTTCATACTCACCGGTTACAAAATAACTCCATCCTAACGAATATCGTGCAGCGCCGATTAATTCATCGTTTGGATAGTTTCTGATAAAAATGGAAAATCTCTGAACTGCATCCTCATATCGTCCTAATTTATAATAACTGTCTGCACTCCAAAATAGAGCCTCAGCCCCAAGATCTGTGTTAGGTGTTTCTGCATACACTGATTCAAAAACAGGTTGTGCTTCTTCATAAGCTTGATTTCTATATAGAATCCAAGCTTTTTGGAACCGGGCTTGTCTTCGTAATTCCGGATCAATATCTGCTACTTTTTCAGCCTCTTCAAATGCCCGGGTTGCACGAGTGAATTCATTGTTTGCAAAATAAGATTCCCCTAACAACGTGTACACTTTGCCCGGATCTTCCATGTTTTTTTCATTTCTAATCAAAGTAAGAAGTGTCTCAGTCGCATCGCCGTATTGTCCCGACTCAAACGATGAAATTGCCCATTCATAAAATGCTTGTTCTACCCACAATCCGGTTTTATATCTCTCACCAAATTCTGAGAAAGTGCTTAAAGAATTCTGATACTGCCCACCAAGTTTTTGATTTATCGCTTCATAATACAACGCCTTTCTTGCCAGTTCATCATCGCCCTTAGCTGCTTTCTCAAACGAATCTGCTGCCCAATGGTAAATTTTTTGTTTGTGATACAGCCAACCTAATCCGTAATGAGCACTACGTTCTTTGCCTGTACCTCTTGTAAGATTCAGATACTGCAAGTACGCTTTTGAAGATTCTTTAAAATCTCCCAGAAAATTGTAACTCTCAGCAATCAAGAAAGTCGCTTTCTCTTTCGATTCATCATCTAAATAAGGCATGGCTGCTTTTAGTGCGTCTATTGCTTTCTGGTATTTACCCTGCTGATAGTAAGATTCCCCTAAAGCTGTACCAACTCTTCTTGTTATAGGATCGTTGGGATATCGTTCTTTCAACACTTCAAAAGCAATAGAAGAAGAATCGAATTTATTATCTGCGATGTATAATCTTCCTCGTGCGTACAGTGCTTTAGGAGCCCACTTATTTCGAGGGTGATTATCTGCAAGAGTTAAGAAATACCCTCGGGCAGCTACATTATCTCCATTTTCTGCTGCGGCTTCTGCTACCCAATATTCCGTTTCTGCTGCTGTAGCCGGAGTGTTGAATGTTTTTAGAGATCTTTGATAGTAAGTAATCGCTTCGCCATATTTCCCATCTTTAGAAAAACGATGACCAAGATCTTTTAGCAATTTCTTGGAAAGCTCATGTTTTGGATATCGTCTTATAAAATCCTGATAAAAATATTCTATTCGGGATGAATCAATTCCGGTATTGGCTCTTGCAATATAATAAGCTGCAAACGGTTTGATCTCTGAGCTTGAATTGGAACTTTTAAACTCATCAAACTTCTTTAAAGACTCTTCAAAAAAACCCTTCTCAAAAAGATCAACTCCTGTTTGATATGCTTTTGAAGAAGGCGACTGAACTTGCTGTGCAGAGAGCGAGACTGAGAGTAGAGTTAATAAAGAAAGTAAGCTGCTTTGAACCAAAAGGCGCATTTATCACTAAAATATAATTTTATGTTTATTCCTTATATGTCAAGATAGCGAATAAGTTCGTCAGCGCGATCAGAAAAATTACTTTCCATACTCTCGCTTCTATCTTCAGAGATTATCACGTATCCAAATCGTCGTAAAGCCGCACTTATAACCGAAGAATCCTCAAGATTCAATTTTACTGACACTTTAATTGAATCCATCACATCATTAGGTTGCTGAACAGCTACTCCCAGAATTTTTGCATTTTCGGTTTCAATAATTCGGACGATGTCTGATAATGTATAATCAATCTGAGCAAGTTCAATAGTAATTACAGAACCATAAGAGGAGAGATTGAATATCTCCTTAAGCGCATTAAGTACTTCTCTCTTTCGAACTAATCCTAAGAAATTGTTTTCACCATCAGCAACGGGAAGCACATATAACTCATTGGCGAACATTTGTCGTGTGGTTTCAAATAGATGCTGAGATTTTGAAACCGAAACAATCTCTTCTAAAGGCAATTCAGCTA
This sequence comes from uncultured Balneola sp., assembly GCA_963975485.1. Taxonomy (GTDB): domain Bacteria; phylum Bacteroidota; class Rhodothermia; order Balneolales; family Balneolaceae; genus Balneola. The sequence goes on along the minus strand of CAXBHO010000020.1, from coordinate 7,053 downwards.
ATACTGTATCTTCATTTACGACTTCCGAAAGTGTTTCGAGGCTAATCAATCCTGCAATTTTATTCTCCGCATTTATCACCACAAACTTATTGATGTGAAGTAAATCCAGCTTAGCAAGGGCCAGAGAAACAGGATCTGTTACTTTTAACGGGGCTATCTCGGTATTTAGGATTTCATTAACTATCATGATCTATATAACTTTTCCATTTGTCCCAATAGTATTCAACAAGTGTGAAAGTTGCTCAAAATCTTTTTCTGCCATGCTGAATGTAAGCTCTACATCACTTCCTGCATAAATTTCTTTGTCAACATTAGCATTTTCATGGATAAAAGCTACCGCTTTATATTTACTCATTGGAATTTGAAGCACATAATCTTCATACTCACTTTCTATCATTGTTTCAATCTTAGCCTCGAGTTCATCCAAACCTATACTTTGCTCTGCTGACACAAATATGGCATCAGAATAGCTTGATCTCATTTCTCTGACTTGATCTGAATTCATCATATCCACTTTGTTAAGCACCAAAATAGTTCTTGTATTGGTAGCTTCAAGTTCTTCCAGCGTTGTATCAACCACTTCTTTGTATTCATGAACCATTTTAGATGATCCATCAACTACATGTAAAAGCACATCCGCTTCACGAACTTCATCTAGCGTAGATTTGAAACTTTCTACCAAATTATGAGGAAGCTTTCTAATAAAACCTACGGTATCTGAGAGAAGAATGGTATGATTTTCAAGCTCATGCCTTCTCACGGTAGAATCAAGTGTGGCAAACAATCGGTTTTCGGCAAGTACATTGGTTTCGGTTAATGCATTCATCAGCGTTGACTTCCCTGCATTTGTATAACCAACCAATGAAACCCGATGCATTCCTTCTCGCCCTTTTCGCTGGGTAGTTCTTTGCTGATCCAGCTTTTTGAGCTTGTCTTTAAGAGTGGATATTCGTTGACCAATAATTCTTCTATCTGTCTCGATCTGAGTTTCTCCCGGCCCTTTTGTTCCGATTCCCCCTTTTTGGCGAGAAAGGTGAGTCCAATACCGGGTTAATCGAGGTAATAAATATTGTAACTGAGCAAGTTCAACTTGGGTTTTTGCCGCAGCCGATTTAGCTCTTCCTGCAAAAATGTCCAGAATTAATGCACTTCTATCCAAGATCTTGGCATCGGTGCCTGCTTCAATGTTACGAACTTGTGTAGGAGATAAATCATCATCAAAAATGATCGTATCAATATTCAACTCGCTTTTAAGCTTTTTTAACTCTTGAAGTTTTCCTTTACCAACAAAGGTTGTGATGTCAGGATTGGTCTTATTTTGAAGTACTCTTTCAACCGTAATACCACCAGCAGTATCTGCCAACAGCGCAAGTTCTTTTAAATATTCTTCTGCCTGAAATTTGGTGGTATCCGAACCATAGAGCCCTACCAGCATCACTCTTTCTTTTTCTATGTCAGAATTTTTAATGTCGTCTAACAATAATCTATCTTTCTCTTTTAGTCGTTTTGTAAACTTTTTAAATCTATATCAGGTAATTCTTGTCCTTCAAACCTGTTTTTCAATTTTAAAGATACGATTTTTTCGAATCCCTTTCTCTTACTATCCGGCACATAAATTTTTAATTGCCTGAAGCCTTCTGTAAGAGTTTTATCCAATTCAGAATACGAAAATGAATACTCTATTCCTCCTTTTTCTTCTTTCTCAACCTGGTCTAAAATCTGAAACCAAGGAATTGTCTGTGAAGGTTCATTGATATTTTTTACGATTCCATAATCGGTTATATAATGTTTGGAAGCCACATAACTGGACACAAACCACATACAACCAATCCACACATAACTTGCAAAAATCGGGAAGTTTGCTACATCATTCATAACAATGGCTATGATTCCTAAACTTCCTATTAAACCCAAAAATACAGTTGCAAAAAGAGGATAGCCTCTTATTTTTCCAGATCTCCAACTCATTCTTACTTTTCTAAGTCGAAATTTATTCATCACAGAATATCCTGCAAGCAACGTCGATGAGATCGTAAATAATACAATCACTCCTTGAAAAAATATAGATAGTATTTCTTTCATTTTAACTTACCGTTTCTGCTTTGTAAAATATGGATACCAGAGACTCAAGAACCAAAAGCAAGAACCCCGCCATCATGAACCAATGCCAAACTTCTTTTCCGAAACCGCTGGTTTTAATTTCACTGGTTATCTGTTCTGAAGTTAACGAACCGGCATCAACTATATTAACATTATCCTGCCCTTCTGTGCCAATATTATTTTCCGAATTAAAAATTGATTCCGTTTGTGCCAAATTCAGTGCTGTTTTGAACTCGTTTGTGCCGTCAGTAACAGTTACCCAGCCCGGCTCCCATTCATAACCCGTATAATTCAACGAAATTGCACCACCAATGTTCTGCGGATTAACTTGAATTGATTCATTGTTATAAATTAGTTCTGCTTTTTGTGCATCAACATTACCTTTCCATTCAAAAGTATCACCCAATAACTGATTACTTAGTCCTCCTTCTTCCAGAGAGCTGGCATACAACATAGTTCGATAATAAGCAGGTGCGTAAAGTGCTTTTACAGGAAAATTAGACCAACTAGGATCGTTGCCGATGGTATAAATCAGAACCCTTCCTTCCCCAAATTTCTTTTCTCTCAGAAGTGCATCTCCATTATTCATTTCGATAATATTTAAACCTAAGCCTGAATTATTAGTCCTCAATTTCAGGTAATAATAAATATCAGGAACAGTAAATGTAAGTTGTTCATCGTCAGATTCTCTTTCAAAAAGTCCGGTAAAAATAGGATGGTCTTCTAATAACTCAGAACCTTTCGCTATTGATTTGAACGAAGTATATTCTCCCATCACACCTACAAAATTTCCTGCATTAAAAAGATTCATGAACTTGTTATAGTTCTGAATATTTGCCGTTTCAGAAGGAAAAAATATGAGCCCTTTTCCGTTTTGAACAAATTCCTGAATGTTGGAAAATATGTATTCAGGGATTTCATCGATACCTTCCAGAATTACTGCATCATATCCTGTTATGTCTGTGCTCGACAGTTCTTCAGTTGTAATGCTTTTATATTCTATTTGATTGTTTTTATCCCCTTGAGCGTTAAGAATGGCTGATGTATAAGAAACATCCGTTGGATTTTTAGAGTTTTTATTTACCCAAAGAATATTCCGCTTGGATGGAATTTGAATGGAAAAATAGTACTCATTATCTAATAGAAATCCGTCCCCTTCAATACTTACTACCCCGGTAATTGATCCACTTTTATTTGGGTTTATGTCAAATGAAAAAGTCTGAGTTTCCTCCGGAGCAATTTGAAGTGAGTACTGCCCAACAGTAGCTCCTTCTACATTAAGGGTTAAAAACTGTTTAGCGGCAACCACATTCCCGCTATTCTTTACACTCACCTCCAGCGTAAATGGAATATCCTTTCCTACCATTGATGAAGTAGTACTTACCTTTGAAGTAAAGGTATTTTGAACTTCTACCTCTTCAACATTTAAAATGGTGAGAGCAAATTTTGATTTTTCTTCTTCAAATGTAGAGTTCAATACTGAGAGTAATTCAGAATTACGATCATCAATCAAATAGACTTTCTTATTCTGAAATGGGGATTCTTCTAATACATTAAATAATGTGCCTATTCTCTCTGAAAGAAAAGCTCCTGCTTTAGTGATCTCAATTTCATCAATTCTGCGATTTACTTGATTTGCCGTAGAAACCGATGCATTTAACGGTTCGCCGTTTGTTGGTTGAATAATAAATCGATCGCCTTCTTTCGATGATTCTACAATAGTTGTGATTAATTCTTTAGCCTGATTCAAAAGCGGACCCTTTGATCCAATTCTGCTCATACTTATACTATTATCTACCAAAATAGCGTACACCGTAGGTTGATTGCTTGAAGCACCGGTACTTAGAGCCGGAGGTAAAAAAGGTCGCGCTAAAACCATGGCTAAACTTGCTATAGCCAGCAAGCGAAGCATTAATAATACCCATCTTTTAACCTTTATCTTTCTAATCGTGGTTTTTTGAAGCTCTTTAAAAAAAGCCAATGTTGAGAATTGAATGCGCTTTGGTTTACGTAAGTTGAGCAGATGAATAACCAGTGGAAGACCAACTGCTACTAACGCAAATAAAAAAATGGGATTTAGAAAACTCATTTAGCCTAAAAAAATGTTACTTTTATCCTAATTGGGTTGGAACTTTTTATATAAAAGAGACTTAGCCAATAGACATTCAATATTCAAAAAAAGATGGTGTAAATCCATTTATGCAACGAGTACTTTCGCTACTAATTACAACCTTTATCGTTTCTCTTTTTTGGGCTTGCTCTTCGGTTGATGAACAACCATGGACAGCGTTAGTTCCTTCCGAAGCCAGCTTCCTCATCATCCCAAAGCAAGATGTTTCTATTTCAACAATATCCCGAATGCAATATGCTTCTATTTTGGATGATATAACAATTAGTTCCATTCAACAGATTTCTAATTTTGATAAAAATATCCTTTCTAAATTATCCTTAAAAGGAGTAGCTGTTTTCCCTTCCAAATCAACAGAATCTGAATTGATTTGGATTACCAGTTCTGAAACGTCTATTGATTTCTGGGTAAAGAAATTCTACCAACCTCATTCACAGAACTATTACACGCTGAAAGGTAATACCGTTCATAAAATTGATACAGAAGTTGGTGTAACTTTTTATGCTACCCAAATTCATAACTGGGTTATCTTTTCTTCATCGAGCCTGGCAGTAGAGTCTGCAGTAAGATCTTATATTGGTTCTGCCCCTTCGATGGAAATACCAACTGATCCAATCCCCGGACAGCTCATCATGAACACACCGAAACTTGACCAGTGGGTTGAACAATTTGCTAATGTAAATTTTCGCCCTTCTATTGCAAACTCCTTTAAAGGTTCCAATTCGGCCTCTTTACAATTTGATGATTTGGGGGATTCTCTTAGCTCTACCATTGATTTATCAGGTAAAATTACACTTTCTGATACATCACGATCTGCTTTAATTGATGCGATTTCTTCCAAAAACATGCCTGTTTCTCTGGACCGATTTATCGCAAGTAATGCCACTGCTTTTGCGTTGTTCCGATCAGTCCCAAAGCTAGTCCCTTCCAAACCAACGCAGAGGGTAACTAAATTAGATTCTCTTCTTCTTAATTCTAATTCTGATTATGCTTCTATTGCAAACTCATTGGACGCTCCTTTTGCATTTGTATCCTTTTCTGAATCCGGATTAGTTTCAAATGGAGAGTATCTCTTAATGCGAAAACTCAGAAATACTTCACAACTTAGAAGTAAATTAAATGAGCTTTCAAGAGACGGATACATTTCAACCATTGGGAATTCTTATTTTGCAAGCAGTTCTGTTCTATCAAAATTAATCGGCTCTGAACTCAGTCCATTTATTGATTTCTATATCTCATTCTCCAGAGATGTAGTTGTAATTTCAGATCGGCGTGGTCTTTCAGAAGGCGTAGAATCAGACCGAGCGCGCAGAAGAGTTATTTATTATGAGGATGATTATGCGGACATCAGAAAAGATCTTCCTGCTGAAATAAGTGGTTTTGTTTGGGTTGATTCAGGAGATTTTCAAAAATTTTTAGAACCCTTTTTATTACCAAAAAGTGCCGCAGTAAGTTTGTTGAGTCAGTTTGATCTTGCTCACATTACCCTGCAAAGGCTTAATCAATCCTCTGTTGATTTTTCTCTTAAAACCAGAAACAAAGAAGGCTCAACCCAACCTTATCAGGAATTGTGGGTTGCTTCTCTTTCAAATAGTGACTTAACAGGTTCTCCTATTCTGGGAGATATTATTGGAAGTAGCAGCAATGAAATTATTTATGCTACTGACAATGGAAATGTATATGCCGTTGCTACAGATGGAACAATTGTGATGCAGGCATCAACAAATGGGAGCGTTCCTGTTGGGAGCCCCGTTCTATACGATTGGTATGGCAATAATCAACCTGTTGTAATGCTTGGTGCAGGAACTAAGATATACGCATGGAATCAAAACGGAACGCTTTTACCAAAATTCCCTATCGAATTAAATCAACAAATTACTTCTCCAATCGTAGTTACTGATGTGCGAAGAAATGGTATTCCGGAAGTTATTGCTGCCACTGATGATAGACTTGTACATGTTATTGATGGAAGGGGCGAAAATGTTTCCGGATGGCCCCGAAGTGTAAATACTGCCATTACAACCAAACCGGTATTTGCCCAAGTTGATGGAACATGGTCTATTTGGGCATTTTCGCAAAACATACTTCATAGTTGGTTGCGAAATGGTGCGGTACGTCCCGGTTATCCGCAGTTTATTAATGCAGGATTTAATGGTTCTCCTCTTGTATATGAAAGTTCCATATATGGAGCGGGATCAGATGGAAATTTCTATTCTATTGGTAAAAATCCAAGTTTCAGCGATTCTCTGGGTGCTTTTGAACGCATGGATTCTATTTCAATAAAATCACTTTACGTCACAAATAATGAGTTACTCTCTGTAAGCAAAGCAGAAAAAGTACTTTTGAAAGATAGTACCGGGTTTTACAGAAAAGACTTACTGCTTACACAAAGCAGAAATGGTTCTATTTTTGGATTTGATCTACTTGGAAAACTTCGGTTAACTGAAAGTTTAGGGCAGCCTGCATCGGATACTTTTGAGCCCACGCTAATTGATATAGATTCAGATAAAAATGAAAATTTATTAGCACTTGCTGAATTTGGCAGGTTGTTTGCTTGGGAAGTATTGACGGGGAATCGGTTTTATGACCTGCCGACTTCAGGAATGAAATATCCTATCATTACCGATTTGAATGGCGATGGACAAAAAGAATTGATTGCTCAAACCAGAGAAGGGTTACGCTGCTGGACGATTTTAAAACAGAATTAAGAATGTAGAATTAAGAATGTAGAATTAAGAATGTAAAATTAAGAATGTAAAATTAAGAATGCAGAATTAAGAATGCAGAATTAAGAATGTAGAATTAAGAATGTAGAATTAAGAATG
>CAXBHO010000019.1:0-40994 GCA_963975485.1 uncultured Balneola sp. | reverse complement strand
GAAGCGATGGAAACTCCTTTTGCAGAAGTCGAGAACTCCGACCTTTCATCCGTTTTACTAAATGGCTTATCGACACACGCGGAGGATATTCAATATGAATGTGAATATGATCTTTACTTACTACGCCTTTCAAAATCTGAACTTCTTCCCCTTCACACACCTGAATGATTAATTCACGACAACGCTTCTTTATATCCCCCTCCAGCACATGATATCTGTACTTGGTTACCCACACTATGTGACAAGTCAGCCTACTTACCGTATGGCTGCCCCTTCGCATTCCTCTTTTCATAAACCCATAATACTACCTTTTAGATTTTTTCGAAATACTAAAGTGCTGCACTAAAAGTGCAGGGTTTTAACCCTTTGCTGAGACCAATAAACAATGGCATACTTGAAGGATTAAATTCAGTAATACAAGCTGCTAAATCAAAAGCTAGAGGGTACAAAATAGCTGTAAATTTTAAGACTATTGCATTTCTTTTAGCTGGAGATATTGATTTAACTATTGTAAATCCTTTATATGCTAATTTAAGAAAATAATGATTTACCCACTAAAAGTTAGAAAGAACCTAAAACAAACACATTCAACACACTGCCTTCTATAGTTGTTTCGCCTTACTTTTGTGCCGATACTGAGCTTCCTCAGCACAGGCTCCAGTAACAATGCCAAAGGCATCCGCCAATTGGCGGGAAGCTCCCGGCTATGAACACTGGTCGGCGTGAGGAACAGTGTTGCTGAATAAATCTCATGGTCTTCATTCTTCCTTTTCAGTTTTCTGAATCGAGTCTGCCTTCGCCGAAGCTACGCGCAGGCAGGCCTGTAGAGATTTATTCGTCCATTCGGCCACGCACGCCCACCTGTTCGCCGAAACAGTTAGTGTAGGCAGGCCCGCCTTCGCCGAAACATGGCATCTATAGAGAGTTTTATTAGATAGGCTTCGTGCAGGCAGGCTTTCTCCGACCACCGTTCAAAGACCGAGTAATTGGAAGCCTTTTAGACAAACACCATCACCATTTAATCAACAATAATTAGGATGTCTTATATCGAACTAACGTTAAATGCTACCTATTAATAACCTGAGTTCTGCCAAAGGCATCACTTTGTGGGATTCTTAAAGTACTCTTAAAGATACTTAAACAAATAATTTGTATTCAGATCCGCCAGCTGGCGGAGAAGAATCCACACAGCTACGAAATAGCTCTATGTTTGTGCAGACTCATCGCTCTGCTCTGAGTGACTCCCCTGATAAGCTGGTTTAAAGCTTGTTGAACTAGTTTTTAGAATCTGCCGAGGGCATCACTTTGTGGGAACTGATGTTAAAAAATTTCTGTCTTTAGGTTTTTATCTATAGAAGTTGAATCGAACACCACATTGAAATTAATTCGTCCAAGAATCAGGTCGTTATCGGTAGTTACATCCACTTTCCATTTTCCTTCCAGTAAATTCGTTTTATACGTGTAGCCACGATAACCACCCTCTCTTCCTCCGGTTATTTCAAATTCTATTTTATCAGAAGTTTCCCATTTTCTGGTACGTGGATTTTTCCATTGCCAATGATGGTTTATTTTCTTCTTAAGATCAGCCGGAGCAAATATGGAAGTGAAAATAAACAAACTATCTCCCTGCTTATAATATACTTCATTATCAAAGATGGATAAAAGCCCACCCTCCTGATAAGTAACAGTATAAGTATCATTCTCTTTTACAATATTATGGGCAACGATTCCTTCCTCCATTGCTAATGGAACCGGAGGAATTAAGTTGAAAAAATAGAACACATTAATGCTTGCATAAATCACGAGAATTAAATTAACAAGCTTAGTTTTATTTAATTCTTTTCTTGTTGAAGGACTTTTACCATAAATAAATGTGACTAAAAAAAGCGTACTTGAAAGACTTATTCCCCCCGAAACAATAAATACAAATGTATTCATTACATTTACGATAACAGGAATAAAGAATGTGAAGAACGTAAAATTCACAAAAAAATACGTTCCAAACTGTAAGTATTTATTGGAGATCCTCTTCTTGAGTAGTTCGTTTGCGAATAACAGAACAACAAGAATGATGAAGAAAGAGACCGTTTTTGTAAAAGAAACACTCCGAAAGAAAAAGATTACGTACGCACTAAATAATCCTCCAATAAAGAACTGAATGGCTAACGGAAAATAATCCTCAAATCGCTCAATAAAGGTCCCCTTCCAAGCATCATCATCTGATAAATTAAACAAATACAATGCCCCACTTAATGAAAGTAAATACAAACAAAGTATGATTTGATCATACAAACGATCAACACTCCCGAGCGTGAGGGAATCCCAGACAAAGCCAAGTATAAAAAAAATTACAGGAGCACTCTTTTTGTGCTTTCTTATATACGCCCGAAACCGACTGACTTTTATCATTCTAACATTCCCCTTTTCATAGTAGCAAGATACAACTGCCTTATCACTTTATTTGTTAAGAAAACGCACAATTTTTGCTTTTAAAAGCACATTTTGTTTCATTTCATAAACCACCATTCCCAACCTTAGTACTATGCCAAAAATTAATGTAACGCGCTCTACCACAATACATTCCCAAATCGACAACGTGTACTCAAAATTGAACGATTTTAACCATTGCCCGAAATGGTCTCCCTGGCTTATTATGGAAGAGGGGGTTGATGTTAATATCTCTGATGATGCTAAATATTACGAGTGGAAAGGAAATAGAGTTGGAGAGGGAAAAATGAGTGTCACTTTAGAAAATCAAAACAATTCCATTGAATACAATCTTACTTTTCTAAAGCCGTGGAAATCTGAAGCTAACGTTAAATTTCTCCTTTCTGATAATAATGATCGCACTACTGTAACCTGAACTATGGCCAGCAAGCTTCCTTTTTTCATGTTCTGGATGAAGAAAATGATGGAAGCTTATGTAGGAATGGATTACGAACGAGGATTAAATCTACTAAAAGATTATGTTGAAAAAGGAGCCGTTCAGTCTAAATTAGAATTTAAAGGAGAATCTACCTTCCCGGGTACTAAATATATTGGAGCAAAAACCACTTGTTCTACTGATGAGATTAACAAGGCTATGATGGAAAATTTTGAAAAGATCACTGATTGGCTGATTGTTAATAATTTGCGCTGATATTCTCCTTTTGATTCTTATCTGACTGAAGCAATAACTTCGGAATTATTTTTGAGCATTTGAATTTCCCTTCGTAGCCTGCCTGCGCAAAGCTTCGGCTTTGATAGGGGAGATGATTACCCACCAGCTGGCGAATTGAATCCGAGGGATGTGCAGGAGTTTCTAGCAAACAAAAATTTTATTAGAAGCTAGTGTAAAGTCAATGTTCAGATGTCGTCAGATAGGGAGCTGAAATTTCACCAATAGACAGGACAGTCTTTGCCCGCTCCATCACCCTGCCTTCGCCGAAACATGGAATCTATAGAGAGTTTTATTAGATAGGCTTCGTGCAGGCCGGCTCTTTTTTCAATCAGGCATGGCAGGTCTGTTCCGGCTGAGCCGAAGGATGGAACTACAATCATAGAGTATCGTTGCCAAAACAATATCGTATCCTCATCGAATCGTCAGACCACTTCTTGTCCTGATTCTAACCAATAAATCAGGTTCAGTGGTCAGACGAATTCTACTCTTCTTCCGGCGACTTGAGTTCGTTTCCTTCAAATTTGGAAACTGTTGTAATGTGGGTGAGAAACGGGGTGATGGATAGTGTTTTTTGTTATCCCCTTTTTCAAATAGTCAATGAACAGGCTATCCGATAGCTTTTAACCGACAAATGAACATTGACGCTACACTAGGCTCTGCCTCTTTCGAATACAGGATCTCTTTTTAATTCTCCAAAACCTTCGTTTGATATAAAAAAAGAATTGGCGATGTTTTAGCTACATCGTTCAAAGGTTTAATTACATCTCTTTATGAAGTTCTTTTCCTCACAAATAACTTATTTTATATCCAATAAAGGCACAAAAACCAATATTGCTAAGCTTCTTAAGTTTATTGGTATTCTTGTTTTTTTGATCTCAATATACGGCGTTCTTTTCCACGTTATTATGGGAATGGAAGGACAGAATCACAGTTGGGTCACTGGTTTTTACTGGACGCTTGTAACTATGAGCACCCTCGGTTTTGGCGACATCACTTTTACATCCGATTTAGGACGATTGTTCTCCATGATTGTACTTGGTTCCGGTATAATTGTGCTTCTAATCATGCTGCCGTTCACTTTTATTGAGTTCTTTTATGCGCCCTGGATGGAAGCTCAATCACGGGCTCGGGCTCCTCGAGAACTCCCATCTACCACAAAAGATCACGTGGTTATTACTACTTTTGATCCAATTACTAAATCGCTCATCGAAAAACTTACTCAATATCAGAAAGAATATGTTTTGTTGGTGGATGATTTAACCACTGCCCTCGATTTATATGATGATGGATATCGTGTTATGCTGGGTGAGGCTGATGATCCTGAAACGTATAAAAAGCTCCAAATTCATCAGGCTGCTTTAGTAGTATCGAGCGGTTCCGATATGTTTAATACAAACGTGGCACATACAGTAAGGGAATTTAGTAAAGACATTAAAATTGTAGCTACGGCAAATTCTCACGACTCGATTGACATTCTACAATTAGCCGGATGCGATCATGTGCTTCATATGGGGAATTTACTTGGCCGTGCTCTTTCCAGAAGAACGTTGGGACAGGATGCACGGGTTCATACCATTGGTCGCCTTGGAGATATCATCATTGCTGAAGCAACAGCGCATGACACTCCTTTTATAGGGAAATCATTGAGAGAAACTCAGCTTCGTGAAAAACTGGGAATCAATATTGTGGGGATTTGGGAGCGCGGGAATTTTCTCGGTTCTCATCCTGATACAAAAATCAGTGACCATAGTGTGCTTATGATGGCAGGATCGGTTGATCAACTTAGAAAGTATGATGAGTTAGTTGGTATTTATGGAATTAATGAAGAACCTGTAATTATTATTGGTGGTGGTAGAGTTGGAAGAGCTGCAGCCTATCACCTGAAAAGACGGAATATCAAATTTAAAATTATCGATAAGAATCCGGATCGTATTCGAAATAAAGAAAATTTTATTCTTGGGGATGCCAACGATATTAATACACTCAAAAAAGCAGGTATAGATACGGCTCATAGTGTAATTATCAGTACCAATGAGGATGATATTAATATTTATCTCACCATTTATTGCCGACATCTTCGTCCTGACATTCATATTGTAGCACGATCTACCATTGAACGAAACGTACATTCTTTGCATCGTGCCGGAGCAGATTTTGTGATGTCGTATGCCACAATGGGAGCAAATGCCATATTTAATATTTATGAGGATAACGATATTATTATGATTGCGGAAGGTCTGAATGTGTTCAGCTTAAAAACGCCTTCTAAGCTTTCCGGTAAAACAATTATTGAAGCAAACATTCGCCATACTACAGGCTGTAATGTTATTGCCTATACAAGTACTGAGGGACAGGTTATAAATCCCGATCCAAATATTCCTATCCCTGAAAACAGCGATCTTATTTTAATTGGTGAAACTGCAGCCGAAGAAAAGTTTATTCAGCTTTATGGGGATCTTTAGGATCTCTGATTTGCTGATTGTTAATGATATGCGCTGATTTTAATCTCCCTTGCGATACCTCACACTTTTTTTTCATGATAAAATCTCCCTTTGAAGGGAGACGATTATCCAAATAGGTTCTTTGGATAATCTGAGGGATGTGTGTGGTTTATGAATTAGTAAACTTCACACTTCCTCCGCCTTTCGATCTGTTTTTCCTAGTTCAAGCGTCTCGCTTGGACCCATACTTGGCAAGAAACACACAAGCGAGACGCTTGCGTTAGATTTTGGGTTAAAAGTTAATCCTATCCAATATTACCAATATCTATCTCATTTTTAATAAACTCGTAATCATGGTAAAGATTTTTTGATTGTCTACCATAAATATTAAAATTGTAAAAACAATTGAGCGAATATATTTCTTCTCCATTATTTGCAGAAAAACTTACTTCAAAAGCACAATTCTTATAAGAAGGAAAAAAGTCATTTACTATTTTATTAATTGAATGATTAATTATTCCAATAAATCTAAAGTACTTTTGGTTTTCATTGTAGTTCTTAAATTTATCTTCTTCCTTAGACTTTTCTAAAACGTATTCTTTCATTTGGAGTAAAGAAGTTCTTTCTGCTTCTCAGTTTAAATCCACAAATATCATTTCATTTTTTTCTATTTCCTTCCAAACATCTATTTCAAAACTCATAATTCTTAATCTTTAATTCTTAATTACTCCCCCAACTTCAAAAACCTCTTCTCCTAAACTTTCTGCTTTTGCTTTTACAGCAGCTACTTTATCTGCAGAAACCACACACACCAATCCAATTCCAAGATTGAAAGTTGCCTGCATGTCTTCTTCGGGTACATTTCCAATTTCCTGGATCAGCTTGTACACCGCCGGACGTTCCCAGCCATCCCAGTTTATATCCAAAGCTAAACCTTCGGGAAGAATTCGTTTCGTATTTCCAACCATACCGCCACCGGTAATGTGGGAAAATCCGTTGACTCCATCCATTTCCTTTAATTCGTTAATCAAACTTAAATATGATCGGTGAACTTGTAATAATTCTTCTCCAACCGTACTTCCCAATTCTTCCACATGATCGTTCACCTCATATTCTGTAAACAATACATTTCTGGCTAAAGAATATCCATTGGTATGCAAACCTGAACTTTTGAATCCAAGCAGTACATCACCCTTTTCAATTCCTGCACCGTTGATTACTTTGTCTTCATCCACAATTCCCACAATGGTTCCTGCCAGATCAAATTCTCCCGGGCCATAAATATCCGGCATTTCCGCAGTTTCACCACCAATTAAAGCAACTCCATTTTCTTTACAGGCTTTGGCAAAACCTTTTATCACATCGTACCCAACATTTTGTTCCAGTTTCCCGGTAGAAAAGTAATCCAAAAAGAACAAAGGAGTAGCGCCACAAACCGCAATATCATTCACACAATGATTTACAAGATCTTGTCCAACCGTGTCATATTTTACGGCTTTAAAAGCCACAATCAGTTTGGTTCCAACACCATCCACGGAACTCACAAAAACAGGATTTTTAAATGCTCCAAGATCAGGTTTAAAGAAACCGCCAAATCCACCAATATTGGAAAGTACAGCAGGACCGTGAGTTTCTTTAACCACTCCTTTTATGGAATTAACAAGTTCTTCTCCGGCTTTTATATCTACGCCTGAATCTTTATATGTGAATGTCTTTTTTGTCATTTGATTGTATTATTGTAATAATTTTTTCCCAGTTCTGACGCACCCCTTGCCAAAGGCATTCCTTCGGAGCAATCCCCTTCGTTGGAGGGGAAGCTCGTTGTTAGGGATTTTTATCTAACAAGTTCAATATGTGCTAAGTGATGATTCCCATGCCAGGCGTACATCGCTAATGCATTTATGAGTGTATAATTAATTCCTGATTCAGGATGTTGAAAAGTTCGTTTCCAGTCATCTCCTTTAATCGTTTTTAGAACAGCAGTCCATTTTGCATGAAGAGCTTCTAAAAAAATCAATCCCAGCTCAATATCCATTAATTCATAATCTCCGAGTATAGCCCAGGTTTTTTCATCGTATGGACGAATGATTGGATTATCTTCTGTCATTGCCAGCTTAAAACGACACAATGAATTCAGATGACTATCACCCATATGATGGATCACTTGAATGGGTGTCCAGCCATTTTCTCTGTATGGAGTATGTAATTGTTCTTCTGATAATTCCGATACAAGAGCTCTCACTTTTGAAGGAAGTTCCTCGATCTGGTTCACATACATTTCTGCATCTGCTATATTATGATCTTTATCATAATCAAAGTTTCCGATAGGGTATCTTTTATCCATGAACTCAAGAATTTTAGTTACTCAAATATACGTTCTTATAAAACTCTTTGAGAATCCTTTTTCTAACTTCTTATCCACACTCTAAAAGACAAATAAAATGAGATTAATTAATTTAATGTATAGTAGTAGAGAGTGTGGATTTGTGGATAACAAAGTTATTCTTTTTGTCTACATCGCTTGACAAACCTTTGTGGATATCATTGTTGATTATTTTTCTATAAATAACAGCAAGTTAAATAAGCTCTTTTTTTGTTATCAACAACTGTATCTGTTTCGTACATATAAATTAGTAGAACCCAATTAACAGCAAAAGTTATTCTTTTTAGATGTTGATTAGGTGAATAAAATGTGGAAACTTGTTGAGAACTTTGAACGATTTGAGTTATCCAGTTTTTGTTAGGTAGTAATCCACATAGTAATTAACATAATTTGTAATATGAAAGTTATAGTTCAGCGCGTGAGCTCGGCATCGGTAAAAGCAGGAAATGAAATAACAGGAGCTATTGAGCAGGGTTTATTATTGTTGGTTGGCATTCATCAGGATGACACCAAAGAGCAGTTAGATTGGATGTGTGAAAAGATTCTGAAGCTGCGAATTTTTGAAGATGAGGATGAAAAAATGAATCTTTCGGTGAGTGATGTGGAAGGAGGAATTTTGGTGGTTTCTCAATTTACATTATATGGTAATGCTAAAAAGGGAACTCGGCCGAGTTTTATTGAAGCGGCAAAGCCGGATAAAGCCAAACCGATGTATGAGGATATGATCAGATACTTTAAAGAGCATTCGGAATTAGATATTCAAACCGGAAAGTTCGGTGCTATGATGGATGTAGAGTTAGTAAATGATGGTCCTGTTACCTTGATACTGGAGAAGTGATTTGGCAGTAATTTTTCTTTTTATAGATGGAGTTGGGATTGGAAATGAAAGCGCCGAGAATCCTTTTTTTTCGCATTCTTACGAAAGCTTTCAAATTCTTTCCGGCGAAAATTTCTTTAAAAATGGAAAAGGATTTAAAAATTCCAGTCAAATATATAAAGCTATTGATGCAAATCTTGAAGTTGAAGGGTTGCCACAAAGTGGAACAGGACAAACAACTTTATTTACCGGAGAAAATGCTTCCAAAATAATTGGGAAGCACTTCGGACCTTATCCGCATTCAGGAATCAAACATCTTCTGAAAGAACAAAGCATTTTTCATGCGGTAAAAGAAGCCGGAAAGAAACCCTGTTTTTTAAATGCCTATCCGCCTATTTTTTTTGAATACGCCAGGCGAAGAAACAGATGGAGTTGTACCACGCTAATGACTAAAAGTGCGGATGTTAAGCTAAATTCTACAGAAGATGTATTAGCTGAAAGAGCTTTGACCGCAGAAATTGTGCAAAATGCTTGGCGAGAAAAGTTGGAAATCAATATTCCAAAAATCACGGCAACAGAGGCAGCTCAAAGATTACTGAATATAGTACCGGATCATGATCTGGTTTTATACGAATATTATTTAACTGATAAAGCCGGGCATAAGAAAAGCCTTGAAGATGCCCGAAGAGTTATACGGTCTCTTGATGAATTTCTTCTTCACATCATCAAACACAAAAGAAGTGAAGATGTGCTAGTGATAACCAGCGATCATGGAAATCTGGAAGATCTATCTGTTAAAACTCATACCAGAAATGAAATACCATTATTTGTGATGGGTGAAGGAATCGATCACTTTAATAAAATAGAAAGTTTGGTTGGAGTTAAGAAAGGGATTTTGAGATCAATGTGATAAAGTAATTCTCCCTTTGAAGGGAGATGATTCAATCCGCCAGCTGGCGGATTGAATCCGAGGGATGCACAGGTTAATGGGCTAGCTAAACATTATTTGGAGCAGGAGTTCCTTGTTTGAATTACGAAGCAGAGCTTCAGAATGAGGATAAATTGAATTAGTAAAAAGCGCTTTAAATAATTTCGTGTTGACGACAGTCTTTCATTACATTATGCTATCAAAATAAAGTTATGGAACTCAAGCAACTTCTTAAATTTGTATCCACAGAGTTGGAAAGAAAAGGCATAGAATATATGCTTTCAGGAAGTGTTGCGATGAGTACATATACCATTCCCAGAATGACACGCGACATTGATATAGTCATTGAATTAAAAGAAGATCAGATTGAAGAATTTGCTGATATTTTTGAGTCCAGATTCTATATATATAAAGAAGGGATTAGCGAAGAAATAAAAAGAAGGGGAATGTTTAATGTGATCGATAATGAATCAGGGTATAAAATTGATTTCATTATCAGAAAAAATTCATTGTTTAACAGAACAGAATTTAAAAGAAAAGTTAGAGGAACGGCTTTTGGTTTAAATGTGTGGATAGTTTCTATTGAAGATTTAATTATATCTAAGTTTAGATGGATGCAGGATTCAGAAAGCCAAATTCAGAAAGAAGATATTTCACATCTTTTGGAGAACAAAAGTATAGATCATAACTATTTAGAAAAATGGATAAAAGAATTAAACCTAAATACGTTTAATTTACTTCCATGAAAGACACTACCGATCAAATAAAAAAAAAGCAGCTAGATATAATTTTATCTAAAACAAACGGAGAACGTTTAGAAATGGGGCTTTCTATGATGCAAGCAGGATATGACTTAATTAAAGAAAGAGTAGAAAGAGAACGCCCGGATATTAATGAAAAGGAAAGAATATATTTTATTTTTGAAGAGCTTTATAAAAATGAATTTTCAGAAGAAGAAAAAGCGAGAATAAAGCAGCATGTTGAGAATTTATAAAATAGAGGCTTGGATAGGGCTAAAGAAAGGCTTTTGAAATTAATTACTGAAGATGATTAGGATCGATGAACCGGATTTAGGAAGATTAAAAATATTGGAGCCGAGAGATTGCTTGGAAATAGAAATACAAATAAAGAAAAAAGGGCATTTATTATTGAAAGTTACATATACAACCCAACCCTTTACGTATTCAATTAAATGAGCGCAAAAACTTTATACGGTCCATTTTCTCAACTCCTCACTATGAGCGGGTTACCGCTTAAAGGTCCGCTAAAGGATGAACAGCTGGAAGTTTTAACCAATGCGGGAATCGTCACCGAAAACGGAAAAATCCTAGATTTAGGAATTTATTCAGAATTGGAGAGCATTCATTCGGATGCTGAGAAAAAGCTGGTTGGCAACGAAGATTTAGTCGCCCTGCCTTCTTTTGTTGATTGTCATACACATATTTGCTGGGGTGGAACGAGGGTGAAGGATTATTCCATGCGAGTTGCCGGAAAAACGTATCTGGAAATAGCAGCTTCAGGTGGCGGAATTTCTGATACTGTTGCTGAAACCAGAAAAGCTTCTGAAACTGAATTGATTGAACTGATACTTGAAAGAACTCAACAACATTTGAAAAGAGGAATCACAACCATAGAAGTAAAATCGGGGTATGGCCTGAATCTTGAAGACGAGCTTAAAATGCTTCGGGCAATTAAAAAAGCAAACGAACAAACTTCGGTTACACTTATTCCTACTTTTTTAGGAGCGCACATCAAACCAAAAGATTTTGATGGAAATCATGGTGAATACCTAGGCTTTTTATTGGAAGAAGTTGCTCCCGTAATCGTTGAAGAAAAGCTGGCAAATCGTGCTGATATATTTGTAGAAGAAGGAGCTTTTGATGTTGAAGTGGCAAAAAACTATACTAAGAGTTTAAAATTGAAAGGATTTGATGTTACCATGCATGTGGATCAATTTCATCCCGGTGGATCAAAATTAGCTATCGAAGAAGGGTGTGTGTCTGCTGATCATTTAGAATTTACAGATGACGAATCTTGCGAACTTTTTGGACGATCTGAAACCGTAGCCGTAGCTCTTCCGGGGGCTTCATTAGGGTTGGGGATGCAATTCACACCATGCAGAAAACTTCTTGATAACAACGCTTGTGTTGCCATTGCCACTGATTGGAATCCAGGATCTGCGCCGATGGGTGATCTGATCACTCAGGCATCCATTATTGGTGCATCAGAAAAATTAACTATTGCAGAAACACTAGCCGGAATCACTTTTCGTGCTGCCCGAGCATTAAGAATTGAAGCCGGAATTTTAAAAAAGGAAGGCGATGCAACATTCACTGTTTTCAAGACGGACGATTTCAGGAATGTCTTCTATCAACAGGGACAATTAAAACCATCAGCTACAATAATCAAAGAGGATTTATTTGAATTTTAACTCCAAATTATACCAACCAACGGATCCTAAAACCTGGGCAGGAAGAATTGATTCAAGATCTGATTTTGATCAATTCCGATTTCATCAGGTTGTGCAATGTTTGGATTTAAAAAATATCCGAGCAAAAAAACAGCCTGTACTGCTTGGTTTTGCTTCAGATATTGGAGTGAACAGAAACGGCGGGCGTGTTGGAGCTTCCAAAGGGCCGGATCATTTTCGAAAATCAATCAGCTCACTTTGCTGGCATGGAAATACAGACGGTTTTACCGATGCCGGAAATATCACTCCTGAGAATAATGATCTGGAAACCGGCCACGCCGAACTTGGAAAAGCTGTTCATCATATTTTAGAATCAAAAAATAAACCATTTATCGTTGGCGGCGGTCACGAAACCGCTTTTGGTCATTTCTCCGGAATTTCTTCTTTCTTAAAGCAAAACAAACCTGATGCTAAGCTAGGTATTTTAAACATTGACGCTCACTTTGATCTTCGTCCGCATAACGGAATTCCGCATTCCGGCTCTCCTTTTTTACAGGCTCATGAACATGCTGAGCAAATCGACCTTGATCTGAAATATTTTGTATATGGCATTAATCAGGACAACAATACGAAGTCTCTATTCAATAAAGCCGATGAACTTGGCGCACAATTTTGTTTAAATACCGAGGTCTTTAACAATGAGAATAAAAGCCTGAATAAAGCGCAAAAATTTATCAAAGAAAGAGAGTTTATTTATTTAACCATTTGTTTGGATGTGTTTGAAGTCGCTATTGCTCCCGGAGTAAGTGCGCCGGCATGGAATGGCTTGAAACTGAATGATGCATTAAATCTGATCAAAGTGGTTAAAGATTCCGGCAAACTCATCTCTGCTGATATCTGCGAGTTGAATCCAGAATTTGATCAACACGGACAAACTGCAAAAACTGCGGGAAGTTTGTTTAGCAAGTTGATTCTTTAGCTATCTATCAATTTTCATAATCCGCTCTTTTGTCATTTCGACCAGGGGAAGAAATCTAAGAATCTAATTTTAAATCAACTCTTTAGCTATCTCACGTCGTTCTCACAAAGTGATGCTTTCAGAAGATATGACAGAGATTTTATTTAGTAAGCTGATCCGGCAACTTATCTTCTAATACTTCCACAGGAACTTCCAACTCCTGAACTCTAGGAAATAATTTCTCTTTCTTTCCGGAAGACCGAAGTGCAACTACATTTCCTGCCAAAATCATAACTGCACCACTTAAACTAATTGCCGACCACGTATAATCTTCAAGAAAAGTAGAAATAGTAAGTGCAATTACCGGTGCGATCAGTGAAACATAAGCTGCTTTGCTTGCCCCAATATTTCCTATCAATGTCATGAATGCACCGAAAGCTATAATAGATCCAAAAACAGCTAAGTAAAGAAGTGACAGCACATAGCTTTGAGAAACTTCAAAGTTAATTTCCTTCCCCAGAACCAAAGTCACTAAAAACATCGCAAGTGCCCCGTAAATCATTCCATAAGCATTAGATTGAATCACCGGAATTCCAGTTTTTAAATCTCATTCCGTGTTGATCGGGATTGAAAAAGGATTTTCTTGATTCGCAGGATTAACTCCGAGCCTTACTTCCTCATTCATTATTCCTCATTCCTCATTCAATATTCATTATTCCCAGTATAGCGAGTGTTATTTGTGCCGGTAAAATTTGAAGAGGCGCAACTGATTAAAAAAAGAGATATAATTAAAAATAATGGGTTTTTCATAATTCAAATATTTCTTGGAGATGATGCTATTAATGAACAAATTTATTTTGATGTTTTAATTTGCATTAACAGGTCATTATTTGACCTAGCGCTTCACAATTCCTACTAC
This sequence comes from uncultured Balneola sp., assembly GCA_963975485.1. Taxonomy (GTDB): domain Bacteria; phylum Bacteroidota; class Rhodothermia; order Balneolales; family Balneolaceae; genus Balneola. Next base: position 26,978 of record CAXBHO010000019.1, on the reverse strand, counting down.
TTAGCTAATTATTAACTATCGGGTATCATTGAACAAATTCAGAATTCCATTTCTCATTGTATTACTACTTACGGTGATAGCCTCATCTATCTTTATTTATAGAATTGAGACAAAGAAAAGAGTACTCCAAATGGAGCTTATCGAACTATCAAAAGTAAAATATGGCATTTTTAGTGTTGATGAATGGGAGGCTGAACTTTCTAATATCATCATTAAAAGACTAAATGAGTTCGAGCTTGAGCAACAAAAGGAAGACACGTTAAGAAAAACGATTTCAACTTTTTTAGATAAAGCAGTTGATGCATTAGAAGAAAGTTTTTACGAACGAAACTCAGGAAGCGTAAAAGGATTTTTAAAAGGAAGTGTAGCAAATATCACGGATGTATTCGGGGTAATGAGAAAAGATATACCACTACTTACGGACAGCATTATAGCTTTCATTAATGACCCCAAAAACAAAGAACTCGCCAAAAAGTTTTTGTTGGAGAAAATGGATGAATACTCTGAAAAGACCTTTTCGGAAATTGACTACACTGCATATAACAGAATATTATCATTTCATGATGCCCCCGACAAAGAAACGGCACGGTTAATTCTACAGACGAAAATCCTGTTGCTTGAAAACCAGCAGCATCCTTTTTCCATCTTAGTATTCAGCCTGGTTTTTTTATTAATAATTGGAGTCTTCTTTACCAAAGAATATAGTTCAACAGAGTACCTGCTTTTAACTATAATCTGTAGTTGTTTGTTAGTTGTGGGCTTACTTCTCCCAATGATTAATATAGATGCGAGAATTTCGAAAATGGAATTTCAGCTGATGGGTGAATCCATTATTTTCACTGATCAGGTTTTATACTTCAAAAGTAAAAGTATTCTGGAAGTAGTTTCTGTAATGGTTCAAAGTTCTAAACTTGATGTAATGGCGGTAGGTATTTTAGTGCTTTCGTTTAGTGTCTTATTTCCCGTTTCAAAATTAATCTCATCAATCTTTTATATTTATTCTGAAAAACTGCGCAAAAACTCTGTAGTTAAGTTTATGGTGTTCAAAACATCAAAATGGTCAATGGCAGATGTAATGGTTGTTGCCATATTTATGGCTTTTATTGGGTTCTCGGGAATTATTTCTGAGCAACTAAAAGATCTGGAATCCATCACTACGTATGTAGATATGATGACCACCAACGCATCCAGTTTACAGATCGGCTTTTACTTGTTCACATCGTTTGCCCTGCTTAGTATTTTGATATCTCATAAGTTGCAGTACGGGGAAGAAATTAAGAATAAAAAATTAAAGAATTCTTGATTTTGAATGATGGATTAAAAAAAGCTATCTGATTAATCTAGACAAGTGATTGTTTTCAGAGTTTTCCCAAAAACCTCCGCAGTGTTTGCCTATGGCATCCGCCAATCGGCGGAAAAACACTTGCTTGCTTATGTAGGAGCTAGCAGTAAGACTAATAAACTAGTAGTCCGTTTCTGAGTAACCGATCTATTTCGAACATAAGCAAGAAAAGGTTTCAACCCTTGGTACCAGAGCTCCCATAAAGTGATGCCCTCGGCAGATTCTAAAAACTATTTCAATAGCTTTAACCCAACTTACATTAGGAGTCACTCAAATCCGCCAACTGCCGAAAGAGCTGCAGCGTAAACGACTCGCTTGTTTAAATACCTCACCCAATTATAGAATTCATGCCTATTCCTAATTCTTCACCTGGAAACTACTTCGAATTTGTGTTCTAATCGTTCTCCATGTTCATCCACTAAAACTAAGGAGTGCTTTCCCTGTTTGGGGGACTTCCGGCACTTTGTTCAGGTTATAAAAGATACTTTGTACTCTTGGTCTTGTTGAAGAGGATCATTGGGTTTACAAAGATGGATCTAATTTTAACTACTTCAGTTTCCCGAAAAAGTTCTACAAGAGCAAAAAAAGAAATTGATAGTTAATTCTACATATTTATGTAGTTGATCAATTCTCTTTTTTTGATAAATTGTTCTACAATTTTCATTAAAAACACTATTATGAAACATATAGGTACAATTATTTCTGGGTTACTTTTTTTCTTTTAATAACTAATCCGGGATATGCACAAAAAGCAACAGACAACAATATTGATGTAGTAGATTATCTCTCTCTTGATAAAAATGACTTCTATAAAGATACTCAATCAATGAATAGCTTAGATTTTGTCAGAAATAAATCTAACGTAGCTACATTCGGACCGGTTGGTCAATTGTGGGATCAAACTCCTTGGTTAGATGAAGAAATCAACTTCATACCATCCGGGGCATTTATCAGTATTGGAGATGTGAATGGAGATGGTGTTGATGATTTGGGGAAAAGGTATTTTTCAGTAGCCGATGAAAGAGATTCGGATATAAGTAGCATCGTGAATAAATCTTTAATTTACTTTGGGGGAGCAGAATTATCTATCGCTCATGACCAGTTGTTATATTCTGGAGTGTATCCTTTAGGTGATTTGAACGGTGATGGTTTCTCCGACGCCGTGGGATTAGGGATCAATGGGAATGCCACACTATACTCCGGAAGTTCATCCGGTTTAACCTCAGTGGGTACCACTCAATCTGATACGCTTTTGAGCATTCAGCAAAGGTCTTTACTGATCCGTTTTGGAAAAGATTTGAATGGTGATGATGTTGAAGATTTGTTCGGCTATTATCAAAATACAGATGACAATCTTTTGAGATACTTTGAAGTTTATGGAGCCGCTAATTTTGACGATATCTCTTTTAAGGAAGTTGTTCTTAGTTCTGAAGTTCAATCTTTTCCAAATACATTTCAGAGGTTTTCAATTGGTGACACCACTTATTTGGCATTTAATACGAGAGATCCTCAAACATTTGAATACAGAATTCAGGTTTTTAAAACAGGTGCTCAAGATTCATTGTCTTTAATTACTTCTAAAGTGATAAATGGAGCCTTAAGAAATTTTCTTATTGATGACTTCAATAACAATGGAAATCCAGACCTACTGTTAACAAATACTTTCCAAGAAACTTTTATTTATCCAGGTGTTTCGGATACAGAAATTATATTCTCGGAGCCAATTTCAGTAAGTAATAGCTTTTCCAACCTTTCAGGTCCTTTTCTGCTTGGAGACATAATGGATAGTGAAAGTAGCGAGTTGTTATTTACTGATGCCTCTGGTTTGGAAATTGTGAATTACGATAGCACTTCTGCTTCTTTCAATTCAATTTCTTCAATCAATACTGCTGATGTACTTTTTGACTCTGAATTTTTCAGTTTCTCACAAAATTCTTTCAATGACAGTCTTTCCGCGTATTCCGGATTCAATACTTTCAGCCTCCCAATCCAGTCTGATGATAAATTTGGAAACGTAATTTTTAAAACCCAACAGGGATCAAATGACATTGAAACAGAACTCCTTCTTCAAAATTCATCTGATTTTTCTGTAAAATCCAGAGCTGAACTATTCCATCTTTCAGATTTAGAAAATGACGGAAATGACAATTTTGCCATTCTTGAGCGTGATGGAGATAATGAAAATCTGGTAATTATGAATGGATTAAATGATGCTAACCCGGGTTTAATTGAAAATACTGATACCGAAAATTATTTCATATCACATGCTCAGGCAGGATTTTTCAATAATTCAACTGATCGATCTATTGCTGTTTTATTGCGTCCAAGAGACCGAAATGAAAATCAGACTCAATTTAGACTGTATAGTACAGGCAATCTTTCAACTCCATATTTAACTCTTCAGCAAACAGATTTGTCTCCTACTCTCAATAGATTAGATGTCTTTTCAAATCTTGGAGATATAAATAATGATGGATTTGATGATTTAGGGTTTAGTCCGACATTATCTAATGAATCCGAAAAAGTATTTATCATTTTAGGAGGGGCTTCAATATCTAATTCTCCGGATATTACCCTAAACTTGAATGATGACTTTCCGAACCTAACCGGACAAACAACCTGGGGTGCAACCGTAATTCAAGGTTTAGGCGATATAAACGGAGACGGAATTGACGACTTTGTTTTGGGTGATGCATTCAGATATCTTACTCCTGAATTAGCTCAAGAAAATTCACGAATTTCAGGAGTAATGTACTTAATGTACGGGCAGGACACTGCGGTTCCATCATTTGATGGCCCGGATTTTGAATTACACCCGGATACTTCTAATACCTCAAATCGGCAATGGTTTTTTGGAAGCCTTAACAGCGTTGCAAGCGGCGATTTTGACGGGGATGGAACTCAGGATGTTGTAAGCATAGCATTTCACCATAGCAACAGTGAATTTGATAACGGAGTTGGAGCCTTAACATATTTCTTTGGAAAAGATGGCTTTACCAACCAACCTGATACTACTATCCCGATTAGGACTGAGTATATTTATAACTCCAACCAGAACATCACTGAAGAGTATTCCATATTCACAGGCCGTGCGATACTTCAATCAATTCCGGATCTAAACGGTGACAATGCTGATGAACTTTTGTTTGTAGGTAATGCGGGTACCAGAAGAGCTGTTTTATATGAAATTGGCGACTCACCAACTGAAGTTGCAACAGCCTTATATGCTCCACCAAATACCAATTTTGGATTAAATCCATCCGGAAATTTTATTAACAAACAATATTTACCTTTGGTTGGCGACTATAACGGTGATGGAAGAGTTAATTTTTTGGGTTATCAAACAAGCGACCGAAATTTCCGTGATACACCCGTATATATGTTTGAAGTTGATAATATGGCTGTATCAATAGAAGAGAACGTTGATGAAAACCCAACTGAGTTTTCACTTAAGCAAAACTACCCAAATCCGTTCAACCCATCTACAAACATTTCATTTTCTATACCCAGATCAGGAAATGTGGAAATTGTTGTTTATAATATATTAGGTCAAGAAATCTCCAAAGTGGTTAACAATAAATTCAATGCCGGAGCACATTCCATCACATTTGATGCTTCTAGTCTAGCTTCAGGTATCTATCTGTATAGAATTAAAAGTGGAGATTTTGTTTCCACGAAAAGGATGACTTTGATTAAATAATTTATTTATAAAATAACTTAAAAAGCCTTCTGAATTTCTTCAGAAGGCTTTTTTTAATTGTATTCTTACAAAATAATTCTCTCTTGAAAATCATCTACAACAGAAACTCCTGTTCTTTTATGCCTCTTTTTCGATATATCTCCCCCACATTTTGTATATTCCTTCTTGCTCAGAACTGATTTTGAGCATTTGATCTTTGAAAACTGAACTATAACGCCAAACGAACGAGGTGGAACATTGTCTTTTGAACAATATGACCTGAGTCCTGATTTATTGAACGGACTGGTTGATACACGAATTGAAAAGCCAACCCCTCTCCAGCAAGAAGTTATTCCTCAAGCACTAGAAGGCAAGCATCTGCTTGTAAAGAATGAAAGTGAGGATAGCGGAGCATTTTTGATCCCTGCATTGCAGAAGTTGATAGCAAACGGAGAGGTATCTGGCACGCGAATATTAATTTTAACACCATCTATAGAGCGAGCGAAAGCGATTGATGAAATGATTTGGGCGATGGGGTATCATGCACAAGTGAGCAGTACTTCATTATCCATGAAAGGTGACAAAGTCGCACAAGAGCAAGCTGTAATAGATGAGGCGCCCGTGATTGTAGCAAATCCCGGACGATTAGTTGACATACTGGAAAAAACCAAAAAAACCTTCAACGATCTTGAATGTGTTGTGATCGATGAAGCGCATAATATGGAAAACTTTAGCCTGGTAGGTAAGGTGAAGACTATATTTGAATTTATTGAGAACCAGCCACAGGTACTCATTTTTTCAGGAACTATGAATAATGCTACGAAGCAACTTGCTGAGAATGCACTTAAAAATCCTGAATTGATCGGTTTTCAATCTCTTGATATTGAAGAAAAAGTTATTGAACCGGCAGTTTTAGATAAAAAAGCTGTAAAAGAAAAACTGGAAAAAGCTTCTGTTAAAGTAGTGCTCAATCCTGAAAAAAAGGAAGAGACTGAACAGTCAGATGAGGCTACAAATGAAGCTGATTCAGAAGTAAATTCACAAGAAGAAAATAGTGAGCCTGTAAAAGTAGCTGAAATTGATCCAGAAGAAGTAAAAGAAAAACTGGAAAAAGCTTCTGTTAAAGTGGTCTTAAATCCTGAGAAAAAAGAAGAAGGGAATACAGAAGAACCTCCTGCTGAAAAATTAAAAGAAGCATCCGTTTCTGTTGTCTTGAAAAAAGATCAGAACCAACAAGATGACAGCGAAGTATCGGTTCCTAAAAATCTGGAACAAGGCTACATTAATGTACCACCAAGAATGAAGATTTCAACCTTGATGGCACATCTCCAAAATAGCACAAGGGATAGAATTGTTATTTTCACCGCTTCCAAGAGAACAGCTGATCGCCTGTTCAGAATTATTCTGAAAAAAAGCTGGGGTGTTGTTAGTGTTGATGAAAGCATCAATAAAGATACTTATAACGAACGGTTCCAAAAGTTCACATCGAATGAGATGAAAATCTTAATTATTGGTGGGCTTTCTGCAACTGACATCGAAATTGATAAAGTAACTCAGGTAATCAATTATGACGTGCCAAGTGAAGTAGATGAATACCGTTACAGAGCTGAATTGGTTGGATCCAAAAAAGCGGGTCAAATGGTTTCTTTAGTTTCCAAAATGGATCGTGATGACATAGACAAAATCACTAAAGAAGTTGGTTACGCTCCTGAAGAGATAAAATTACCCAAAGAAGTTAAGAAGAAGAAAAAGGGACAGGCTTCTAGTAATAAAAATAAGAGCAAACCTCATACCAAAACACGCCGCGGTAGTTCAAACAACAACCGTAGTAAAAAGAAGAAAGAAAAGCCTGAAAAAACGTACGGTTTACCAAGACCTAACTATGATGGGCTTTCGGGTGGACGTGAAGGAGAACGTTCCGGCGGTGTATTCGGATGGGTTAAAAAATTATTCGATTAAAATCTCTTGTCTTATTAAATTTATATCGTAACGCTTTTCGGATTAATTTTCGAAAAGCTTTTTTGTTTGTGATCATCTTGCTTTACCATCTGTCGGGCTTTGCACTTTGCGTGGCTGATGGTGTCTTGAACTAAGCAAACCCTCAGGGCCTTCTACGCAAAAAAAATCGCTCCACCGCAATGGGAAATTGGTATGCCGAGCCTTCCGCCGGTTGGCGGATCCCTGTGGGGGCGGCTTTTCTTGTGTAAGGATTTACTTTGATTAGATTTATAAAAGAAGGACATCTGCGGCCGGTCGGCCGGTTTATGTACGGCGAGAAAGCATCTTTCTCTTCCTCTAACGACCCTGCATTTAAACGGCGCGGGAATTACAATTTCTTTGAAGTAGCGAAATTAATTACTTGCAATCAAGTCTCGTCGCACCCCGTCCGCATCCGATTTAAAACGCTTGTTAGCCAACCGTTAATACGGTTTTTTAGGCAAAAATTGACTTGTATGCCAGATGGTGAGCATGTCAACCTGTTTAGATTTTAGCTCATACACCAAGCGATAATTTCCATGAATTAGTTCTTTTATCTCTGGTCGGTTAAACTCCGAAACCATTCTTCCACTATCGGGCTGTGTTCTGAGTTGCTCACAATGCTCAAAAACCCCTTTGGCCCATTGGATAGCCGTAGGAACATGATCTAAAGCAATATAATCTGTACACTCCTCAACCCGTGTTAAAAAGCGATCGGTTAAAATTACGTCCATTTAGAAAGGTGACTTTCAATTCTTTTTTTTGCTTTATCCATCGAATAGGTTTTGCCTTGTTCCACCTGTTGTTTGGCTTCAAGTAAATCTTCCAGCATTTCTATTTTTCTAGTGAACCGCTCATATTCTGATACATCCATTAAAACCGCCGCACTTTTTCCATGTTGAGTAAGTATGATGGGTTGTTTTTCCTTTTTCAAGCGTTTCACAAAATCAGCAGATTTCTTTCTAAACTCAGAGAGAGGCTCTATATCATTGGCAAGAGAAATGTTCATATCAGTACATTTAAAGTTTTTTAAAGTACTAATAATATACTGAAATGTATTTTGAGAACCAATAGAGGATTAGGTTGGCTAATATAGATTTAGAGTCTCCATCACCCGCTGGCAACGAAAAAATGGATGCGCGAAATTAATTTTAATAAATAAGTGGTTTGATAGAATCACGTAAATCAGATGCTTTGTTAAAGGAATTAAGAACATACCTAACACATTCTTTATAATGTTCATCAGTTATAAAATCTACATACATATCAACTCCTAAAACAAGCTTCTTTGTTCTTGGTCAGATTTTTGAGCTCGTTCAATGGTAGGATCTTCACGTATCTCAAAATTATTGAGCATTTCAGGCATAAAACGTTTTTCGTAAATGCGCCGAGCAATTCCATGAAGCGCTTTTTCACCACGAGGAGTGATTGTCAAAAATCCTCCATCATCTTCCAGAATAAAACCAAAAGATCGCAGGTCATTTACAATCAAATAAGCAAGTTTCTCAGTTACACCAGAACTTTTTTCAATGATTTCTCTATGGGGTGATTCATCCTGAGCCATATAGAGTTTACCAAGCACATTTAACTCAGCTTCTGTCATCGGGAAGCCTTCGCTGCCTTTGGTAAGCAGATTATCCCACGTTTTTTGAGAATAATACAATCCAAACCAATGTTTGCCTTCACGTAATAAATGATGAGTAACAGCACAAGCAAAGTGCTGCCCGGGAGCGGCTCTCATTGGCTCTCCTCTGGTGCGAAACATATTCACCATAGTAGCCAGATCCAGTTCCTGGATATTTGGTGGATATTTAAAATGGAAATTACTTCGCTTTTGCATTAATTCAGAATATAACCCTTACCATTAATAATGATTGAATATGCTGAAATAAAATCAGCTAGACCAATAATTTTTTATTAAACATGATCAGCGATTCAGATTCCTGCCTTCGCAGGAATGACTTTAATTATGTTTATTAACCTTAAAGAAATTTAGATCTCGAGCATCCGAAACAAGATAACTTCGAGATATCAGCCTTTCTCAGCAATCAACGCAACGGCTTCATCCAAAGTAAACTTCTCCGGTTCCGTTCCTTTTGGTAATCCGATATTCTTTTTACCGTGTTTAATGTAAGGACCGTAACGCCCGTTCATCACTTTTATCGGTTTCTTGGTATCCGGATGTTCTCCTAAATCATTCAGTTCAGAACTTTTTCTTGGAGCGCTTTTTTGCTTAAGCAATTCCACGGCTCTGTCTAATTCTACGGCCAGAACGTTATCATCTTTTGGAAGAGATTTGAATTTTCCGTCATGCACAACATAAGGTCCATATCTACCAACACCGGCTTTTACTACTTTTCCATCTTCAGGGTGTTCACCTAAATTTCTTGGCAATTCCAGGAGTTTGAGCGCTAGATCAAGATCAACATCTTTCGGTGTCATTCCTTTTAACAAAGAAACACGTTTTGGCTTTTTATTTTCTTCCGTTACTTCTCCAAGCTGTACATAAGGACCAAATCTTCCTGTCAATAAAAATATCGGGAGTCCTTCATCTGGATGAACACCAATTGGCTTATCTTCTTCTTCAGAAAGCCTAATCAACTCTTCCAGTTTTTCAACTGTCACATCACTTGGGTTCATGTCTTGCGGTAAAGAGGTGGATACATCTTCTCCATTCTTTTGCATTTTTGCATACGGCCCGAATCTACCTACTGCAACTTGAATTCCTTCCAAACCTTCTAAAGGAAGATCCAATAATTTTGCTTTCTGCGCATCAATTTTGTCTTCTTGTTTGTCAACCTGGGCTCGAAGTCCGTTTTCACCTTTGTAATAATCGTCCAGATATTCCACAGGATCTTGAGTGCCGTTTGCAACCTCATCCAATTTATCTTCCAGATTAGACGTAAAATCACTGTCAACAAGGTCAGGGAAATTCTGTTCTAAAAGAGCTGTAACTGCAAAAGCTGTAAATGAAGGGATTAACATCTTGCTTTCATTCTTTGCGTAACCTCGATCCTGAATAGTACTTATAACGGTTGCATAAGTACTTGGGCGCCCAATTCCTCTTTTCTCCAATTCTTTAACCAACGTTGCTTCTGTATAACGCGCCGGTGGTTTTGTTTCGTGAGAATTGAATTCCAGTTCCTGAAGATCCGTAGCATCTCCAACTTTCATTGCCGGCAGAAAATTCTCCTGAGAATCAAGCGCCGCTTCCGGGTCATCGCTTCCTTCTACATATGCGCGAAAGAATCCAGGGAATAAAATCTTCTTCCCACCTGCTCTGAAATCAGCAGAAGTTTCGTTATTTTTTGCGGTGATGGTTACATTTGTAAACTCTAGCTCTGCTTCTTTCATCTGCGTGGCAATTGTTCTTTTCCAGATCAAATCATACAACTTGAGCTCACGATCTTTCAATCCGGATTTTTCAGGCAAAATAAACTTAGAACCGGAAGGGCGAATAGCCTCATGAGCTTCCTGTGCTGATTTTCCTTTCTTGGCATAATTACGAACTCGTTCAAACAGATAGTCTTCCCCATACTGATCTACAATTCCATCACGAGCAGCAGATATTGCCTGAGATGATAGTTTTGTAGAATCGGTTCTCATATAAGTAATGAAACCCTTTTCATATAATTTCTGAGCAACACTCATCGTGTCTCTGGCAGAAAAGTTAAACTTTCGGTTCGCTTCCTGTTGCAGTGTTGAGGTAATAAAAGGAGGAGAAGGATTTCGCTTTTGGGTTTTGACATCTACATTCGTTACTTCCCAATTTGCCTTCTTTAGTTGCTCAACCAAATCTTTCGATTTCGCTTCATCCAGTAAAACTACAGAATCTGGTTTTTTTAACTTACCGGTATGCTCATCAAAATCTTTACCGCTGGCAAGGCGCTTGTCATTTAAATGTGTAAGTGCCGCATTAAATTCATCATTCTCACCGTTCTTTTGAAGAATTGCAGAGAGATCGTAGTACGTACCACTTCTGAATTTCATCCGCTCTCGCTCACGTTCAACCAGCATTTTTACTGCAACCGATTGAACACGCCCGGCAGATAAACCCGGAGAAATCTTCTTCCATAATAAAGGAGAAACCGTATATCCTGCTAATCGATCCAAAATTCTTCTTGTCTCTTGAGCATGAACTAATTGCATGTCAATATCACGTGTATTCTCTAGAGCGGTTAACACCGCTTCTTTCGTAATCTCACGAAAAACCATTCTTTTTACAGGAATCTTTGGTTTCAATACTTCCAGTAAATGCCATGAAATTGCTTCTCCTTCACGGTCTTCATCCGTTGCGAGAATAAGTTCATCTACATCTTTTAATTTATCTTTGAGCCGCTTTACGATCTTTTTCTTATCCGGCGGTGTTACATAAATCGCAAAATATCTGTCATCAGGATTGATGCCAAGTGTTGCCCAGCTTTCCTTTTTATATTTTGCAGGAATTAACTTAGCCGATGAAGGCAGATCACGGATATGCCCCATGGAAGAATCCACATCGTATCCTTTCGGAAGATATTTACTAATTGTTTTAGTCTTTGTTGGAGACTCTACTATTACCAGACTTTTCATACTCTTTCTTTTAAATTACAAGCTTTCAATCAGGGCTTTCAGCTCCTCAGCGTGTGCTTTGGTATCAATTTTTTCAACGGTTGCCAAGATAGTACCATCCTTATCAATAACAAAAGCCGATCGGGAAGGACCTGTAAAAGTTTTTCCGTACATCTTTTTCTCAACAATGGAATTAGTGGCTTTTGCAAACAAATAATCAGGATCTGAAGCTAATGTATAATTAATTCCTTGTTTCTCCGCATAATTCTTGTGAGATCGACAACCATCTTTACTTATTGCTATCAAATTAACTCCATGTTTATCAAACCAGTCTGCACTTTCGGCAAGGCTTAACGTTTGCCGGTCACAACTTGATGTATTGTTCTTCATATATACTGATACAATCGTTTTTCTATCCAGCAAATCTGAGAAGTTCATATCCTTTTCTTCTCCATTCTGTACTACTTTGAGATTGAAATTTGTATCAATTTTATTTCCGGTCTCTATCATTATTTTTTATTTCTTGATGAATTATCAGATTAGAGTAACGGATTTTAAAGGGTTAATCGTTCAGGATCACTGATTTTGATCACTGATTTCATTGATTAGTTGATTTTCGCTGATTCTTTATAAAAACTATTTCAAACAACGAGCTTCCCCTCCACGGAGGGGATTGTGGGGTGGGTTTTTATGGCTCTGATTTTGAGAACGTAACCTCCACCTCATGCCCAATTTCAAAATTACAAGAATTGGCAATAAAGCATTTTTCATTCGCCTGTAGATGAAGGGCTTTAGCTTGTTCTACCATTAAGGAATCTTTAACAACCACGGTTGGATGTAGAGTTACGCATTCAAATTGACCACTTCCATCTTTGTTCTCGGTCATAATGCCTTCTGCCTGATCATCATAATCAAATACTACAATGTTATTTACCGAACATAAATGCAAATACCACAACATGTGACAGGATGATATGGACACTAAAAATAATTCTTCGGGATTATATTTTGATGAATCTCCCCTGAACGCTGGGTCTGACGAGCCTTGAATAATGGGTTTTCCATCTACTGCCATCTGATAATTCCTTTCATAGAATGTATAACCAGAAGTTCCCACTCCTGAATTTCCAGTCCATTCCAGAATTGTTTTGTACTGATGTTGGTGCTTATTTGCTACTGATTTCATTGATTAGTTGATTTTCGCTGATTCTTTATAAAAACTATTTCAAACAACGAGCTTCCCCTCCACGGAGGGGATTGTGGGGTGGGTTTTTATGGCTCTGATTTTGAGAACGTAACCTCCACCTCATGCCCAATTTCAAAATTACAAGAATTGGCAATAAAGCATTTTTCATTCGCCTGTAGATGAAGGGCTTTAGCTTGTTCTACCATTAAGGAATCTTTAACAACCACGGTTGGATGTAGAGTTACGCATTCAAATTGACCACTTCCATCTTTGTTCTCGGTCATAATGCCTTCTGCCTGATCATCATAATCAAATACTACAATGTTATTTACCGAACATAAATGCAAATACCACAACATGTGACAGGATGATATGGACACTAAAAATAATTCTTCGGGATTATATTTTGATGAATCTCCCCTGAACGCTGGGTCTGACGAGCCTTGAATAATGGGTTTTCCATCTACTGCCATCTGATAATTCCTTTCATAGAATGTATAACCAGAAGTTCCCACTCCTGAATTTCCAGTCCAGGTTAATTTTGTTTTGTAGTGGTGTTTGATCACTGATTAGTTGATTTTTTTTCCGCTGATTCTTTATAAAAACAATTACACCGCCGCCGCCAGCTGGCGGATTGAATCAGGGGTGTCCGTAAAGACCAAATTAAAATATAATCTCGTTTTTTTGTCAACGAATAGTCTGACTTTTACAGGGATGACCTTGAATTTGAACCCTTAAATAATCATACCTGCGCCAACGGTATTATTACTGAACTCATCAATAATAATTAAGCTACCGGTAGATCTGTTTTTTGAATAACTATCATAAAATAAAGGTTCTGTAGTTCTGATCTTGATGCGACCGATATCATTGAGACCAATTTTATTATCCCCTTCTAAACGATGCAAACTATTAATATCTACTTTGTATTTTATTTCTTTAATGATACATCGAACATCTTTAGTAGTATGCTTTATGGTGTATTTACCACCTACTTTGAGCTCTTCTTTATTCAACCAACAAACCATTAGATCGATATCCTGTCCTACGTTTGGTTGATTATCAGGCTTGCAGATCATATCCCCTCTGGAGATATCTATTTCATCCTCCAAAGTCATAGAAACAGACATCGGCTGAAATGCTTCGTCAAGTTCTTCATTGAAGTTATGAATACTTTTTATTTTTGAAGTAAAGCCTGATGGTAATGCCATTATTTCGTCACCCGGTTTAAAAACTCCTCCTTCAATACGGCCACCATAGCCTCTGTAATCGGGATATTTTTCAGATTGAGGACGAATAACCCATTGTACCGGAAAACGACTATCTACATTATTGTAATCACTATTGATCTCTACATTTTCAAGCGTGTATAAAAGCGTGCTTCCTTTATACCAATCCATTTTTTCGGATCTATCTACAACATTATCACCATAAAGCGCACTAATTGGGATATAATGTATATCAGGAACATTCAGCTTAGAAGAGAAATCCTTGTATTGAGAAACTACCTTGTTGAATGCTTCTTCACTATAATCAACAAGATCCATTTTATTCACACAAAGAACGATATGCTCAATACCAAGTAGTGATGAAATAAAAGAGTGGCGACAAGTTTGTTCAATGACACCGGTTCTTGCGTCCACCAAAATAATAGCCAAGTTGGCTGTAGAAGCTCCGGTAACCATATTTCTGGTATATTGAATATGACCGGGTGTATCTGCAATTATAAACTTTCTTTTAGGAGTTGAAAAATATCTATAAGCTACATCAATGGTAATCCCTTGTTCTCTCTCAGCAGACAATCCATCCGTTAACAAAGCGAGGTTTGTGTAATCATCTCCCTTATTTTTACTGGATTGCTCAATCGCCTCCATTTGATCTTCAAAAATAGATTTTGAATCGTATAATAAGCGTCCAATTAATGTACTTTTTCCATCATCAACACTCCCTGCCGTTGAAAAGCGAAGGAGATCCATATTTAAATAGGCGTTGTCTTTATCGTAATTTGGCATATCTTTGAATTTTGAATTTTGAATTCATACAACATTCAAAAGTCAACATTAATAATTAGTTTCTTAAAAGTATCCTTGTTTTTTTCTTTCTTCCATCGCAGCTTCAGAGCGTTTGTCATCTGAACGACCTCCTCTTTCTGTAACTCGAGCAGAAGCTACTTCCTGAATGATATCTTCTAATGAAGACGCTTCAGATAGAACAGCACCGGTACAGGTTACATCTCCAATGGTTCGGAAACGGATCGTTTTTTCTTCAATTTCTTCGTCATCCATAAGTTGGATAAAATCAGCTTCCGCTAAAATGGTGCCATCTCTTTTAAATGTTCTTCTTTTATGAGAAAAGTACAGCGAGGGAATGGCAATATCTTCCGCAGCTATATATTGCCACACATCCATTTCAGTCCAGTTACTGAGAGGGAAAACTCTGAAGTGCTCTCCAAAATCTTTTTTACCGTTAAATAGATTCCATAATTCAGGGCGTTGATTTTTCGGGTCCCATTGTCCAAAATCATCTCTGTGAGAGAAAAAGCGTTCTTTGGCTCTGGCTTTTTCCTCGTCTCTTCTTGCACCACCAAAAGCCGCATCAAACTTATGCTTCTCTAAGGCATCTAGTAACGTTGTAATCTGTAATCCGTTTCTACTCGCTCTGGGGCCTTTTTCTTCTTTTACCTTTCCTTGATCGATAGAATCCTGAACGCTGGCAACGATCATTTCTATATTTAACTCTTTTGTTAGCCAGTCCCTGAATTCGATGGTTTCATCAAAGTTATGCCCGGTATCAACATGCAAAAAAGGAAATGGAATTTTACCCGGGAAAAAAGCTTTATGAGCAAGATGAGCCATTACTATGGAGTCTTTACCCCCTGAAAAAAGCAGCACCGGTTTTTCAAATTGTGCAGCAACTTCTCTCATAATCAATATAGCTTCTGATTCTAATTGCTGAATATGATTTAATGTGTACGATTTCATAGAAAATAATTTTAAACTTAAATATACGTATTACTAAACTTTTTTAGGGTCAGATGGATTTGTTTTTATTAAGATAATCTATCACAAGGGCCAGAGCCTCATCTAATGTAATATCAGTTGTGTCAATCTCTAGTTCCGGATTTTCAGGAGCCTCGTAAGGGTCGTCAAGCCCTGTAAAGTTCTTGATTTCACCGGCTCTAGCTTTTGCATACAATCCTTTTACATCACGTTTTTCGCATTCTTCATAAGGAGTTGAAATATAGATCTCAGTAAAATCTTCACATAATTCACGGACAAAATCACGTGCCTCTTTATAAGGAGAAACAAAAGAACCAATTACAAAAACTTTATGGCTTTGTAATCTGCTAGCCAAATATCCTACTCTTTTGATGTGCGCATTACGGTCTTCTTTGCTAAATCCTGTTTTGGGGAAAATATCTCTTATTACATCCCCATCCAGATGTTCTACTTCTAATCCCTCTTTTTGCATTAGCTCAAACAGTTTTTCGGAAATGGTGCTTTTTCCCGATCCTGAGAGTCCGGTAAACCATAATACAGTAGGTTTCCATTTAGTAGACTGAGGACTGAAGTTTTGTGCCGGTTCTTTCATGCTAATGATTCTTTAAAACTTGTATTTTATAAATTTCATCTAAAACTTTCACAGATAATTTCCACTTTTAAGTCTTCAAATTTATATTTCATTTAGCTCCGTCCAATAGTCTCCGTCATCTGTCTTTCTACCATCCGATTACAAAACTCGGATTTAATAAATTCTCTTTGTTGTATTTAATTCCTGATTCATGAATACCCTCTTTAGCGGAATATCTGTAAACAGCATCTCCGGCGGCAACATCCCACTCCATAGTTGGTCCCATTCTTGGATAAAGATCGGCTGTTCCATCTGCAACTAAGCAAATTTTTAGAGAGCTTCCGCTTTTAACTCTTTCTTTTACTTTAATTCCTTCTTTTTCTAAAAACTCTTCGAGAGCAAGTGAGCCGTGAGATCTACTTTCAATAATACTTATCGGTTGTGCTTTATCTGCTTTCTTGGAAAATATCTGCTCAGCTTCTTCTTCCTTTATTTTTTTGAAAGAACCCGATCCCTTTTCAGCATAATATAAAACCTCCATAGCCGGAGCATAAACAATACCAAGAACGGGAGTCCCGTCTTCTATCAACGCAATATTTACGGTGAATTCACCATTTTTTTTGATAAACTCTTTAGTACCGTCTAGTGGATCCACCAACCAATATTTATCCCACTGCTTTCTGATCGAATAATCAGGAACACCGGATTCCTCAGAAATAATCGGAGTAGTTGGATCGATTTTCTTTAACTCATCAACAATATAATGATGTGCCGCAAGGTCCGCTTTTGTTAAAGGAGAGTCATCACTCTTAGCCTCTACAACAATTTCGTCTTCGTAATATTCTAAAATTTTATTTCCTGCTTCTCTTGCAATCGTGATGATTTTATCAATCATTTATAGCCTGTTTAAAACTCCCAAATTAAAGGTATCAAAGATACGCTTATTAAACCTACTATCAAATTTAAAGGGATTCCTATTTTAAGATAATCTGAGTAGCGATATCCTCCTGGTCCATAAATCATGAGATTGGTTTGATAACCAATTGGTGTTGAAAAACTTGCGGATGCCCCCATTATAATGGCGATAGCAAATGGCATAAACTGCAATCCCATTTCTGAAGCCAGTGACAGCGCAATAGGAAATACAAGTACTGCCGCTGCATTATTGGTGATCATTTCTGTTAATAGCCAAGTAGATACATAGGTAAGAGCTAATGCTAATATTGGATTATTTCCTGCAAATCCAAATAATCCATCAGCGAAAACTAATGCCGCACCTGTTGACTCTAATGAAGCTCCCAATCCTAAAGACGAACCTATTGCAATAAGTACTCGCCAATCTATGCTTTCTAAAGCGGCTGAATACCTTGTACATTTTAAAGCAATCATGGCAGCCGCGGCCAGAAAAGATGCTTGAAGCATACTTAAGATTCCTGTTCCGGCTAATATCACCATTCCAATAAGTACAGAAACTGACAAAAAAGCGCCGTCATAGGTAGTAGGTGATGAATCATCGATAGAGCTTATCAAATAAAAGTCATTAGAGTTCCTGTATTGCTTCAAAAATTTGGGATGTGCTTCTAATAGCAATGTGTCTCCAACTTGAATTTTAATATCTCCAACTTTTTGAGACAAACGCTCCCCGCTTCTGGAAACTGCCAATACAACTGCGTTATAGCGATCTCGAAAACCAGACTCTCGAATAGTTCTTGCTACAATTGCATTGGACGGTGACACTACTGCTTCCACTAATATTCGTTCTCTTCTTGGGGAGTTGAGTTTAAAAATTTGATTAGTCGCTAATTTCAAACCCGAAAATTCTTGAATATCTATGATTGAATTCACCATTCCTGTAAAAATAAGCCGATCATTTGCTTTTAATTTTTCATGAGGAGCAACAGCCGGTATTGACCTGTCATCGCGTATAATTTCTACTAAGAATAAACTTGGCAGATTCCTTAAACCTGCTTCCTCAATTGACTTAGAAATCAACGTACTGTTCTCTTCTACAATCATTTCAATGGTATATTCTCTTGTATCCTGAAAACTTTCAATACTTGAACTTCTGTTGGGAAGTAATTTATCGCCAAAAATTATCAAGTAAATAAAACCTGCAATTGCACTAGGAACACCAACTAGAGCCGGTTCAAATAGTCCTAAAGAGCGAGTTGAGGCTTCTTCGATTAAAAGACCATTTAAAATCAGGTTTGTACTGGTTCCGATAAGCGTACAAGTTCCTCCTAAAATGGCTGCGTAACTTAATGGAATTAAAATCTTTGAGACAGGTATGCCGGTTCTTCGGCTCCATTTTTCAAGTGCGGGTATAAAAGCGGCTACGATCGGGGTATTATTAAAAAAGGCACTCATTACCATCACCGGACTCATAATACGAAGCTGTGATGCACGAACGGTATTTGCACTTCCCATTACTTTTTGAACAACATATTGAATTGCTCCGGTTTCTTTAAGACCTGCAGCTACAACATAAAGAGCCGCCACCGTGAGCATTCCTTCGTTAGAAAAACCATTCAGAGCCAGACTTGTTGGAACAATCCCCGAGATTATTAAAAGAGCTAAACCTCCAAACAGAATAAGATCTGCGGAAATCTTAGTGGAAATGAGTAACACCAAACAAAGTGCTAGCACAGAAACAACTGCCCAAGCTTCAAATGTCATAGTTAGAGTGTATTAAATTTATGCAAAGAATAAAGGTAAAGTAAACCGTAATCAATCACTTGATAAAATGGTTAAAGTTTAAAACTCGACCCCGAATGATAGGGTCATTATTGGATATTCATTATTCTCCGGTTCTCCCATCAGTAAATCTGAACTATTACTTAATTCCTTATTTTTACAGGTATTTAGAAAGGGTTTTCAGGATTAACTCCGAGCCTTACTTCGTTATTAGTTATTCAATATTCCTTCTTTCTGATTTCCTTTCTTGTGTTGGAGTCCAAGAGAAGCTTTCTTATGAAAGTTTCTCTTTTTACATAATTGAATTACTCACTTCTTCACTTTTCACTCCCTTGCCCAACCTCTCAAATTCCTGCTTCAAGAATCGTCCGGTGTATGACTTTTCAACTTCTGCGATCTTAATCGGAGTTCCTTCGGCAATGATTTCTCCACCTCCTTTTCCTCCTTCGGGTCCAAGATCGATGATCCAGTCTGACGCTTTGATAAGATCCAGATTGTGTTCGATCACCATCACCGTATTTCCTTTGTCCACCAGTTTCTGAATCACATCCACCAACATTCGCACATCCTGGAAATGTAATCCTGTTGTGGGTTCATCCATAACATACAGCGTATCTCCGGTTCCGATTTTTGAAAGCTCACGAGAAAGCTTAATTCGCTGTGCTTCTCCACCCGACAGCGTGGTACTTGATTGTCCCAATGTTAAATATCCCAATCCAACGGAAGTCAACGTTTTTAGAATCCGGCTGATGGTCGGCTGTGCATTAAAAAACTCCGCGGATTCAGAAATCGGCATTTTTAATACATCAGAAATACTTTTCCCTTTGTAAAAAATCTCAAGTGTTTCTCTGTTGTATCGTTTTCCGTTGCACGTTTCGCAGGTTACATACACATCAGGAAGAAAATTCATTTCAATTTTACGAACGCCATCACCCTGACAAGTTTCACATCTTCCGCCCTTCACGTTAAAAGAAAATCGACCTTGATCGTATCCTCTAATTTTGGATTCCGGAAGCTCGGCATACAACCTTCTTACGTGATCGAACACTTTGGTATAAGTTCCCGGATTTGATCTTGGCGTTCTTCCAATCGGACTTTGATCGATAGAAATGATCTTATCTACATTATCTATTCCTTCAACGGTATCGTAAGGAAGCGGAACACTTTTCGATTTATAAAAGTGATTGGAAAGTATCGGCACTAACGTTTGATTGATCAACGAACTTTTCCCACTACCACTCACTCCGGTTACTGAAATAAATTTACCCAAAGGAACATTCAATTCAACATTCTGAAGATTATGTCCACGGGCATTTTTGACGGTTATCTTCTTTTTATTTCCTTTTCGGTATTTCTCAGGAAGTGCTATCAACTCCTCATCCCTAAGAAATTTCGCCGTCATCGAGTCTTTAGCAAGTTCATCAGGTTTTGCGGCAGAAACAATATATCCGCCATTAACTCCGGCTCCCGGCCCCATATCAACCACAAAATCTGCATGTTCGATGGTTTCACGATCGTGTTCTACAACTAACACGCTGTTTCCGAGATCACGCAACATTTCCAGCGATCTGATCAATTTTATATTGTCTCGCTGATGCAATCCTATACTCGGTTCATCCAAAATATAGAGTACTCCAACCAGCTGCGTTCCAATCTGTGTTGCTAATCGAATTCGTTGCGCTTCCCCACCACTCAATGTCTGCGCTTCGCGATCCAGATTCAGATAATCGAGTCCGACATTCAGTAGAAAATCCAAGCGATCTCTGATTTCTTTTAACACCTGACTTCCGATCAATTGCTGACGTTCTGAAAGTTTAATTCCATAAAGCGTATCACGAATCCCATCAATATCCATTTGCACCAGATCATGAATATTGTATCCATCAATTTTGTACGACAAAGCTTCCTGATTCAACCGACCGCCACCACATTTTGGGCAAATGATTTTGCTCATATACGCTTTGGCTTTATCTCTTTGTTTCGGAGACTTGCTGTTCTCGTACTGGTCAATAATCATTCTTCGCAACCCTTCGAACTTGTGTTTGTAAGTTACGTTGCTGTCTTTGAAATCATAGCTTACAGAGTATTTATGATCGCCACCGCCATTCAGCAGCAGATCCAGTTCTTCATCTGAGTACTTTTTAAACGGCGTGTCAAAATCTTTATTAATGGTTTCCAGAACTGCTTTCAACTGCTTGAATACAAAAACGTCTCTCGGCTCTCCTAAATACCGAAGACCGGCATCCGCAATAGATTGTTCTTTATTTGGAACGAGTAATTTCCAGCTTACATCGTACGTGCTTCCTAGGCCACCACATTTTTGGCATGCTCCATACGGCGAATTGAAAGAAAAGAGATTTGGCGCCGGATCTTCATAAGCGATTCCGCTTTCAGCATCGAATAATTTCTGAGAGAAAAGTCTATCTTCAAATTCATCTCCTTTTTTTGTAGCAAGAACTACATTTCCATCTGCCATTTCCAGCGCCAAGCGAATACTTTCTGAAATTCTTTTTTCGCTTTTAGGACTGATTACAAACCGATCGACCACCACTTCAATATTGTGCGTTTTATACCGATCGAGTTTCAAACCTTCTTCCAGTTCTACCAATTCGCCATCAATTCTTGCGGAAAGAAATCCCTGCTTAATAGTTTGCTCAAAAAGTTCTCTGTAATGTCCTTTTCGCCCTCGAACTACCGGAGCTAAGCAATATACTTTTGATCCTTCCGGCATAGCCATTACAGAAGCAACTACCTGATCGGCGGATTGCTTCTCCATCTTATTCCCTGATTTATAGGAATATGGAATACCAACGCGTGCATAGAGTAATCTTAAGAAATCATAGATCTCAGTTACCGTCCCCACCGTAGAACGAGGATTTCGGTTCGTCGTTTTTTGATCGATTGAAATTACCGGAGAAAGTCCGTCTATAAAATCCACTTCAGGGCGCTCCATCATCCCCAAAAACTGTCGGGCATAAGCGGATAATGATTCTAAGAATCTTCGTTGTCCTTCTGCATAAATCGTATCGAAAGCCAAAGAAGATTTTCCTGAGCCTGATAACCCGGTGATCACCACAAACTGATCTCTGGGAATATCGATATCAAAATTTTTAAGATTGTGTTCGCGAGCGCCTCTTACTACAATATTCTGTTGCAATGATCTGTACTTTTTTAAGATTAAAGCCAACTTGAAGTATAAGGAACAGAATGCACAAAACCTTCATTCAGTATTTCATGGGTGTACGACAAATTTCCCATTATGCAGCATTTTGACATAATTTGACGATTCTGTTCCATTTTTTGCTTTTATGAACAACTCTTAATTGAGCCATTTGTTGGAGTCCTTTCATTGTCCATCTCTGTCCTGATAGTTTTAAACGTTCTTGCAAAACATCTTTATGAGCTGATTCTAGTGTCGTTAATGGTTACTTGGTATAGTCGTTATTTAGACCAGAACCAAAAGGGGAGGAATTTAACTCCTCTTACCCATTAACCGCCAAAGGCGTGCCTGTGGCAGAATAACCAATAACTTAAGCCAAATTATATGCAAAGCTGGTAATTAAATTATTGCCATATTTTCTTTATGGTAGCAACACTAGATTCACGCCAAAGTAACTTCCAATTTTTCCTTCCACCTTTTCCAATTAGACATTTTGGAATTTAATAACCGATAAAATTCAGCATCGTGTTTATGATGAATCAAATGACATAATTCATGGATAATCACATATTGAATACATCTCTTGGGAGCCTTAATTAGTTGCACATTCAAAGTAATTACTCCTTCCGGTGTGCAGCTCCCCCATCTCTTTTTCATACTCCGAATTTTTAGCTCTTTAAGTTTTATGTTATGCTTTGAAAACTCCGGAAGTAATTCCTCGAGAATGGAATAAAAATGAAGGCGAGCTTTCGCTCTATACCAATCATTTAATAAATCTTCAGTTCGATTATTATTTTTAGTATAAACCCAGAGAAATTTACCCTTCAGCTTAACTCTTTCTGTAGAGTCATCCTCTACTTTAAGCAAATATTGTCGCCCTAAATAAAGATGTGTTTCGCCGGATACGTATTCTTTTGAAACAGAATGAGGAAGGTATTTTTCAAATTGGCGAAGCTGTTTATTAATCCAACGGGCTTTGGATTTCACTTTCTGCTCGATCTTTTCAATTTCAGCACCTTCCGGGGCATTAACTACTATTTTTTGATCAGGATACACCGTTAAACCCAGTGATTTTCTTTCTGAGAAATTAAGTTCAAACTCAATTCTTCTTTTGCCGTAGATTATACTATTCATGAATAATTCCTGATTGCCAATTCAATAGATTTTTCAATAATCTCGTCTATCTCTTCAATAGTTAGTTCAATTCTCTGGTTTTTAAGTGAGAACAGATAGTCGTCGATGTCCTGTCTCATCGCATTTTTTATATCTGTTTTATGTTGCCAATCAACAATCAAATGGCTTTGTATGATTTCTTCAATCTTTAGTCCCATTGACGAAGAATTGGTCTCATACTTAACCGGCTCATCTTCTACTTTATCCACTCTCATTACTTCATTTATAATACCATAGACTGCGTGGGCAACTTTCTTTCCTTTTAGTTCGTCCGGAACATTCTCCCCGGTTCTGTTTCTTACTTTTTCCATGATATCCTGTACTTTTTTAAGATACTGAGCATCACTTAATCTCCTTGCTTTCCAATCATTGATGGTTTGAATAAGCATTTCTGAGAATTTCTTATACAAAGCAGGATCTTCATCCATGACTATACTTATCGACCTTTGTGTTCTGGAAGCTATACGATCGGCTCTGGCAGCGTCTCCTTCTACTTTTGCGAGTTCTTCCTCAAACTTATCCCGATCAAAAATATTCACCTGTTCAGTAAGTTTTACTATTTCGCTGGAAGTCACATGTGTGTCAATCAATTTCTGTACCTGCTTCTCGTATTGTCTGTAATTTATGGCATCCGAATATCTGGCTAACACAGAAGATCGCAGGCTCATAAAGAACTTTGCATCTTGCTTGTACTCATTAACCTTTTTGGGATCTGTTATCCTTACAAAATCAAAAGTGGAAAGAGCCAGCTTTAACGTCCTTGCAAAAATAGAAAGACGTTCATAAAACTCATCCCGGAGAGCTTCATCATCCAGGAATTGCTCATACTTTTGGCTGTCCAGACTTCTGTCCATCCCTTTAAAAATATCCCACACATGCGAATGCCTTTCTGCAAGCATTTCAATCTCATCATGTATATCGGCCAGCGTACCCTCTAACTCTTTATCTTCAAATTCTTCGAGTTCGCTATAGGTAGTTAATGCCTCATCTAATTCACCCAGAATTCCATAATAATCGATGATGTATCCGAAATCTTTTCCTTCATACAAACGGTTTACTCTGGCAATGGCTTGCAGTAGTTTATGCTCTTTTAAGCTTCTTGCTATATAAAGAACGCTATTTCTTGGTGCGTCGAATCCCGTAATCAATTTATCGACAACAATCATAATCTCAGGATCTTCGTCGCTCTTAAATAGATTTATAAGCTGCTTATTGTACTGTTTCTCTGAGCCGAATCGCCCCATCATTTTTGTCCAAAACTTCTGAACGATGTCCACATTCTCTTCATCAATATCTTCATGACCTTCTCGGCTATCCGGTCCTGATATAATTACTTCCGAAGAGACTTTTCCAAATTCATCTAAGAATCTTTTGCACTTTATGGCAGCTGTTTTGGAATGCACCGTAAGCTGACCTTTAAACCCTGAATCTTGCCAAGTATTTGCAAAGTGTTCGCTAATATCATAACAAATGGTCATGAGCTTTTGCTCTGCTTCGTTCAGCTGATCTGCCCGACTGAATTTCTTTTTTAAATCGGCTTTCTCTTTTTCGTTGAAGCACTCCGAAATTCTTTCGAAATAAGTATCAATGGGCGTTTTATTTACATCCTGTGGAATGTGTCTTCCTTCATAAAGCAAGGGCACTACCGCTTTATCATCTACGGCTTCTTTGATGGTGTATGTATCAATGGTTCCGCCAAATTTCCGAGCCGTGTTTTTCTCCTTTTTCATTAACGGAGTTCCCGTAAAGGCAATAAAACACGCATTTGGAAAGGTTTGCTGCATTTTAACATTTGCCGTGCCGTATTGGGTGCGGTGCCCTTCATCTACCAATACAAAAATATCGGACGATTCTTCTTTCACCTTACTTTTATTAACCACCGCTTCAAATTTATTGATGATGGTTGTTATAATCGCACGTTTCTTTTCACGGAGTAATGAAATTAAATGATTTCCTGTTGCGGCCTGTACGGGTTCAAGATCACAGTCGTTAAAAGTATTGTAGATTTGATCGTCCAGATCTACACGATCGGTAACAAGTACAATTCGTGCATCGGGGATACCGGAATCCAACGCAATTCCTTTCGCCAACATCACCATAGTTAGCGATTTTCCTGAACCTTGTGTATGCCAAATTACGCCTCCGGTTCTTTTACCTCCTTCTACGCTTTGTATACGCTTAAGGGTTTTTTCTACGGCGTAAAACTGTTGGTAACGAGCTACTTTTTTCTCTCCTGCATCATACAAGGTATAGCGTTTTATAAATCGTAACAGCCGTTCGGGGCGACATAGTCCCTGGATTATTTTATCCTGATCGGTTGTTAACAGCTCTTGTTGTTGAAGTGCTGTAAAATAAGTCTTCACATACTTAAACCGCTCGGTAAAAAGTTGCTCGAAATCTGATTCTGAACTGTTTCTATTTACCAACTCAGTGAGATTCTCTTCGTACTTACCTTCTTCTTCTTCTTTGGTCTCGAATTTTTCTTTCCAGGTGCTCCAGAACTTTTGAGGAGTTCCTGTGGTCCCGTATTTATTTTCATTTACTGCCAGGCTTAACAGCAACTGGGAATACACATATAAATTTGGAATTCCATCCTGTTTTTGATTGCGAAGATGTTGAGAAACAGCCTGTTCTACAGGATTTTGATCTTTCTCCTTTACTTTAAGATCCGGACGTTTACACTCTATAACCACCAATGGAATCCCGTTCACAAATAGCACAATATCCGGGCGATATTCTTTATAACTGCCCACACGTTGCACACTAAATTCTTCTGCTACGTGAAACGTGTTGTTTTCCGGATGATCCCAATCTATATATTTTAGCGTAAAACTTTTGCGATCTCCTTCTATAGTTTCCTCAAAACTGGTGCCCAGTGTAAGAATATGATACAGCTTTTCATTGGTCTGTATAAGTCCATCCACTAAGGGAAGATCACTCACTTTTTTTACAGCTCCAGAAATATTGTGATTAGAAAACGGGTAGCTCTTTCCCCGAAAATCAATTTTATTAATTTTCCTAAGACTTTCTTCCAGCACCGGATTCAATAACACATTAGACGTACTTCCTCTCAGCTTTTCTACCTCGGTTGGGGATAAATACGTAAACCCCAACTTTTGCAACAGCAGAAGCGCCGGAATTTGGCTGGAGTGATCTTCTAAGTAGGATGGAGTGTTCATGTTGATAACAGTGTTGAAAAGTTGTTCAAAATATGCAATATTGTTTTAGCCTGTTATGCATAAAGGTCGGCTTCAAGCCGTTGAAGGGTATCCTTCTTAGTGCATGTACGGGCTTTTTTCATTTTAAGCAGTTTTGTTTAGTCAGATTTTGTTTGATTGATTGAGCAGAGGTATATCTCATTTCGATAGCATTACTTATCTAGTAATCTTACCTCAATTCCATGTATAAAGAACAATCTAATCACAGTAATCCAACCATCCATAAAAATCCGCGGTGCACACTTTTTCCTCATGTTGAACCGCAGATTTTATACTGATTTTTTGATTGACCAGATTCATATTCCCATATTTTTCCATTCTTACACAATTAACATTCTCATTCAAATTCTACACGTCCAGCTTCAAAAATCAAACTCCAACAATCACAGTAATCCAACCATCCATAAAAATCCGCGGTGCACACTTTT
>CAXBHO010000018.1:0-44037 GCA_963975485.1 uncultured Balneola sp. | reverse complement strand
ACGAAATAGAAAGAGAGGTAAATGCTTGGCAGGACAGCCGGAACAACAAAGGAGGAAAGATAAACTGGCAGTTCACTACCAAAGATTCACGGATAAAGCTAAAAAGACTTTATCCGTCAATTGATGATTAACATAACACTAGGTTAGTTTCAAATATTGAATCGGCTATATTTATACTTAAGGAAAATCTAATCCTAGTATCTAAGGAATCAATAGGGTTTTGTTCTTTATAGTCTTCAAAACTAAATACAGGGTAAGTAATTTTATTCAATTTTAATTCAGAATCCAGATTCTGATTACTTAGAATAACGTATGTTAGCTCAAGGTCATACCAATTTTCAATATCAGTTTTAAGCATTTGAGAAACATTTCTTTCTTGTAAACTCTGTTTCCCAATCAAGAAGTATGTGATTAGATTTAACAGAACTAAAGAGAGTAAAATTAAAAGAGTGTATCGAATGATTTTCATATCTCATTATAACAGGTTTGGGATTAAAAACTCAGACGAATTCTCATTGATTCATTCTTAATTCTTAATTGATATTGTTATATTGGCAATGATTGGCGGATGTATTCCGTTGGTTTAAAAAGGTTAATTAAACTTCCAGAGCCATGATCAGACCTATGTTCGGTTACCGACCGAAGCCCAAAAAATTCGATTTACCGTTTCGTTATTACGATCCTGAAAAGGAGGAGCGCGAAAATGAGCGTCGTAAGAGAAGAATTAAATTTCAGACACATAACAGGGTAAAACCCAAGCAGAATATCAGAGTTTTAGGCTTAGCATTGCTACTATCTTTAGTAGTTTACATTATCACACTTTTATAGGACTTATTTAGTTGAGCGAAACGAAGGAAAGCACTTCAATTATACATCAATTACCGCCTGAAATCAGTAACAAGATTGCTGCAGGTGAAGTTATTCAGCGACCGGCTTCTGTTGTTAAAGAATTATTAGACAATGCCATTGATGCGGGAGCTGATGAAATAAAAGTTATTGTTGAGAAAGCAGGCAGAACGCTTATTCAAGTTATCGATAATGGCTGTGGAATGAGTGAAGAAGATCTCCCTTTATGTTTTGAACGTCATGCTACTTCCAAGATCAATACAGTCGATGATTTGTTTAAGATCAAGACGCTGGGTTTTCGTGGCGAAGCGATGGCTTCTATAGCTTCTGTATCGCAAGTTACTGTGCGTTCCAAGAGAGCTGAAGATGAAAACGGATGGGAATTTGAAGTTGATGGCGGTACTGAAAAGCCAATAAAACCTATTGCTACCCCAAATGGCACTTCGTTTTCAATCAGAAATCTATTTTTCAATGTTCCTGCTCGCAGGCAGTTTTTAAAAACAGATGTTACTGAACTTCGGCATATTTTAAGAACGGTTCAGTATGCGGCATTAGCTAATACAAATGTAGCTTTTCACGTAGTTGCTGATCAGGAAGAAGTGTATAACCTACCCGTTCAATCTCTTAAGGAAAGAGTAGCTACAATTTTCGGAGCTCCTTACAAAGCTAGTCTGATCGAGTTTAGTGAAGAAACGAGTTATGTGAAGATATACGGTTTTGCTTCTGATCCAAAATTGGCAAAGAAAAGCAGGGGAGAGCAGTTCCTTTTTGTAAACGGAAGACCCTTTCAGCATCGATATTTAACGCATGTAATTCTAAGTTTATACGATGCGTGGACAAAGAATAACGAGTACCCTTTTTATGCACTGTTTTTTGACATCGATCCTTCAAAAGTAGATGTGAATGTTCATCCTTCAAAATTAGAAGTTAAGTTTGAAGATGAACGCAGTGTTATTCAGTTAGCCCGGTCAGTAGTAAATCGTTCTTTGAATGAGCATTTCCAAGTTCCAAATATTCAACGGGAAGAGAACACTTTTCTTGGTGATAATGAACATAAAGGATTTGATTCAGGATTTGGGTTTAATACTTCAAAAGATATTCGGCAAAGTGAATCAGGTTTTCATATTCCATCTAGAATAAACAAAAATCCGGTAAAGGGTAGAGGAAATGAATTTGGTGAAATGCTGTACGGCTCATCCACTGGTTCTAATGAAGAATCAGATTCCAGAGATTTTAGATCAACGGATTCTAAGCCCACTGACGACCAAGGTTTTTTTCAGCTGCACAATGCTTATATCATAACACAGACAAGAACAGGAGTTTGTGTTATTGATCAACATTTAGCGCATAAACGTATCATTTTTGAAAAAGCCATAACAGCTACTGAATCGGCATTACCAAGCACTCAACAGCTTCTTTTTGCACAAACAATGGAGCTGTCTGCCAGTGATTATAATTTACTGAAGGAACTACACCCGATTTTACAGAGAATGGGTTTTTCAGTTCAAATGATGAGTGGAAATACAGCTATGATCAATGGTGTTCCTGCTGATATCGAAATTGGAAATGAACAAGAAGTACTGATCTCAATGCTTCATCAATACCAAGAACTGGGACAAAAGATGAACTTGGAAGTCAGAGATAAAGTTGCGATTTCATTTGCATCAAAAGCGGCCATCCCGAGAGGAAAGAAACTAGGTATTAAGGAAATGGAAGCGTTGGTAGATCAATTATTTGCTTGTGAACAACCTTATCTCGATCCTTTGAAAAAACCTACTATCGTGTATCTTTCGCTTGATGAAATTCAATCACGATTCCGGTAAGTACTTAGTTCTAAAAAGTCATCTCACGGCGAATGCCTGCGCAAAAGTCATTCCCTCTGTAGATATGGAGAGTGAATTAAGTTCCTGAGTTTTAAATATATCTAGATTCCTCCACAGGAGTGCCTTTGGCTCTGCCTCCGCAGGAATGACCAATATCATCCAAAGAATCAAAGAGCGGAATTCCTTATACTTGGTTTTCTCTCTAAATTAGCGGCTATCCTTTAAATGAACATTCTTGCCATTGAGCCTTTTTACAGTGGATCTCATAAAGCCTTTTTGAAAGGTTTGATAGAGCATTCTTCACACATGGTAATCCCTATAAAATTGAATTACAAAGGTTGGAAATGGCGAATGCATGGAGATTCGGTAACACTAGCTGAACTTACCAATCAGATTGAAGAAGATATCGATCTTTTGATGGTTAGCAGCATGACTAATCTACCTGCGTTCATTGCATTAACGAATCCCAGGTTTTCGCATACTCCCAAGATCATGTACATGCACGACAATCAGTTTACCCGACCGATTCCTGAAGGGGAAACACGTGATCTTACATTCTGTTACATAAATTATCTAAGTATGTTGGTTGCAGATAAACTGGTATTTACATCGCAGTTTCATATTGATGATTTAATGGAAGCGTTGCCAAAGTTTTTAGATAACTATCCTGACGACAAGCATTACAATACCGTAGAACAGATCAAAGAAAAGAGCATTGTTTTACAACCCGGACTTGATCTGAAGAGTTTTGATGATCAGCATGATACGCGTCTAAAAAATGAACACCCGGTTATTGTTTGGAATCAGCGATGGCAATTTGATAGGAATCCGGCAATGTTTTTCAGAGTATTGAACAGACTCAATGATATTGACCTAAAATTCGACCTGATTTTAGCAGGGGATACCAAACATGAAAAGCCCGAAGAATTCGAAAAAGC
Source organism: uncultured Balneola sp. (assembly GCA_963975485.1). Classification (GTDB taxonomy): domain Bacteria; phylum Bacteroidota; class Rhodothermia; order Balneolales; family Balneolaceae; genus Balneola. The sequence continues at coordinate 40,430 of CAXBHO010000018.1, read as the reverse complement.
ATGGCAACGATATGGAACTCAAATCACTCACTTTGGTTATGTGGATGACAAAGAAAACTACAGTAAATTGCTACATTCCGGCGATATTGTAGTTTCTACGGCAAGTTATGAATTCTTTTGCACTCCAATTTTAGAAGCAATTTATTGTGGATGTCATCCTTTGGTTCCCAACGCACTTCATTATCCGGAATTAATTCCTAAATCACTTCACAGTCCATTACTTCACGCTCCTGTACTTTATGATGATGAAGATGGTTTGTTTAAGCATATGAAGGCTTTACTAACCGGAAAAACGAAACCCTTACCTAAATCTTCCCTTCAAAATATCAATAAACACTTAGATTGGAGCAGAAAAATCAAAGAGTATGACGCTTTATTTGAGGGAATGGCTTAATTAAAGAAAGAAATCAAAATATGAGATATATACTACTAATTATCGCTTTATTTACTGCTACAGAAACGATTCAAGCTCAGAGTTCAAACAGTGATCCTGATGAAACAAGGATTTATGCTGTTAAAGATGGGGAAGAATTATATCTGGATGTATATACGCCGGAAATAAATACTAAAGAAGTAAAACCTGTTATGATATTTATGCACGGTGGGGGATTTTCAGGTGGAAGCCCCAGAAATGAAGCATTAGTAAAACTAGCTCAGATTGCAAACAAAAGAGGGTATGTAAGTGTTCTTATTTCGTATCGATTGACGAGAAAAGGAAAATCATTTAGCTGCGATTATGAAGCTTCAGGAAAGATTGAAACTTTCAAAAAATCAGCAGAAGACTTCATGGATGCAGTTTTATACGTAGTGAACCATAGCAATGAATTTAACATAGATCCTTCAAAAATTATCGTTGGTGGAAGTAGTGCAGGAGCCGAAGCGGTTTTAAATGCAGTGTACAATAAGCCACTCATGTTTGATGATAGCACAAAATACTCGCAAGTAAATATTTCAGGAGTTTTATCACTTGCAGGCGCAATCGTTGATGCACGATATATAACAGATCAGACATCAATTCCTGCTGTATTCTTTCACGGAACAGACGATAATCTGGTGCCTTATGCCACTGCTCCTCATCATTATTGTGCTGAAACAAGACCTGGTTATATCTTTCTAGATGGTTCCCGAACGATCGCTAATAAACTAAAAGAATATGGTTCTTCTTATTTACTCTACACTTATGAAGGAGCTAAGCATGAAATTGCAGGTGTTCAATTCGAATATTTGGACGAAACCTTTGATTTTTTCGATCGAATTTTGGCAGGGGAGAAGTCAATACAAATTGAATTGACTAAGTAAGCTTTAAAGTTGATCTATAAACTCAACAATCAGATTAAAATAATCTTCAAACTCAGTTAAAGGTAAAGTTTCCGGGCGGTCATAAATGTCGTGATACGCTTTGATTCCACCCAATGTATAAATATAGAATCCGGGAACTTCTTTTTGAGCGAACATACAGTGATCACTATTACAGGCTGCTCCACGAATCTTAACATCAGGTACTAAATTGTTCTGCTGATTGATTTCGGTAAGAAGATCGAATTTATCTTTATACACAGAACCGTTTACAACTTGAACCCCATCTTCCCCGGTGCCGGCAAGATCAAAGTTGACCAGAAACTTAATGGAAGAAAGATCGAAGAGTGGATTTTCTGTGAAGTATTTGGAACCGATTAAACCCAACTCTTCTGCACCAAAAGCTATAAATACAGTATTGAATTCAGGCTTATTTTCGGAATAATGCTTAGCAAGACTTAAGAGCATAGCAGTTCCACTTGCGTTATCGTTAGCTCCATTAAATACAGCATTGGGACCTAACATTCCTAAATGATCGTAATGCGCTATAAAAACGATGGTAGAGTCTGATGATTCACCTTCAACATAACCGATCACATTTTGCGTTTTATACTCTTTTATAAATTTATTCCTGATATCAACTTTCAACAATTTAATTGGAGCAGTTAGCGAGTCTTTATTGATAATCAGAGTTGGCTTTAAAAACTCCTGAACCGATCCGCCCCAGCTAAGTTTTTCAGTTGTAAGCACCACCGTGCCTTTTGCTGGATTTTGGGGATGATGTTTGAGGAATTGAATAACACCGTTTATTTGCTCATTCTGTTCTTTACTAAATTCAGTCTTATCAAATGGCTGGACAACCATAAAAGCTCCTGAAGAAACTCTTAATTTATTCACAAACTTAGCATTATCGAGGATTTCATCCGCAGTAACAGAAATGATATCAAATGAGCCTTTAAGCGATCCGGAACCTGGTTCCAATAAAAAATCTTTACCTGCTCTTAACTTTTTCCCATTAACAGAAACCTTAATGGTATTAGGGAAAGTGTTGACAGAGGTTTCAAATTCCTGATAATAGTCATTGGAATAAGATTTTAATCCGAATTTCTTGAATTCATTTCGAATGTAATCCGCTGCTAGCTGATCTCCGTTTTCTACATAACCACGTCCTTTGAACTCATCAGAAGCAAGCGTATTTACTACTTCACGGGCGTAATCTAAGGTTTGGGCTTCAACCAAAAAGGGGACAGAGATAATTAGAATAAAAACTATAATTCTAAGGATTGATTTAAAATCAAAAAACAATAAAGTATTAGTCTTCATTAGTTGTATTAGTTAAGTGTAATATCATGATTTATTCTTGAGCCCAATTTGACACTTTATTTATAAAATCTACTTTTTTCAGCCTTTCAGGATGTCCTATGCGTAAAAATTCGGTGAAAACTTTACCATTTTCATCAAAAAACACTCTGTTCCACCAAGGCATATATTTCTTCCCAATTTTTACCTTGTTGGAATTATTTTTGATGTCTTTAAAGTTTTCAGATGGTTTAAAATTTAAAATATAATGATCGTAATCAGTATTAGTGAAAAATATTATCTTTGTTGGTTTAAGAATTTCAATTTCTTTCCATACTACTTTTAATTCAGATAGACAGCTTCTTTTTGTATGATTCGTTGTTCTATCTTTTGTTATAGAATTACTACATTTGACCAAATTTGTGAATGCAATTTTTTCTTTTCCATTTTTTATATCACCATGGACTGCTTTTATTATCTCTCTTGTATAGCTCCAATAAGCCCATGAATTACTTTCTAAAAATTGATTTCCAATATTAGTTACATCTTCAAATAAATTATTTACAATTGGTCCAAGTTTACTTCCTCTATGAACTTTTCCAACGAATAAGATTTTATTAGGTTCAGTTTTGAATGCCTTACCTACTTTCCAGATTGATATCGGTTTCGAAAAAAAAGAAGTATTATTTGACTCCATACATCTTCTGCAAATGTCGTTTTGCCCTAACTTTATTTCATTATAAAATTCGAAAATTTTATCTGTGGTCATTTTTTAATATTGAATCAAATTAACTGTCTATTAAAACATGATATTTAGACACTAACTTCGGGCTCTAAGCTTATTCAGATCAATATTTAGATCGATAGAACCCTTCATTGTTATTAATTTTTTTCGCTTTGCTTCTTTAATCTGAGCTTTGAGCGCATTTTTGATTAACTGACTCTTTGTTGTTGAGCCGGTTACTTTCATTGCTTCATCAATAAGTTTTTCAGGTATGTCTAAAGTGGTTCTCATAATATTTTACGCATTGATGCATGTATTTATATACACAAAATAGTAAATGGAAATCAAAAAAGATTTTTTAAAAACTAAAAAGGAGCGCCCTCATCCGAAGTAGGATTATGAGGCATAGGTGGGGGACCTGAGTCGCCGGGATCAAAATTATCCGGGAGTTTTGCTTTTCCCTTTGGTTCATTTAAGAATCCTCCGGTATCAGCAGTGGTAAGATTTTCAAAACGAGCATAATCTTTAACGAAGTAATGCATTCGGCTACCAACAGGTCCGTTTCTTTGCTTACCAACGATTACTTCTGCAAGTCCGGCGGTAGATTGACCATCTTCTGTAGTTGTAATTTTATAATACTCAGGTCGATATAAAAACATCACAACATCGGCATCCTGCTCAATGGAATTGTGTACAAAGATATCATTAGCGACAAAATTATGATTTTTAGGGACTGTTAAATCATATACTTCCTCTTCACAAAGAAAGATTTTACTTGATATTTTATCCCAATAAATATCACTTTCGGATAACAAGTTTAATTCGTCAGAACTAATAATTTTTGCGACCTTAGCCGCTCTGTCCCTGCTTACGTTTTTTTTAAAAATTGTCATACCTGAATATGACATTTCAAGTTCACTATGAAGTTTTCGATGAGTTATTTGTTTCTTATTCATCTCTGGTTTTACAAATAATCCCCAAATGTCTTTAGGTATTATGTCCCTATTCGTATTTGGTTTTCTTTTGTCCAGAAAACTTTTTATCTCATTTAGAGAAGATGTTTTATAAGAACCAATAGTCCCAATCTTATTTATAAAAATACTAATGTCATTTTTCCCTCCAACAATCACATGGTATTGATCTCTTCCTTTTTTTCCCTGAGACACTTTTTTAACTCTTGCATTTATTCCTAATCGCAACAATAAAGATTGAACGCCTTCTGCTAATTTGTTACTACTCGTTGCATAATAAATTGATGGATAAGGCTTTTTTCCATTTCTCATAAGAATACTTCCATCAGTCGCCCAAAGATGTTTTAAGAATATGGCAATAGCCTCGTCAGGTTGAGAAAAAACCTGTTCCGGAATTTTTTTTTCGTATGAGCGCAACCCCCAAATTTTTAATCCCTGCAACCAATCACTAATAGCACTGTTAACTCCATGTGTATGTTTTCGAGTCGACTTTAAGTACACCTGATACCAAGATCTTTCCTGACTTATTCTGGGATTAACTTCATTTCCAAAAACAGAGAGGGCCAGTTGCTTTACTATTTTAGCTAAATCATTTTCTCTTGTGGTGTACTGAATAGAATGTCTTGGCAAGGTGCAACCATCGCCAATCAAATGGCCCAATAACCCAAGTTGATCATTTGTCAAGGTCTGCAGTTTATTAGTGTTAAGTTTTCTGGGCAGGGCAACGCATTCTCCTTCTTGAATCTGATCAAGTCGTTTCCAACCATTTATTGTAAGAAATTTATGATTGGCGGTTGCTTTTATAGCTCTACCTAGCTGGGTTTCTAATTCATAAACAGGCTTAATACCTGTAGAAAATACATTACTAACTTCACTGGCTTCAATTTTTTTAGATTTGTTATTTAATGACCAAACTTTAAAATCTTTTTTTCCTAACAAATCTTTAACAGGAACTCTTTTTCCATCGGAAACAAGAGGAATTAAAGAATCTCCGGTAATACATCCTGATTCACGTAAATCACTAAGCTGTGGTCGTTTATCGCCACCACGCTGTTCCACTGCACGGCTTAATTGTGACAGTGCAACTACCGGAACGTCAAGTTCTTTTGCCAATGATTTTAAACCACGAGATATAGAAGCGATTTCCTGTTCACGATTACCGGTATCTCTTGTGTTTCCTTGCATCAATTGTAAGTAATCAATAACAATTAACCCGACATCATGTTCACTTTTAAGACGACGGCATTTTGTTCGGAGTTCCATCAACGTAATAGCCGGAGTATCATCAATGAAAATATCTGCTTCATGAAGATTACTGGCCGCTTCAATTAGTTGCTTAAAACTTTCGTCGTTCAACGTTCCTTTTCTGGCATCAGAGGCGTTTACCCGAGCTTCCATGGTTAATAAACGTTGAACTAAAGATTGATTGGACATCTCAAGGCTGAAAAGCGCTACGGAAGTACGCAGGCTCTCATCATGATGCATGGCGGCGTTTCTGGCTGCTGTCAATACAAAGGCGGTTTTACCCATCGAAGGACGAGCAGCAATAATAATGAGATCACCTTTTTGCCAGCCTGCCGTCATTTGATCTATAGCTAATCCGGTCGGAACTCCGGTGATACCGCCTTCTTTTCCACGCATATCTTCCAGATACTCAAGGGTGTCTTTCAGAATTTCAGAAACAGGTTTTGCAGCGTTCTTCGTTTTATTATTGGCAAGATCAAAAATTCGTTGTTCCGCATCGTCAAGAACATCATACGCATCAGAAGTGGTGTCGTAAGAGTCTTTAATAACATCCGTACAATTCAGTATCAGATTTCTTTTTACGGCTTTCTCAATGATAATTTGAGAATGATATTCAATATTTGCCGCCGAACTTACCGATCTTGTGAGGTCAGATAAATAGGAGGGACCTCCACAGGCATCCAACAAATTATTATCCCGGAGTTCGTTTTCTATGGTTAACAGATCGAGTGGATTATCTCGTTCAGAAAGATGCTTAATTGCCTCAAAAATATGACGATGGGCAGGTTTATAGAAATCGTCTGTGGCTAACATACCGAGAGCAATGATCGCTGCTCCATTTTCAATCAACATTGCTCCTAAAACAGCTTCTTCAACTTCTACAGCCTGAGGTGGCACACGTCCTTCTTGTTCGAGAACTTTATTAGATTCTACGTAATTATTTTTTTTGTAAGCCGAAACGTTGGTTGCCATGTATGTTTAAAATATGCTATCTGAAATTGATAGAAACTTTTTATGAGTCATTCAGAGCGAAAGCGATGAATCTTCACAAATAAGAAATATGCATAAAACTGTTGTGAAGATTCTTCTCCCGTTGGGATTCCTTCGGGAGGGATACCCTCAGAATGACTTTAATTTATATAATTATTAGTTATAGAATTTGAGAACTTTACCACAATCTGTTAACATGATATCAACATTATTATCCACAATTAAGGTTGTCCGCGAAGTTCATCATATCTTTCTCTAAGTTTTTGAACGTCTTCCCAAGTCGGGCGTTTCCATTGAGCATTTCGCAACAACGCTGCGGGATGATAAGTGACCATTAATTCTCGTCCATGAAATTCATGAAATTTAGAGCGCATATTTTTCAGAGAATCATCTTTAACTAACAAAGTGGTTGCGGAAACCCTTCCTACACAAAGAATAAGCTTAGGATCTACAAGCTCAATCTGTTTTAATAAGTACGGAAGACTCTTCGCTCGTTCTTCGGCTTTAGGATTTCTGTTATCCGGTGGACGATGTTTTAGAATATTGGCGATATAAATATCCTCTCGCTTAAAATTAATGGCACCTATTATTTTATCCAGTAATTGTCCTGCCTGTCCAACAAAAGGTTCGCCTTGTTTGTCCTCGTTAAATCCCGGAGCTTCGCCAACAATCATTAGATCAGCATTTGGATTTCCAACTCCAAAAACCAAATTTGTTCCTTGCAAATCTGTTTTTAAAGCTTCCGCTGATTCACATAGAGTTCTTAGTTCATCCAGAGTAGAACATTGTGCAATCAGTTCTGCTTCGCTTAACTCTTTTTTAGCCTCAGAGGAATATTCTTCTTTAGTTTCTTCAACTTCACTTACAGCACTTTCAGGAATGGATTCAGTTCTAGTACTTCCGCTTTCGTGTTTTTGTGATTTAGTGGCAGCAACCACTTGAAACTCACCATACATTTCTTTCTGTTGATTTAGAAATCGAATAGTTCGGCTAATTAAATCATTTTCTGAATCACTCATCTGCTATAAGTTCTGAAATAGTTTGTTCTTCTTGAAGTACAGATTCGGGAAGCTTTCCAAAATAGTGTCCATCTTTTGAAATCTTAGTTAATTCTATATCCTGAATAGTATTTATGAAGCGTTCGTTGAAAGGAATCACAACACGCACATAATTATTGGTCCAACCAAACATAAAACCTTCTTTATTTGATTCTTCAAACAGGGTAGGGCGAACTTCATTTTCGAAGCGGGAATCGAACTCAAATCGTTTCTTTTTGGATAACCTGCGAAGTTTGTGCGTTCTCTTTTTTCTTTCCTGTTTTGGAATTACAGGTTTTAGAGAAAGCGCATGAGTATTTGGTCGTTCGGAATAAGTAAACACATGCAAATAAGAAACATCCAGAGAATCAATAAAATCAAATGATTCTTGAAATAGTTCTTCCGTTTCTCCCGGGTGACCGGTAATCACATCCACACCGATACACGCATCAGGAATAAGTTCTCGTATAAGTTCTACTCTGCTTCTGTACAGATCCGATTTATATCTTCTCTTCATGATCTTCAACATTTCATCCGATCCACTTTGTAATGGAATATGAAAATGAGGTTGTAGTTTCTTTGAAGTAGCCGCAAAACGAATAATTTCTTCTGTGAGCAGGTTTGGTTCAATGGAAGAAACCCTGAGTCTTTCCAATCCATCAACACCATCCAAAGCCTGTAATAATTGATAAAAGTTTTCATCGGTTCCGTAGCCAAAATCACCGGAATTAACACCAGTAACAATAATTTCTTTAAATCCTTCGGAGACCAACTGCTCTGCATTTCGGACAACTGTTGCAATCTTAGGACTTCGGCTTGCACCTCTGGCCAGTGGAATCGTACAAAAGGAACATTTGTAATTACAACCATCCTGAACCTTTAGAAAAGCTCGGGTTCTGTCATCTGAAGAAAAAGCATTATGGAAATCCACGGCTTCATTAACATCCGTATTGTGGATGATGGTCTTTTCCTGCTTTACAAAATCATCGAACAGATCCAGAAGCTTGAACTTATCTTTTGCTCCCAGCACAACATCCACTCCTTCGATTTGAGCAATTTCTTCGGGTTCTAATTGAGCGTAACAACCAACTACGGCTACAAATGCATTTGGGTTTCTTCGCAAGGCCTGACGGACAGTTTTTCGACAAGCGGAATTAGCGTCTAAAGTAACCGAACAGGTATTTATGACATACACGTCCGCTTTATCATCGAACTCTCTGAGCTCAAATCCTTCCACCTCAAAATCCCTTCTCATCGACGAAGTTTCGGAGAAATTGAGTTTACATCCTAATGTTTCAAACGCAGCACTTTTCATTAGGCAAAGATAAGGAGAAAGAGGAGGGAATGCAGAGGGAATTTTGGGGAGTCTTAATTTTAATACTCTGGAATTTTAACCGTCCAAGCGAGACGCTTGAACTAGGTGGGGGGCCGTTTTTAATTTCGCAGTTCTCTTTGGTTTCTTCGTAGGTGAAGTTGAGTTTTTGAAGGGCTTTAATACAGATCTTGTTTTCCGTTTCCACAAACCCTTCAATTCTAAGCAGACCCATATTATTAAAAGAATGATCGAGTATAAGAGGCATGGCTTCGGTCATAAAGCCTTTTCCCCAATGATCAGGCAACAGCCAAAATCCTATTTCAGCTTTTTTGAGTTTCGTATCTAAATCATTTAATCCGCCAGCACCTAGGAATTCACCCGTATCTTTTAAACAGACTGCCCACCAAATTCCTGTTCCATTTTTCTTAAGATCAGAAAACCAAGTCATTTGTTCTTTGGTAGCTTCTAAACTATGGAAGCTTACTCCATAGTACTTTATTACCTCAGGATGGGAAAGGCCTTTGTAAACGTTTTCAAGATCGGAGTCTAGAATCTGTCTTAAGATCAATCTATCAGATGCCAGAACGGGAAAATTTGTATTCATTCAACCAAGATAACAAAAAAGAAATAAGAGGGAATATGGGATTTAAACCTTAAGCAAGAGAGGTGTTTACGCCGCATCCCTATAGGACTTGCCGGTTTAATGTTTATTTAGCTGTCATCGAATTATCTAACATCTACAATCCTGAGCGGTCCGTATTTTCAAATAGGAATCTTAACTCAATCCAGATCTCGTGCATACGCCGCGAGATGACTTAAAAATTTTGTAAGGAATAGTCATCCAAACTGTCTTACTAAACATGAAAGAAGGTTATGTATATATTTTAAGTAATTCCCAACGGACCGATTTATATACCGGTGTAACCAGTGATTTAATACACCGAGTGAACAATCATAAAATGGGAAAAGGTTCTTTGTTCAGTGAAAAATATCGAATTCATTATCTTATGTATTACGAAGCACATCAAACTATATATGAAGCAATAAAAAGGGAAAAACAGATTAAGAAGTGGAACAGGGAATGGAAACTAAATTTAATTAGGTCTGTAAATCCTGGAATGAAAGATTTGTGGAAAGAAATTTTACCAGAGGGAAGGTTCTACTTTTAATCCAAAGTAAGGTCATCCTCCGGCGAATGCCGAGGATCTAAATCTTTATAAAAGTAATTTAGCTTAAAAACAATCCAGATCTCGTGCATACGCCGCGAGATGACCTTTCCTGTGTTTAATGTAGGAATCTTATATCGAGCTGAGGCTTAAACTAAAAATCATCTTCAAGTTCGGCAGGCGGTTTTTCTTCTCTGAATACTTCCGCAGCTTCAGCAAACCGGGAAGCAAGTCCAACCATAACTAATCGATCACCAGCTTCAAGCATAAAAGAACCGGCAGGGTTTCCCGTATTTTTTTCTCCACGCTGAACGGTGAGTACCGTTATTTCATATTCATTTCTGAGTTTTAACTCAGCCAAGGTCTTTCCGGCTGCATAACTTCCTTCACGAACAACAACAGCTCTTGTATGTAAACCTTCTTCATCAAGACCTTGTAGAACCATGAGATGAGCTTCCTGGATACTTCCTCGCATTATTTGATAATCTTCAGCTCGCAGCTCCCGAATGTGTTGTTGAATTTCGGGTTCAGGGATCATATATGCACTTAAAACATTGGAGAATAAACGAACAGTAGTTTCCATTTCCTCGGGAACAACGATATCCGCCCCCGCAATATCCATAGCTTCTGCCTCTGCTAAATATCGTGTTCGTACAATGACTTGTAGCGTTGGATTCAGATATTTCGCCAGTTTAATTATTCTTGGATTTGCATCGGGATCATTTATTGCGATTACACAAAGCTTAGCTTGTTCAATTTGTGCATGTTCCAGAATATGAGCTCGGGTTGCATCTCCATAAATAGCATTAATTCCAAGCTCATTCATTTCATTTACTGATTTAGGATTCATCTCAATAACAATAAATGGGATGCTCGTCTCTGTGAAAATTCGAACTAAGTTCCTGCCTGCCGGTCCATATCCCACCAGAATTACATGATCTTCTAAAGTAATACCGGATTTTGACTCTGAATTCTTTTTCCTTTTTTCACCTAATTTTTTGAGGGGTGTTTTGGAGAGCAGTTCTCCGACTTTAGGGCTGATCTTTAAAAAAAGTGGAGTTAGAAGCATAAGAATTACAGAAACCGCAATAAACATTTGCGAACCTATTTCTCCGAAACCACCGGGCTCAAGTCCGGCTTTTCTGCCTGCACGTTCCAACACGAATGAAAATTCACCAATTTGCGCTAGTACAATTCCCGAAGCGGCTGCAATTCGAATTGGATAGCCTAACACCAACAGGCTAACCGAACTTAGTACGAATTTTAAAAATAGGACTCCCGACGCAATTCCTAATAAGAGCAGTGGGTACTCAAACACAAACTTAACGTCCAATAACATTCCTACAGAAACAAAGAAAACCGCATTGAAAATAGTCTTTAAAGGAAGTATTTCGCTAAGTGCATGATCACTGTAATGACTTTCACTAACTACTAATCCTGCCAGAAAAGCTCCCAAAGCTAAACTAACGTCAGCCAGGTTTGTTAGTGCAGCTGTACCAAAACAGATAGCCATTACCGTTAACAAGAATAGTTCTTGCCTACGAGTTTGTGCAACTTTTTCTAATATCCAGGGAACTATCTTTCTTGCTAAAACAATGATTCCAATAACAACTAGCACGGCTTTCCCAAGTACTAACAGAATATCGACCGTTGAGCCACCTTCTCCAGAAAGTAGCGGAATCAGTAATACCATTGCAATAATGGCAAAATCCTGAAAAATTAATACGGCTAAAGAAAGACGACCAGTCGGAGTATCGGTCTTATTCTGTTCACTTAATAATCCAAGAATAATAGCGGTAGAACTTAATGCTACTAAAAAGCCCGTATAAATACCAATCTTCCAGTCTATGTTGAGCAACAAAAAAATACCTACGACTGATACGACCGTAAGGAGAACCTGAAGCCCACCACCAATAAAAATAGCAGATCTGATCCGGGCAAGCTTTTCTAAGCTAAACTCAATTCCGATAGTGAACAGGAGTAAGATAATTCCTATTTCAGCTAGCATATCAACCAGCTCTTGATCCTGAACCAAACCTAAAGCATTAGGCCCAATTATAACTCCGGCTATTAGGAATCCAACTATAGGTACAAGTTTTATTTTATAACAAAGAAATGCAATTACTACACTTACCAAAAAGAGAGCAACAATTTCATTCAAAAAAGGTAGGCTTACGGCTAGGAACATATATTGATGGTACGTGTTTTTATGAATAGTAAAATAAGTATTAATGGCACCTAAATTCTACAAAATTTAATTCTAAGGTACTACAAAAGTATATCGCTTTTAATTATATAAGGCAGAAGTTTGGAGTTTTTTTACCCAAATAATTCAATGAAAAAACCACATCTTTTATTTATTACATTCTGATAACTTTATATTTCATTTTTGCTTAAAAAAGTCCAATTTCAGGTGAAATAAAACTTCACCTTACTCTAACCATATAAAATGAGTACAAACGATCAGATTCGCGAGGATGTTACTATACGTTTTGCAGGCGACTCCGGCGATGGGATGCAGCTTACCGGCTCTCTATTCACCAATACAACCGCTCTTTTGGGCAACGATCTACGAACACTCCCGGAATTTCCTGCCGAAATCCGTGCGCCACAAGGTACCGTACCCGGTGTTTCTTCTTTTCAGCTTCAATTCGGAAGTCATCAAATTTTGACTCCGGGCGACGAATGTGATGCGCTTGTTGTAATGAATTCAGCGGCTCTGAAAGCAAATCTTTCACTGTTAAAGAAGGGCGGAACCATCATTGCCAATACCGCCGGCTTTGATAAAAAAAACCTTAATCTCGCAAAATACCCGGAAGGTGTAAATCCTCTCGAAGATGGTTCTTTAGCTGATTATGAGCTTATCCAGATTGATGTCAATCAAATGGTGAAAGAAGCTCTGGCTGATATGGATCTGGGCTACAAGGATAAGGATCGATCTAAAAATATGTTTGTGCTCGGCTTGCTGTATTGGATGTACAATCGCCCAATGGATTCGACCATCGGTTTTTTAAATCAAAAATTTGGAAAGAAGAGCCCTAAAATAGCAGAAGCTAATATCAAGGTTTTGAAAGCAGGTTATTATTATGGTGAAACCGCAGAAATCTTTAGTTCTCGCATTGTTGTAAAACAGGCAGAGCTTGAACCGGGCACCTATCGAAATATTACCGGTAATGAGGCTTTAGTACTTGGTTTGGTGGCCGCAGCCCGAAAAAGCAATATGCCCATGTTTTTGGGAAGCTATCCAATCACTCCGGCATCAGATGTGCTTCATGGTTTAGCGCAATACAAAAAATTTGGGATTACCACTTTTCAGGCAGAAGATGAGATCGCGGCATGCGCTTCTGCTATTGGCGCTTCTTTTGGAGGGAGCATTGGTGTAACCAGTTCTTCAGGGCCTGGCGTTGCACTGAAAGGAGAGGGCATAGGATTGGCAGTGATGCTTGAACTTCCACTCGTTGTTTTGAATATTCAGCGAGCCGGCCCATCAACCGGAATGCCCACCAAAACCGAACAGGCAGACTTAATGCAGGCCGTTTATGGACGAAACGGTGAAAGCCCATTGTTGATAGTGGCTCCAAAATCTCCTGCAGATTGCTTTGAAATGGCTTTTGAAGCGGTACGAATTTCTTTGGAGCACATGACTCCCGTGATTTTTTTGTCTGATGGCTATATCGCAAATGGCTCAGAGCCTTGGAAGTTCCCGGAATCAAAAGATCTTAAGGACATTAACATTGAGTTTGAAGGACCTCGGCATGCAGAAGATGAACCGTTCATGCCTTATCAGAGAGATGAACGGTTGGTTCGAAAATGGGCTCTTCCCGGAACCGCCGGAATTGAACACCGAGTGGGTGGACTAGAGAAAGAGGACGTTACAGGAAATGTTTCTTACGACCCTGATAACCATCAAAAAATGACGGATATTCGTCGTGATAAGCGTGATAATGTAGCAGATAATATTCCCTTGCAGGATATTGATCAGGGAACTGAAGAGGGGGAAATTCTGGTGTTGGGGTGGGGTGGAACCTACGGGTCTATCAAAACGGTGGTTCATCAACTTCGAAAAGAAGGAATGGATATTTCTCATGCACATCTTCGCTATATCAACCCATTCCCAAAAAATCTGGAAAAATTGATGAAAGGGTTTAAAAAAGTTATTGTCCCCGAAATTAATGATGGTCAACTCGTTCGATTGATTCGATCAGAGTTTTTAATACCTGCAAAACCGATTAATAAAGTTAAAGGTCGTCCCTTTGGAGTTGCCGAACTTAAAAAAGCTATCCTCGACCTTGTAGAAGAAACAGTAGTCTAATTTAATTCAATTATTATGTCTGTACAAACACTTATCGACAATTTTGTAAAAGAACACGAAGCAGATTTAACCGCTTTACCGGATTACTCCTCTAAGGATTTTGCCTCCGATCAGGATGTGCGCTGGTGCCCGGGGTGTGGGGATTATACCATCCTTAAGCAGGTACAAAATGTAATGCCTGAACTAGGAATTGCCAAAAAGGACATTGTTTTTATTTCGGGGATTGGCTGTTCGTCTCGCTTTCCATACTACATGGACACTTTTGGGATGCACTCTATCCATGGTAGGGCACCTGCAATTGCAACAGGTCTTAAAACCTCACGACCTGATCTAACGGTATGGATTATTACCGGTGATGGAGATTCCCTCTCAATAGGTGCTAATCATTTTACCCAGCTTTTGCGAAGGAATGTGAATGTGAATCTTCTTTTGTTTAACAACGAGATTTATGGATTGACCAAAGGGCAGTATTCCCCTGCTTCTCCATCCGGACTAGTAACTAAGTCTTCTCCTTTTGGTTCTATTGATCATCCATTCAACCCGCTTGCACTAAGTTTAGGTGCTGATGGAAGCTTTGTTGCCCGTGCAATGGATAGAGATCCAAAGCATTTGAAAGAAATGATTCTTAGAAGTCATAGACATCAAGGGACTTCCATGTTGGAAATCTACCAAAACTGTATTGTGTTTAATGATGGAGCATTTGAGTTGTTTACGGACAAAAAATCACGTCCTCAGGAAGCTATTTATCTGGAACATGGAGAGCCTTTGGTATTTGGACAAAACAACGATAAAGGTGTTCGCTTAGATGGCTTGATGCCGGAAGTTGTTGAATTGGGAGACACTTTTACTAAAGACGATCTTTGGGTTCATGATGAGCAGGACTCTACCAAGGCGCATCTCCTTTCTCGATTCTTCGAGCATCCTGCAAATGGGGAAGGGGTTCAATTTCCGCGACCTTTTGGGGTGCTATATGCCGTTGATCGACCAAGATATGATGAAGAAGTTGTAGCTCAGGTTCAACATGCTAAAGACACACAGGGCGAAGCCGATTTGGATGAACTGATAAGCGGTGGAGAAACCTGGGAAGTGAAGTGATTGGATGATCAATTAGGAATTATTCAATTTAATTAGGAATAAATTTAGCTGTCCTTTCGAGCAAAGCGGGTAGGTTGGGGTTCAATAACGTCCTAAACGTATAATTTACCCTCGCTCCGTATTTAGTTCCGCTATGGGTTAGTTCCGACGCAGACAGCCTGTGTGAAAAGTGCTTGAGTGTAAAAAGAGGGTTAATTTTTTAAGAAAAAATCCTCCAAGGATTCTGAATCCTTGGAGGATTAACCACTAAATTATACGAACGTTTAAAAAATAAGTGAACGAGTTCTAAAAAATACTTTTCACACAGGCTGAAAGCATCGTTACCAGCAGAAACCGATTTTGTTTTTACACAGAATTTGGGACTTGACCTTATCTCTTTACCCAACTTTAGGATAATTAATCAAACTCTGATACACATGTACCATTTGTTCTTGAGAGACATTTGTGAAGTACATCAGGAAAATTATCAAGTTAGCAATCTGAACTTTGAAATATCCATTCTCATCATATTTTCTGGAAGAAACGGTCGCGTCTTTTTGAATGATCTTGAATGTAGTCACTTTTTGAATTTTTTGGATCAGATCATAATCTTCCATGATGCTGAAATCTTCTCTGAATCCGCCTAACTTATTAAATAGATTCCGGGTAATAAAAAGTGTTTGGTCACCACCTCTGCACATAATTCTGTCAAAACGAGTACAATAAGCATTGATCTTCAAAAGTGGATTAGGATAGCGATCGAACTGATACCGATAACAACCGGATTTAAAACCTTCACTCAAAGCTTGGTTAATATCATCAACAAAAGAAGCGGGAGGGAAGGTGTCGGCATGAACGAAGTATAATATATCACCTTTTGCATCTTCTGCACCCACATTCATCTGTGCAGCACGACCTTTACGATCTGAGAGAAAACATCGGAATCCTAAACCTGATGCCACTTCAACGGTTCTGTCACTACTTCCACCATCAACCACTAAAATCTCAGCATCTCTTAGGTTAACAATCCCTTTTGAAAGATGGTCAAGTAAATCCGGGATTGTTTTTTCTTCGTTATAAGTTGGGATAATGATACTTATCGCCATGTACTTTTTTATGGTTTTGTGATGATATTAAAAGTTGAATGGATGATATTAAATTACGAATTCATTAGTGCAACAGATTTCAATTTATTAAAAAATTACCTATGAAAATTATTTTCAATCTTTTTTTATCACTGTTTTTACTGTTCTCAATAGATAGTTTAAAAGCCCAGGAAATGGATAGTCTTAATTCAGACACTTCGTTTGCAGAGCTTTCAATGATCCTGTTGCAAAATGTTAGGGATGGGAAACCAACTAAAGAAATTCAAGAAAAACTGGCTAATGTTTCCAGAGAAGAGCTTAATAATGATCTGGATACCGAATCAGAAAAAAAAGCTTTTTGGTTAAATGTGTACAATGCATACGTACAAATATTGCTTACGGAAGAGCCTGAGTTATTTAAAGACAGAAATTCTTTTTTTGGATATAATTTCTTTTCATCTCCACAAGTAACTATTGCCGGTAAAGAACTTAGTTTTGATGATATCGAGCATGGAATTATTCGTCATTCTAAGATCAAACTTTCTATGGGCTATTTGGATAAATGGTTTCCAAGTGATTTTGAAGTGATATTTAGATGGGACGAAGTTGATCCACGGGTTCACCTGGCTTTAAATTGTGGCGCTAAGTCATGTCCTTATATTGCAATTTTTAATCCCGAAAGAGTGGAAGAGCAATTAGATATCATATCTAAACAATATTTAGAGAAAACTACTATTTATAATGCTCAGGAAAATATTGTGAAGGTTAATGCTCTTATGAGTTGGTTCAGAGCTGATTTCGGAGGGAAAGACGGAGCAATAGAGATGCTTAAGAAATACGATATCATTCCGCAGGATGCAGATCCTTCTGTTAGCTTTTTAGAGTACGATTGGACGCTAGAGTTGGGGAATTACAAAGATATTTAGGGTTTGAAATTTCGATTTAGCTTGCAAAAGCAAGCAATCAACGAAAATCAAAATCATCAGTTAATCAGCGATCCAAACTCCAGAAATCCAATTTGTTAAGTGTAATATAAGGTACAGCTATTATTTTATTTGCACGATCTATACCAATATCCGCTGGTCTGCCCGTAGTTTTAATCAATATTTTATTGGAAGTTCCATCATGAACTCTGATGCTCTCATCTACCTGACTGGCAACCAAAAGTTTGCCCTCAATAAACTCAAGCCTGTCAAAATTTCCGCCCTGGAATGAATAATGAGGTTTCACTTCACCGGCAGAATTAAACGAATAGAAAGTTGTATCACGTCGCCATGGGGCGAGTACAAAAAGTTTATTCTCTACATCGAAAGTAATTCCGTTCGGGTAAATGGCTAATGAATCCAGAAAAATAGATGGTTCGTTATTCTCAATTTTGTACACGATGGGTTTTCCCGTATCAGTTACATAAATGGTTCCCGAACCATCGCTGGAAATATCATTCAAAAAGCCGGGCTCGAACGAACTGAAATCAATGAATTTTTGATGTGCTCCGGTTTTGGTATCAAATACATGAACGCCCGAAACATCAGCAACCCAAAGCATTCCGTTTTCACTAAACCACCCTGCACTGAAAGTGCAGGGGTTTGGGTTGGGACTGAAAGTCCCGATCCTCATTCCAAGATGAAATCTGAGTTATCTTCATCATCTTTGTTTCTATGGTGCTCTAAGTATTGCTGTACCATCTCATCAGTGATATTTCCCGTGCTCCAAGCTCCATAACCTGTCGCCCAAAAATGCTTACCCCAATACCTTTTTTGAAGCGATGGAAACTCCTTTTGCAGAAGTCGAGAACTCCGACCTTTCATCCGTTTCACTAAATGGCTTATCGACACCCGTGGGGGATATTCGATGTGGATGTGAATATGATCTTCACCTAAATTTGAATCAGGATTTACCGGATTGTTTGATTTTCGGAATTCGCTCAGTTGCATCTAGTGCCGTGTCATTGCTGAAATGTCGTCAGATAGGGGGCTGAAATTTCACCAATAGAACTTTTTTTGAAGCCGGAGCTTCAAGACGGCATTCCGAACGAGGACGTTCGGAACGAGTTCAACAAAACCATTCGAAATGGAAATTCATCTGTTCCGGTCATATATTTCAAATCAACAATATTTCCTTCAGCATCTATTTTGGTAATAAAACCATTCGAATCTAAGTCGCCGCCACCGCCATTAAAATTAGAGATGAAATAAATGCTTTGAGTTTCATCATAACGAACAGCTTCTGGTTCGCTTAATCTTGTTACACTGAATAGGATCGAGGTAGAATCTTGAACAGTCTCAAAGTCGGCTTGAATGCGTTGCTTTTTCTCAGATATACAAGAAACAGCTGAAGCAAAAAGTAGAAGAATAAGAGAAAGTAATTTCATAGATCGATTTTTAGGTTGAAAGAAAATCACGTTCTTGCTTCAGATTTACAAGTGATGAGAATAAAGAGTTTGTAAATGATTACTCAATATCATTAAAAGGGCTAGGTCATCCCTGTAGAAGTTAGATAATTCGTTGACGAAAATTCACTAAACCATCTCAAAAATCCCGATAGGGTCATCCCGTCCGCCAGCTGGCGGATCGGGATCTTTGGGAGGAATCGCAGTTTGATGCTAGCCACTTATGATCAACAAAGACTATGATAGCTTTCTGTTAATAATCAACTCCATATCAAATCGAATTTCTACATTAATTTCAGATAGATAGCTACTAGAAATTAACTTCAATAAATATGAACCTAAATTGAAATCGAAGGTCGATGTCTAAACTGGAATTAGCTTAATGACCGAGCTAATAGCCATTTCGTAAGATCCTGAAACAAGTTCAGGATGACCCTAATATTTTAATCAGATCAAAACTGTCAACGAATTATCTAACTTCTACAGGGATGACCTTAATGGCTTTTTCAAATCTTGACTTAAAAGTGAACTTATAATAATCATCCATTTCAAAC
The DNA here is from genome assembly GCA_963975485.1 of uncultured Balneola sp. Lineage (GTDB taxonomy): Bacteria > Bacteroidota > Rhodothermia > Balneolales > Balneolaceae > Balneola. The sequence goes on along the minus strand of CAXBHO010000018.1, from coordinate 20,973 downwards.
CCCGGCAGGCACATGTTCCGGTTTAGCATTTTTGTAAGCCGGACGAGGTTTAAGACCAAACAATTCAAACATGTGCATGTCTTCATCTAGCTCATTGTTATTGGTTGTAAGAAGTTTTTCACCGGTAAAGATAGAATTAGCTCCTGCCATAAAGCAAAGCGCTTGTTCTTCAAAACTCATGCGAACTCGACCGGCAGATAAACGAACCATGGATTCCGGCATCAAAATGCGAGATGTTGCGATCATTCTGGCCATATCCCAACTTGGTACTTTAGGCTGATTTTCCATCGGAGTTCCTTTAACAGCAATAAGAGCATTTACAGGAACTGATTCAGGATGTTGATCTAAATTTGAAAGCGTGTACAATAAACCAATTCTGTCTTCATGCGTTTCACCCATTCCAATAATTCCGCCGGAACACACTGAGATATTATTATCCTGTACTTTCTTGATGGTATCAAGACGATCATCGTAGGAGCGAGTAGTGATGATCTTTTTATAGAAATCTTCGCTGGAATCTAAATTATGATTATACGCATATAATCCGGCTTCTTTAAGCTGTGCTGCTTGTTCATCATTGAGCATTCCGAGTGTTGCGCAAACTTCCAGTCCCATATCTGCAACAGAGGAAACAACATCCAGTACTTCATCAAAATCTTTGTTTCTGCGAGCACTTCTCCATGCAGCTCCCATACAAAAACGCGTGCTTCCGGCAGCTTTAGCTCGCTCAGCAGAAGCCAGAATCATTTCCTTTGGCATCAATTTCTCTGACTCAATTCCTGTGTCATAACGAGCAGACTGTGGACAATAAGCGCAGTCCTCAGAACAACCCCCGGTTTTAATAGAGAGGAGCGTGCAAACCTGAACTTCTCCGGTTTCATGATATTCGCGATGAACAGTAGTTGCTCTATATATCAACTCCATAAGCGGAGTGTTATAAATTTCTGAGATTTCTTCTTCTGTCCAATCGTTGCGAATCACTAACATAATATCTTTTTTCTGGTGATGATTTTCTTATCCAAAAGTAAGGGGTATCATCTCAAATGCCAATCCATAATTTCATTTATTAATAGCTAGAAAAGCGCTATCGTTAGGAAAAAATATTATGCATGAAGTGTTGATTTCAGGCAAGACCTCTTTTAAAATTGAAGTACCATACAAATTGTATGAAACGGGTGAAAAGAGGAAAAAGCCCTTAATTGTGTATCTGCACGGTTACAAACAAAATATTTCTACATTTGAATCTCTTGTAAAAGAATTGATAGATATTGAAGCTTACCATCTTTTTATTCAAGCTCCTTATCCTTTATATGATGAAACCAGAACTAAGAAAGTAGAAGACTGGGGTAGAAGTTGGTATTTATATGATGGGGAACAAGCTCAGTTTGTAAAATCGATGGAACTTTCATCGGAATTTATTCAGGAAATCATTGATGGATTACTTCCAAATATTCAAGTAAGTAGAATTTGTCTATTTGGATATTCGATGGGAGGTTATCTTGCAGGTTATTTTATGCTTTCCAGATGGAAACACGTTAACGATGCAATAATTATTGGTGCGCGTATTAAAACGGAAGTATTTGAAGATCGGCTTAGTGAAGCCAATCACATTAATATTTTAGCTTTGCATGGGAAAAATGATGAGAGTGTACTCCCTGAACCACAAAGACAAGAAATAGCCACTTTGAAAGCCGCAGGTTTTAATGCTCAATTTCAATTAATTGATGATAGCCATAAACTTACTACGCTTTATATCAGTAAAGCCCTTAAATGGTTAAAGAGTCTTGGATATTGATGTCTAAATAAAGTTAAACTGAGGTTAGGTTTTCTTTCTAATGTTTGTTAATTTTTTCTAACTAACACTAAGAAATCAATTGTTAAACCGATTTTTAATACCATAATGATATGAAAATTCTTGTTGTAGAGGATGATCCTTCCGTTAGAACACTAGTAAAAGCAGTGTTAGAACATAACGGTAATACTGTAATTACTGCCGAAACTGCGAAGGATGGAGAAACTCTGGCAATTGAAGAAAAGTTTGAAATGATCGTTTTAGATTTAGGTTTACCTGATGGAGACGGTTATGAAGTTTGCAAGAAGATTAGAGATGAAGGTGTTGCTACTCCTGTTCTAATTCTTTCTGGTGAGCAAGAAACGGATGTTAAAGTTAAATGTTTTAAGGTTGGTGCTGATGATTATTTAACCAAACCTTTCAACACCGAAGAGTTACTAGCCCGGATGGAAGCAATACAGCGTAGAACGGAAGCTTCGGGTGAGCAAACTCTTACTTGTGGCGAGATACATGTTCATTTGTTGAAAAGAGAGTGTACCGTTAATGATAATAAATTACAGCTCACTAACAACGAGTTTAATCTTCTGGTATATTTTATAAAGAATAAAAATCGAATAATTACTCAGGAAGAATTAGCTGAGAAAGTTTGGGATATTCATTTCGATACTCAAACAAACTACATCAATGTTTATATCAGTTATCTGAGAAAGAAAATCAGAGAATACACGGAAACAGATTATATAGAAACTATTCGAAAAAAAGGATTTACGTTTCGTTATAACTAATCCTTTTTAATTTTGTAAAGCCGTTTCTGAATAAGAAACGGCTTTTTTTGTGTTACCAATTATGAACGAAAAATTAATAGAATATTTAAAAGACTTCATATCCGATTCCAGATGGGATAGGATCAATGAAGTACTAGACCAAAGAACGCAGCATCTTACAGTAGTACTTGAAGATATATATCAGCCTCATAATGCTAGTGCAGTTCTAAGAAGTTGTGATGGCTTTGGAATACAGGATGTTCATGTCATTGAAAACAACAATCAATTCGATGCATCTTCTCAGGTAACGATTGGGGCTGACCAATGGGTAACTGTTAATAGATATAAAAAACCTGACTTTGATAATGTAAGCGATTGTTTTGCAGAGCTTAAAAAGAGGGGATATCAAATTGTAGCAACCACGCCTCATGAAAACGATTCAAATCTGAATGATCTCGATATTGCGCAACCAACCGCTCTTGTTTTTGGTACTGAACTAGAAGGAGTTACAGAGCAGGTACTTGAGCAAGCTGACGGGTTTGTAAAAATTCCTATGGCAGGATTTAGTGAAAGTTTTAATATCTCCGTTAGTGCGGCAATCTGTTTGTATGATACCTCAATTCGGTTACGCCAATCAAATATCGAATGGAATCTTACAAACGAAAAAAGGGAAGAACTTCTACTTGAATGGGTAAAAAAATCCATAAAAGCAGGAGATCAACTTGCAAAAAAATGGTTAGCTGAAAACGATTTTTAACGGGGAAGTTTTGTATCTATATCGGCTACAGCATATGCAAAAACAGCCATTGTAGCCACACATTCGTTAAAATCATCAATATTGACTTTATCAATGGTATCAACTGCTGTATGATGAAACCAGAAGTATTTACTTCCATCTACGTTTAAGCCCATTCCCGGAACTCCATTTCGCATAAGTGGACCAATATCAGCGCCACCGCCACCTTTTCTTACTTCACCTGAATCTGCTTCTTTCAACAATTTCCCAATAGAAACTAAGATCTTATAGGCTTCATCGGTGCCACTAAATCCAAATCCAATTGGATCAAAAACGCCACTATCAGATTCCATAGCTAGTACATGATTCTCAAGAGATTTTTCTTCTTCTTGAACCCAGCGTAAATATTCATTTGCCCCTCGTAATCCATTTTCCTCATTGGTCCACAGAACAACACGAATTGTACGTTTTGGTCTAACGCCGGTCTCTTTTATCAATCTTAAGGCTTCCCAAGCAGCAACGCTACCACCGCCATCGTCCATCGCCCCATGACCATTATCCCATGCATCAATATGCCCACCCATTACTATAATCTGTTCGGGAAATTCACTTCCTGTAATTTCAGCAATTACATTTCTGGATGCTACATCCGGAAGAGTTTTAGCTTCCATTTTTAAAGTGAGTACAACTTTTTCTCCACGTTTGGTAAAACGTTCAATAAGATTAGCATCCTCAATGGTGAGAGCAGCGTGAGGAATCTTTTTTGCGCTTTCATCATACCTCATTGTGCCGGTATGAGGAGTTTGCATAGAATAAGAAGCAACAGAAGCTATCGTACTTGCAACCGCTCCATGTTTTGCGGCTGCAACAGCGCCATTCATTCTGTACTGAACTGTTTCTCCATAAGTTGTGAAAGCTACATTGAATAAAACGATCTTTCCTTCAGCTTCCGATTTTCGGTTTTCAAGCTCCTCAAAGCTTTTAACAACCATAACTTCAGCCGTAATTCCATTTGCAGGCGTTCCAACGCTTCCACCCATGCTTGCCATAGGTAAATCTTTTTTGATTGGAGCATTCAGAGTCGCTGATTCCTTACCACGAACCCAATGTGGAACCATTACAGGTTGAGTCCATACTTTATCAAAACCATCTTTTTTCATTTCTTCAACGATCCAATCTATTCCTTTTTCCAGTATTTCAGAACCGCTTAACCTTGGCCCGTAATAATCGGTTAGGTGAGTGAGTCTTTCAAATCCTTTTTCATTTGCTAACGATGATTTAATAAGCTTATCAGCAGTTTGCTTAATATTTTGTTTGATAAGCGGCTGACCAATTACCAAGATTGGCATTAAAAAGAAAAGACTGGAGAAAAATAATTTATTCGGTTTCATGAATTCAAATAAGTGTTAAATTTTGAATCAAGAAAAAGAAAAGGAGGGACTTATGCTGATTTGAATTGCAAAATAATGTGCAATATTAGTGTAAAGTCAATATTCAGATCTCGTAAAACACCTCTTAGGTTTTAAATCAAATGGCTTACAAAAAGTTAAAGTAGTCTAAAAAAACAGACAACCTGAGTTTCCATAAAGTGGTGCCCTCGGCAGATGCTAACTTAGGCTAAAAATAACACCATCTTTTCAACAAGGGTTGCAACCCCTTGTCTGACTTTGAGGAGGTTTTCATTTCTCACTTTCAGCAAAGCATCAAATTCATCGATCTGTTCCTGATTCCGATAAACTTGAAACAGCTTTTCGAGTTCAGGTTGCTAAGTCTTTTACGTCCAGTTCTAGTTTTTAAATATAACAAAGAGTCTAATAGCCAGGCACAAATACTAAACGGTCAGACGAGCCAAAGTCGTCAGACCGAAATGCTATCAAACTAATTCAGTTCTTTCATCTGCCGACTCTAGCTCGACTGATGGGAATCGAAGGCTCAATTAAATGTGGCAGGCTTCGCAGGATTATAAAAGTTAGTTAATAGAATTCAGGTTGACAGGGCTACGACAATTCATGACTGACACTAATCCATTGATTTGGTATTGGTCTCAGCAATTTCCTGAAAGAGCACATATTCTTCGGGTGAAATATCAGCAAACAAATAGTTAATTGGATTTACTTTTTGATTATTGAGATGAATCTCATAGTGAAGATGAGGTCCTTCTGTCAACCCTGAATTCCCGGAGTATCCAATTAACATTCCGCGCGTTACTTCAGTACCACTTCGGATTTCTTTAGGAACGGTGGAAAGATGAGCGTAAAGAGTTTCGTACCCAAAACCATGATCGATAACGATAATCCTTCCTAAAGTTCCTCTTAAACCTACATATTTGATTTTACCGTTAGCAGTAGAGTAAACAGGACTTCCTATGTCTGCGCGGAAGTCAGCTCCACCATGACGCCTTGGATAACCTAACACAGGATGCTCTCGCATACCAAAGCTACTTAACAAAATACCTGAAGTTGGTTTAATAGCAGGCAAGTGTTGAAGCTTTTCTTTGTTAGTATTGTAAGCTTGTTTTAATTCTTCAAAACTTAGTTTTTGAATACTTACTCGCCGCTCTAAATTTTCAATTTTTGCCGAGGTCCATCTTAAAAGCTCAGCGGAAGATTGATTATACACATCAAATTCCGAGTTTGGAGCTCCACCGCCGGCTCCAGCTTCTCTTTCGTCACTAGAAATTTCTTCTAACCCTAAAACTGATCTATAAACTTCATTATCAGATGCTGCAATGGATCTAAGTTGATTATCTATATCAATAATAGACTTCTTGGTTGTTTCAAGCTGATTGAACAGCACTTCATTTTCAGCTTTGAGAGCTAATTCCGCAGGCGTTCCAATATAACTCGATAGGATTATGATACCTAAACCGGATAATACCACTCCGGTTAATATCCAGATAGATACGTTATAGATAACCTGTTCTGCTTTATTATACGTTATAGGTATAAATTCGCAACTATCTTCATCGTAATAATAATGATTGTGTAAAGACATGTCCTATTTTTTTGACCGCCAAAAGTTACATACTCTTTGTGTCCTAATCAAAGAGTAAGCACAGATTCTAATGTTACTCAAAATCTCCTTCAAAATATTCAATGGCTCTTTTTGGAGTGCCGTCAAAATCTCCGGTTTTACTGGCTATTTTTGACTGGATCCGATCCTGGAATGCTTTTGCAGGATCGTAGCCATAATGTTTCAATAAATAATTCATCGCAATTACTTCAGCAATTACTGTAATATTTTTTCCGGGAGTAATTGGTAAGTGAATAAGGGGGATATCAAGATCAAGAATAGATACTGAATCGTGGTTTAATCCGGTGCGTTCAACATCGTGAGCTTCATCCCAAAGAGTGAGTTCTAATACAACTTCTAATCTTTTTTGATATCTGATTGATCGAATTCCAAACATGGACATCACATCGACAATACCCAACCCACGTATTTCCATGAAATGTTTACTCATCTCAGTAGCTGAAGACATTAAAATAGTGCTCTTTTTAGTAAGCATCACTACGTCATCAGCCACCAGGCGATGTCCTCTTTCAATGAGATCGAGTGCGACTTCGCTCTTTCCAATTCCTGACTTACCTGCAATCAAAATACCAATACCATATACATCCACCATCGCTCCGTGAACCATTGTTTGTGTAGCAAATTGATCGTCTAAAAAATCCCGCAGTAAAAACATAAAACGAGTTGTTTCTACAGGAGTACTATAAACAGGGATGGAGGCTTCCTCAGCTAACTTGATAAGTTCATCTGATAGAATATTGCCATCAGTTAAAAAAATCACCGGTAATTCAAAACTGGTGATATTCTTAAATGAGTCGATCTGTTTAGTTGGGGAAAGGTTGTCCAGAAATTGAGTTTCTGTATTCCCAATTATTTGTATTCTTTGATAGGTAAAAAGATCAATATAACCAGCGAGCGCCATTCCCGGTCTGTGAAGATCAACTTCTGAAACAAACCGATAATCTGCACAATTACCTGAAGTACATGCAGTAAGATTTAATTGAACTCGTTCCCGTAGTTTTTTAACTAAATAAGAAACGGTAATTTTTTCTTTGCGTGGAATAGGCGCGCTGGTTGTAAATGGCATTAATGTACTTCCTGTAGTTTTTGCTTATATCGTTTCAGCTGTCTTGTGGCTACGTCAACAGCAACAGATACTGCTTTTTCATAAGATTCAGCTTTTTCATTCACTGCGATCACTTTTCTTGGTACTTTAACGATCAACTCAGCTTTTTGAGGATTCTTAGGATCTGAAGTTGGTTCTAAGACAATATCGCAAGATACTATTCGATCGTAAAAGTGTTCTAATTTTTCAACACTTCCTTTACTGAATTCTTTAAGGTTCTCGCTTGCATCAAAATGTCTTGAGGTGAATGTAATATTCATTTTATTTCCTATTAAATTTATGTTTTAGCTCTTGGATGTGCATTTTCATACACATTTTTGAGTCGCTCTACACTGGTGTGTGTGTAAATCTGGGTTGCTGCTAAATTGGCGTGTCCCAAAAACTCTTTAATTATTCGTATATCAGCCCCGTTGTCTAGCATATGTGTTGCAAAACTATGCCTTAACACATGAGGGCTTTTTTGTGTTACCTCGCTGGTTTTAGTTAAATATTTCTCAACAATGCGTTGAGCATTTCGTGCGTACATGCGTTGGCCATGAGCTGCATGGAACAACGCTTTAGTTGCATCTGTGTCTGTTTGGCTGCCAAATAATTTCTCTTTTGTTTCGAGATGATTTTTTAAAGCATCAATTGCCTTCTTACCTAATGGAATAATCCGCTGTTTATTTCCTTTTCCTGTGACATTAATCTGATTATTTCTAAAATCGACTTGAGGAAGGTTTAAATTGATCAATTCACTCAATCGAATTCCTGTACTGTAAAATAATTCAAGTATTGCTTTATCTTGCCTGCCTGAAGGAGTGTCGGTGTTTACCGAATCCATCATACGTTCGATATCAGCGGAATTAACCGTTTTCGGTAATGTTCGATCTTTTTTTGGAACTACCAATAAATGAGCTGGGTTTTTTTCAACATGACCTCTCTTAAAACAATATTTAAAAAAGGATCTGAGAGCAGCCACTTTTCTTGCGATAGAACTTTTTGCCAATCCTTGCTCCGAAAGTTCACCTAGCCATAATCGAATCGTTAATCTTTCAATTGAATGAATAGATACTTTTTCTATCTCCATTTGATCTTGTTCGGCACAAAATTCGAGAAAAGAAGAAAGGTCAGTGTTGTAAGAAGTAATGGTATGGGGCGAAGAATTCTTTTCAACAGCCAGATATTTCAGATATTTGTCGATGATCACTTTCATTGTTGGAATATGTATATCCGACATCAAAAAAGAAAACATTTATGAAAATAAAATGAAGAAAGTTTTACTCTAGATTTCTTCCTTTCCAAGTAACAGGTTTTTTAGTGAAATAATCAACTACGCATTGAACAGCTAATGCCTGAAACCAAAGTACGCCAAGTGCATGAGTGAAAGAAGAATAGATATCCCACTTAAAAATAAAATTAAGTATTGCTCGCTGAATAAATACAATTAAAACTGAGATAGAAGACAGCACTAAAATCTCTAAATTATTTACTTGAAAACCATAAATGAAAAATATGATCGGAACTATAAATACAATCAAGTGCAACAAAGCCACCACAGAAAAGAAGAATAGGTTCTTATTAAATCCTACAAAGAAGTTTTTTCGCAGCCCATTCCAAAGCTTTTGATGAGACGAATACATTCTGCAAAAAACGGATCCCGATCCATGAAGCATCTTCAATGAGAGGCCTGCCGATTTAATATTTCTGGCTAGCTCAACATCCTCGATAACTTTATTTTTTACTGATTCATGTCCATTTATTCGATCGTACGCTTTTCTGTTGAATGCAATAAATTGACCACAAGCTGCGGCAAATAGAGGAGCAAATTTGGATCTCAACGACTTTGGTAGCCATCGTGGAGTTCTTTCTACATATTTAGCGGGTAATAAGGTAAAAAGGGCAAAGTAGATCAAGGGAATTACTTGCTTCTCCCAGAAAGAGTCTACGATTTGTTCAGGCCAAACAGTTATTGAATCAAACTCAGAAAGCTCAGAAACAGCTTTAGGGATCGCATCTTCATCAAGCCACACATCTGCATCAATAAAAACTAAGAGACCACCGGAGGCTACTTTGCTAAGCTGATGACAAGCCCAGGGTTTGCCGAGCCAATCGTCCGGCTTAGGGTCTCCTTTAATGTGAATGAAGTTATTTATAATTCCGGATAGCTTAGCGAGAATTTGTGTAGTTCCATCTGTGGATTGATCATCTAACACAAGAACCTCAAAATTTGGGTAGTTCTGTTTTAAGGCTGATGTTACACATCGCTCGATCACTTCTTCTTCATTACGAGCCGGGATACAAATACTGACTCTTGGATTATTTTTAGCTTTTGGAACGTTTGTGTTCTTTAAAGCTTTGAAATCAACCAGATTTCGAACAAGTATTAAACTTGTGAACAGTAAAAAGCCGATAGATATGTATAAAATTATAATCATTAGATCACTAAGTTAATGTGAGTTCTCTCAAAGGGATGCCTTCGGCAGAGATACTATCTTCATTTGCGAGCATAAATAAGTACTTTTTGAAATAAGTACCATCCAACTGCGAAGCAATCTCATGAAAAAAGGCTTCTTATTGGAGATTGCTTCGGAACCAGAAGATAACTTTAATACACCTAAGCTTATTCTCCTCGCAAATGGAGTGCTTTTTATCTTGAACTCACGTTAAGTTAATGAAGCTATGGTTGTAGTTCACTCAAAAGATTCTGATAATTCACTATGAATATCTCTACAGATCACAAAGATGAAAATCCTTTTCCAAATAAACCTTCCGGTGGCTATGAGTGGTGGTATTTTGATGCTATCAGCGATGATAAGGAGTGGTCTTTTGTAGTGATTTTTTATCAAGGAAATCCTTTTTCGCCAAAATACATTCAGGAAATAAATGAAAGCGGTGGTTCTCCAGACAATCATCCTGCGGTAAGTATCTCAATTTATAACAGAGCACAGACTGAGTTCTATAGTTTTCTTGAATATACAAAGCATGATTTTTGTTGGGATGAAGAAAACCAAGAGTGTAAAATTGGAACTAATCGATTCACAAAAGAGATGGGGGGTGGAAATTTAATCTACAAGTTTCATATAGACGAAGAATTACCATCAGGGCATACAATTAGTGCTAATTTTGAGTTTCAAAGTTCTATAATAGATCAAGATCTCATTAATAAAAAAAACGTTACCGAACATCATCTCTGGAATCTCATTCAGCCTAAAGCAAATGTAACAGGAAATATCAACCTGAAAGGGAAGTCTGGGATACAGAATATTGATTTTGATGGGATGGGATATCATGATCATAATGTAGGCCTAGAACCTATGAAAAATGATTTTAAGGATTGGTATTGGGGAAGATATCATTTTGAAAAAGCGACATTGATCTATTATGTGATGAATCGAAAAAATGAAAAGCAATACAAGGCCTGGCTTATCTCGGATGACAATCGGAGAATAATAGATCAGTTTGATTCTATAGAACTTGAAGGATCACTTACTAATTTGTTTGGGCTCACTTCATCTCGCAAACTTGTCTTAAAATCAGATAACACAGAAATAACTGTTCAATCGGCTTTACCCATTGACAACGGACCTTTTTATCAACGGTTTTTAGGTCAGGCAATAATGAAAAGAGATGATCAGGTTGCAATAACAGAAGGGTTTTCAGAATACATTTATCCAGAAAATATTTATAAGAAACGATTCTGGCCGGCGGTTAAGATGAGATTACGGTTCAAAAATCAAAAACCTCATTGGGTGCAAAAATTCAAACGGTTTTATGAGTGGACGTGGTGACAAAAGTTAACAGCTACTAGCCATTAGCTGTTAGCCTGAGTTCACAAAATGATGCCCTCGGCAGATTCTTAAGTCATGCTCAATTGGTTTGAATGAACGGGTTTTTTGGATAGAAAAATATTCACATCTTAAACGAAATTCCGTCAGCCGTACTCCGTCCGACAGACGGTCAGGCAACACGTAGAATCATGACTCATTCCATCATTTCGCTGAAAGCGGGGTGATGGAGGTTTTTATAATCGAACTCAGGTTGTTAGCTTTTGTAAATCCCATATCACTAAAGCCGGCAATTTTTCGTGTTTCTGTTAGTAATTGGTGAATCGTTTTCTCAAACTCAATGGTTATTTCTTCTTTGGAAAGATTTTTATCCAAATTTATGGGGCTGCCGATGTTTAGATACAACTCAGGTTTGCTGTTTCTGAATGTGTGAGAATAGAACGAGATGGGAACGAAATCTACTTCCTCGTCTGCATTTTGATATATCCAAGACAATCCTTTTTTAAATTCAGGTTTATCATTAGAAACAGGAGTGAGCTCTCCTTCGGGATATATATAAAGGCCTGAATTTGGAATTTTAGTAGATTTAATTGCATACCTAAGGGTTTTTAATGAAGATCTAGGATCAGATAAGTTGATTGAAAATGCACCAATCTTAGAAAAAAAGGAATGCTTTTTCATCTGTTTGTCTTCCATAATGGCACGGGCCTTTTGATGAAAAACATTTCTGCTCAAATAAAGCGGGAGCAAACCATCCCACCACATATTATGATTTATAAAATAAACGGTTCTCTGTGATTTAGAAGGCTTGTATGTTTGTTTGATCCATAGGTTTTTAAATCGAATTTTTAATAAAACTCGTGTGTAAAGGTCAAAAAACCAGATAAGAAATCGGGATTCGTTAGCAGGAATAAAACTCAAGGAAATTCTTTTTGGTGATGATAGGGTGTTCTGCCTTATCTTTCAATTATGAAGAAGCACAGAGATAAATCCATCGTTCAAATTACAGATCCAAATATCGATACGTATTCAGAAGAACATACTACTTCTGAAAGTGAAGATATCCAAAACCTGATTAAATCCAGTGATGATGAACTTCAGTATATAGATATGCTGAGTGGGAGAGTAGTAGGTCAACTGCTCAAAATGATCGTGAAAATATCAGGAGCGAAACGGATTTTAGAGATCGGTACTTTCACCGGATATTCCGCAATTATGATGGCGGAAGCTTTACCTGAATACGGTGAACTGATTACTTTGGAAATGAATCTACGTTATCAAAAATTAGCGCAGAAGCATTTTGATTTAAGTGAAGCAGGAGATAAGATCAACATGATAAAAGGGAACGCTCAACACACCATTAAAGAACTTCAGGGCAAATTTGATCTTGTTTATTTGGATGGAGATAAACTACGTTACGAATTTTATTATGAGCAAGTAATGCCTTTGCTAAACTCAGGCGGTCTGATTATCGCCGATAATGTGTTGTGGGATGGAACGGTTTTAGATCCGGAAGACGAGAAAGCAAAAGTTATTGCTGCTTTTAATAAAATGGTAGCTGAAGATGGACAAGTAGAACAGGTATTATTGCCGATCAGGGATGGCGTGAATGTGATTAGGAAGAGTTGATTTAGAAGCTTTGTGTAATATCCAAATTCAAAACCAGCTACCATCCGCCTAATCCGTGTTCCAATACTAGAACGCAGATAAAGCAGAACGTGCGGATTTGATAAAGTAAATGCTTCGATCTCGGTCTGACAGATTACCAGTCAGACCGAGCTTTGAGGCTTAGCTTGCCAGAATCTTTTCCCAATTAAATTCCATAATCGGAGCTCATCCCGCTAGTTAGCGGATCCCTTCGGGGCTGTCTTCTCCTTACCCAAGGAGAAGGACTCGTTGATATAAAACACCAGTTAAATTAAAAAGTATGAACTACTAAAAATTCCCCTCCTGATTTTTAGGAGGGGCGAGTTAGCTAGAAAGAACAATGTGGTTATGAGCCGGGGAGGTCAGAATACTGGAAGTGAGATTTTGCACGCTATATGTTGCAATCATACCCAAACCAGCAATTATCAGCCTGATCTGCTAACTCTGCGTTCCAAACCAAGCGTGTGGAACGAGGGAAAGTATCGTAGCTTCAACATAAATCCAGATCTCGGGCATACGCCGCGAGATGACTGTGAGTTTGTATCAAGTTTCCCAAACTAACTCTGCGACTATCAGCCTGATCTGCTAACTCTGCGTTCCAAACCAAGCGTGTGGAACGAGGGAAACAGCCAACCCAAAAGTAAATTCGAACTTTGAACCGAAGGAATGCCCTTGGCAGAACTGCTAAGAATTTCCCCTCCTGATTTTTAGGAGGGGCGAGTTAGCCAGAAAGTACAATATGGTTATGAGCCGGGGAGGTCAGAATACTGGAAGTGAGACCTTGTTAACCTGAGTTCCCACAAAGTGATGCCTTTGGCAGATTTTGAAAACACCTTTATAGTATAATTTAGGTCATTCCACGGCGAATGCCTGTGCCAAAGGCATCACTTTGTGGGAATCTGGATCTCTTTAAACCATTCCAAATGAGTTTTAAACTACAATTTAGATTCCTCCATGGGAGTGCCTTTGGCGCTGCCTCCGCAGGAATGACTTATAGCCGTTGTTTGTATCATATTTTAAAATCGAACTCAGGTTGTTATATAATTTCGAATCTGCCTAATCCTGAATTAATCATGATGCATAAATTTTTTTTTCGATAATTAAATGATTAACAAAACCCAAGACAGTGTTTACTTGTATAGATCATCGATATCAGCGCTACAAAGATCTACGAATAATTTCGCCATTTTATCACAAATAGCTTTAAAAAATATTTCACCCTTTTCTTTTGTTGCTGCTTTTGGGTCACCAATTCCTGTATCTTCTGATACTTTTGACCATGGTCGTTCAGCCCAAGCCCAATCTTCATTAAAAGCAGTAATTCTATTCTTCTTTTCAGTTCCGTCTCCCCAATCTTTTTTAGGTAATACTAAATCAGGAGCAAGATGTAGAACAAGGCTGGTTTCCATTTCATCAGCATGATCACCCGGATCATCGAAATAGTCTGTTCTCTCTAATATTTTTGGCCAGAATGTTACGCAAATAAACATGCTCGGGAATAAAAGCCCAAGTTCTCTAACCATGGATTTAAAATCATTTCCTCCATGGCTATTAAGAATCATAAATTTTTTAATTCCTTGTCTGTTTAATACTTGGATAATGTCTTTAAGTATTTCGAATTGAGTACTTGGATTAAGGTTTATATCTAAATAGATATCGGGTTGACCGGTATTTACTCCAAAAGGCATATTTGGTAAAACCATTACATTTGCTCCATTCTCAGTTGCAATTCTGGCGGATTCTTCTGCAATGGCTTTGCCTTCAATATTATCTGTAGAATAGGGAAGATGATAATTATGAGCTTCTGTCGCTCCCCAAGGTAAAACAGCCAGTTCTATATTTTCATCTTTTAAATGCTTCCAGTTTGTATCAGCTAACACATAAGGACGTATCATAGTATCAATCCTTAATGTTAGTTTTTAAACATTCATAAACCACAAACTTGTCGTTTTCAGCTGAAATAGAACATGAAGTGAAGATTTTATCCAAATGCGTTTTATAGTTTAAGTGCTGATTAGCAACAACTATAAACCTTCCTGAAGTTTTTAACCGTTTGTGAGCTTGCTCAAATATATTCAAAGAAACTTCAATGTTGGTTTCATATTCAAAATGGAAGGGAGGATTGGATACAATGAGATCAAAAGTGCCATCTTCAAAATCTTCAAGAGAATCATTCCAATGAAAATGAGCCTCATCTATGTTCAATTTTGAAGATTCCACCGCCAGAAATGAATCATCCAACAAATGGATTTCAGCATCAGGTTTTTGAGTTTTAATTTGAGTTGCAATCACTCCATTTCCACAAGCCAAATCTAAAACTTTTATTTCTGATTCTTTTATGTTCAAATGCTCCAATAAAAATTGGGTAGCGTAGTCAATATGCTCGGAAGAAAAGACTCCTGCATACTGCTGATAGTTCTTTTCCTTAAACTCAATAGTATGCATAAGCGATTGGTAATCAATTTCTTTTTTACCTTTTAAAATCAACAAACGAGCTTTCTTTATAGCTTTTGTCTGCTCAACTTCTTCAAAGTATTTACCGGCAATCTCTAAAATTTGAGGAGTAAAATATTTGGTCATAAATCCACCTATAATTGTTCCATCAGGATGCAATGACTGGTGCAAATGCTGGATGTAAAACTCAAATTCTTCTAACGATTTTGGAATCTTAATCACTCCAAACTCAAATTCAGACAGCTCATTAATAGGATTGAGCAGAGCTTTAGACTTTAGCACCAATGAATTAGAAGTGTAATTCCGCTCAATAGCTTTTTGATGACTTTTAGCATCTGTTACTGAAATAGGTTTAGCATTGAATAAAGTAGTTGCTAAGAACCCAAAGCGATCATTTACTAAAACTACAGATTCCGCAGAGATGTTTTTATCTGATAAAAACTCAAGAATAAGTTCATCAGATGCATTCCAGGGCTGTAAAGAGCGGTTAGTTGTAGGTGGATATCGTTTTATATCGAAATTACGTCCTTCGTATGAGTATTTCATTCCATAATAGATTTACAGACAAAATCAGGAATAATACCCGTTGATCGAATCTGAGCTTTATAATTATCCTCGCGAGTGTTTCCCGAAAGAACGAGCATTGTTTTTACACCAAATTTATTACCACCCAAAATATCAGTGCGTAAAGTATCACCAACCATCAAAATATCGTTTTTATTGATGTACTCATCTTTAATGAGCTGTTCATAAGCATACATAAACATTTGTGAATCCGGTTTTCCAAAGTGTATGAATTTTTTACCGAGCATATTCTCAACTAGTTTTGCCACGCCTCCGGTTGCTATAGCAATGTCATTATGAGAAACAGGGTAGAAGTAATCAGAATTAGCTAAAATAACGGGCATATTCTTCTTTCTAAGCAAGTTAACAACTTTATTGATGTCTGTATTCCAATCAAAGCCTTCGTCGTCTAGAAAAACACAGGCTGAGATATTTTCAATATCGTTGAGATCTACATCAGCCACTGCAACATGTTCTAAACCTGCTTGCAAGATATAATCTGCTGAGCTTTCTGTCCCTAGATACGCAATTTTACCACTGGTTATCTTCTGCTTAAGAAAATGCTTGGCCATCATTCCTGATGTGAGCATTTCATGCAATTCAATACCGGGAAGACCCAACTCAACATATTTATCAACTTGTTCTTGTGGGCTTCGGGAAGCATCATTCGTCAAGATTCGAAATAACTTATTCTCTTTGCGGATGAACTCCAATGTCTTTTCAGCACCTTGAATCAATCCATTATGGTTTTTAACCACTCCATAGGAATCTAACATGATCACTTTAAACTGCTTAGCAATATCAAAAAAAGAAGGGTAGCTCATTAAATTAAAGGTCTAAAGATTTAAGTAAAGGTTCGGGATCAAACGAATCATCTAAAGTAGGTAAATGTATTTCCAATGCTTCTTTTTGAAGCTTATTTGCAAATATCTCATGAAAGAAAAACCGTCCATATTTAATTACATAAGTCAGAATAAAAAAACGATAGGCTTCTTTAAGGAATCTAATTTCAATTTCTTTTAATGGAAAAACTTTATGATAAGCTCTCAAGAAAATTTGAAATCGTTCTTCCTTCATAACATCAATATTGTAACTGAATACGGTTTTATCGCCAATACTTGAGGATACACGACTAAAGAAATAAAAATCCAACATACGGGTACTCATCCGGAACCAATCGTAATCCCATCTGGAAAACAATTTGAAATTAGGTGTCACTGAGAAGTTTCCGATATTCCAATCAACAAAAACCGGAATAATATCCAGTTCGTCACCACCCAGCGATTCGTAATTCTCAAGAAACAGATTACAATGCTTTTTTATCAAAGACCGATGAACCGGATATTCGTATTTGCTGGTTTTATCATCAAGAATTTCCAAGAGATCATGAATATCATCCTGCATCGTTTTTGATGATTTTGGAAGGGTAGCTTTAACCGTATCACAAGCTTTATGGAAATGAGAAACTTGTACAGCTAATTTCTCTATCTGATTCTTGTCCAGCCGTTTAGGTAACTTATTTTTTATATGAATAGGGCGATAAAAAACAATCCACGCATCTATTATTTCACTTTGATAGCGATGTACAAATAGCTTGTTACCCTTCATTAATGAACGGGCAAGAAAGTTTTCAAAAGGAGAGGGAAGGTTGTTTGAGAGAGTATTTATAATGCTGTGGTCTTCCACAAAGTGTTCGTACTTACCGAAATAAGAAAGCTTAGCCACGATAAAATTCTTGTCTTTCAATGTAATTCGATATACGTGATTTGTAGATACTTTCGCACTTATATCCACAATGTGTGCTATTTCTCTGGAACTGTCATAAGCACTCCAGGCTTCTCTGATTATGGTATCAAAATCAATAAACGCCATTATACGATCTCGAAGTAACGTTTTAGTTCCCAATTCGATTGCTGAGGATCATACTGTTTCCATTCCCATTCTCTGGTTTTGATAAAATGATCTACAAATACCTCTCCAAATAATTCATTAGCTATATCAGACTCTTTCATCGCCTTCGTGGCTTTATGAAGATTATTTGGTAATGGCTCCGTTGTTTGATTTTCATACTCATTTCCTTTAGTAGCAACAACGTCGAGAGTTAATTCATGGTTTATTCCATATAAACCGGAGGCTAAACTCGCTGCCATAGTTAAATAAGGATTTGTATCCGAGCCGGGAACTCTATTTTCCAAGCGCATTCCTTCAACAGTTTTATTAACCACTCTAAGTGCCGTAGTCCTGTTCTCAATTCCCCAACTAACAGTGGTAGGGGCCCAAGATCCTTCCACAAAGCGTTTATAGCTATTAACGGTAGGCGCATACATAGGGAGTATTTGTGGTAAGCAAAAAAGTTGTCCCGCTAAATAAGATTCTAGAAGTTTACTCATTCTGTTCTCTTTAGAACTATCATAAAACAAATTTTTGCTTCCGTCCTTATTCCATAAACTCTGATGAATGTGACCACTACAACCCGGGAGCTCTTTATTCCATTTTGCCATAAAACTAGCCATAATCCCTTCTCGAAAAGCTATTTCTTTTACAGAAGACTTAAAAAGAACGGCTTTATCGGCAGCATTTAACACATCATCGTAATTAATACAAGCTTCATAAACACCGGGTCCGGTTTCTGTATGCATTCCCTCAACAGGAATTCCGAATTCCCAAATTGATTCAAACAGCTCATTTACGAAATAACTGTATTGAGAAAATCTTAGAATTGAATACCCAAACATTCCAGGGGTTAGAGGGATTGGATCGGTATAATTTTTAAGATTCAATGACTGAGGAGATTCCAAAAAATTAAACCACTCAAATTCATTACTAAACTTTGGTGAATATCCTAATTCATTGGCTTGCTTATTAATACGTTTTAGCAATGTACGCGGACATACAGAATTCAATTCCCCGGAGTGTTCAAAATCTGCTAAGAAAAAGGGTTTATGATCGTCCCAAGGAATTTCTCTAAAAGTTTCTAGATCAATAGTAGCTGAAGAATCAGGATAACCTGTTTCCCAACCACTAACAGATGTGTTGGTATAAGTGGAGTCATTAATGTCCCAACCGAAAATTACATTACAGAAACCAATTCCTTTATCTATCGACTTAAGGAATTTTTCTTTACTAATTAGCTTTCCTCTTAAAACACCATCAATATCTGTTACGGCAAACTTTATACTTTGCGTATCAAGCTCTTTGATGTGTTTAATAATTTCTTCTTTATTCAAATCCATTAAATTTTATCTTTTCCAATATAGGAAAGCTATGCGTACTATAAATTTCAAAATATAGAATACTTACCAAAATTAGATGAGTGAAATAAGCGATCGTAAAAAAGATCATGTAAAATTAACAATTGATGAGCGCGCTCAATACGTTCAAACTACAGGTTTTGAAAAGTATCAATTTGTGCATAATGCTCTTCCTGAGATAAATCTGGATGAAGTTTCTACCGAAGCCGTTTTACTCGGGCGTACTTTTTCTTTTCCATTGTTCATTTCATCGATGACCGGTGGCTATTCTGATGCAGGCCAGGTAAATGCAATTATCGCAGAATTTTGTGAGCATCAAAACCTTCCGTTTGGAGTTGGAAGTCAAAGAGCCATGCTAGAGGATGCTTCGCTCACTGAAACCTTTTCTATTGTTCGAAAAAAAGCACCAACAACATTCATTTGTTCTAATATTGGAGGCGCGCAGCTTATAGGAAATTTAGATATTGATAAAGCTAGAAAAATGATTGAAAGCATTGAAGCTAATGCTGTTATCATTCATTTAAATCCTCTTCAGGAATTAATGCAGCCCGAAGGCGATCGGAATTTCAAAGGTATTTTAGCAGGAATTGAGCACCTGATTACGAATATTTCGATTCCGGTTATTGTAAAAGAAACAGGAGCAGGAATTTCACAACATGTTGCAAAAAAATTACTAAATGTTGGTGTTTCTGCTATAGATGTTGCCGGAGCAGGTGGTACAAGTTGGGCTAAGGTTGAAAATCTTCGTGAATCAAATCTTGAGCCTAACTTTGATTTTGATAATTGGGGAATTTCGACAACTCAATGCTTAAATGATTTATCTAAATTGCAGTGGGAGAGAGGTTTTGAGATTATTTCCTCCGGTGGTGTTCGCTCTTCTTTTGATATAGCGAAGTCATTTTGCCTGGGAGCAAATTTTACAGCCAGTGCACAGCCAATCATAAAAGCAATCTCAGTAAACGGTTTAAAAGGTGTTGAGGAATTATTCTCTAAATGGAAAAATGATCTGAAAATCATCTTAACGTTATTGGGTTGTACTTCGGTTCATGAGTTAAACAAAACCCATTTGAGGGATAAGTGAACGCATTTAAACTCCTTAATTTCGCTAGTTAGTCATCCTCCGGCCTGTCCGCCGAAAGTTTATCCTGAAGGCGGGCGAATGCCGAGGATCTTGATTGTCATTACAAATTTAGCTTTTACTATCAATTTGGTGCTCCTTGAAGTGATGCCTTTGGAAGTATCTAAATCGTAAATAAAGTTTCTAAGCTTCAATCTAAATCCAGGTCTCCCGCATTCGCGTGGAGATGACCTTTTTGGTAGCTTATCAAGCCATTCACAGTTAGTATTTGTTGACCTCCTTTGCCTGCAGGCCGAACTGCCAAACCCATCTCTGTCTCTTCCCTTTGCTAAGGGAAGAGGACTTTTTAATTGGTTATGACTTAGTTCGGGAGTCTCCCTCCCTGATCATAGGGAGGGAACAAGGGTGGGTCAAAAAAACAAGTTCTCATTCACGTCCGAGGATCTGGATCGTCATTATAAACACAGATCTTAGAATCAATCCGGAATTAATAGCTAATTCCATCATTTCGCTGAAAGCGGGGTGATGGATGCATAACCATGGTCATTGCGGACGCAGAAAGAATAATCCAGCTAGGTTATTTTGAAGAGAAAGATATCGTACAACCCTGGCTTGGATGAACGATCCGCAATCTCCAGATCAAAGGCAATGAGCGTTGTTAGGGAGATCCCGGATCAAGTGTGTCCGGGATGACGAGCTCTGTTTCCATCATTTCGCTGAAAGCGGGGTGATGGATGCGTAATCATTGTCATTGCGGACGCAGAAAGAATAATCCAGCTAGG
>CAXBHO010000017.1:0-44277 GCA_963975485.1 uncultured Balneola sp. | reverse complement strand
CTACCCTTTAGGCAGCACCTTTTCTATTTTTACACAAGTATAGGGACATTACCCATGGTCGAGAGATATTCATAAACAATACGACTTAATTTCAAAGTGAAAACAGAGCTAAAGGGCGTTCCGCAACAAAGCTACGGAACGAGATTAGCTGCGCAATCTACATCTTTTTCTCCGGTTCATAGCCTGCCTCCAGCAGCGCCTCACGGACACCGGCGTCATCTATTCCGCCGTTCGTAAAAAGGACGTGGAGGAGGTGCTCATCCAGGTCAGTCTCTATTTCGATATCGGATACACGTTCGTGCAAAGTCTTGTTGATGGTTTCCACGCAGTGCTCACAGTTCATATTGGGGACGTAATAGGTCAGGGCGTATTCTTCTTCTTCCTCTTTTTGTGAGGCGTCGGGTAGCAGGCGTCCTGCAAAGGAGTTCAGCAGCACGGCGCTTACACTTCCGGCCATAGCTACCATAGCCCAGACGGGATTGACCAGTCCGGTTACGGCCAGTGGCACGCCGAGACCGTTAAAGCTGAAGGCCAGAATCAGGTTTTGGCGGGTCTTTTTGTAGGAAGTCTCACCAATTTTAAAAGCTTCGGGCAGGGCGCTGAGCCGTTCACCCATCAGTACTACGTCGGCCGACTCAATGGCAATATCCGTCCCGGCGCCGATGGCTAGACCCACATCCGCCTGAGTAAGGGCGGGGGCGTCATTGATACCGTCGCCCACCATAGCAACTCTCCGGTTTTCGCTCTGCAATCTTCTTATATGTTCGGCCTTTTCATCCGGCTTCACACGGGCATGCACTTTTTCAATGCCACATTCGCGGGCAATGGCCCGGGCAGTCCGCTCATTGTCGCCGGTGAGGAGAACCGGAGTTATATTCATTTCTTTGAGCCGCTGTACGGTTTCAACGGCATCTTCTTTCAGGGTATCGGCCAGGGCGATGGTACCGACCAACGCATTATCAACGGATACGCCGATGACGGTTTGTCCTTCTTCCTCGTGTTTTTCAACCCACTTGCCGGCCTGATTAGTATCCACACCCTGTTCTTGCAAAAATTCCAGGCTTCCTACCTGAATGTCATGATCATGAACGCGAGCAATTACGCCTTTACCAGTGGTGGAATCAAACTCGTCGGTTTCAGGGATATTTTCAATATGATCTTTTACATGCGCAACAACAGCTTGGGCCAAAGGGTGTTCGGAGTTCCGTTCGGCCGCTCCCGTCAGCTGATAAAATTGGGGTTCATCAATATCACCGTATAGTTTTATATCCACTACTTCGGGTTTTCCTACCGTAAGTGTCCCTGTTTTGTCAAAGACGATGGTATCCACGTCTTTCATAATCTGGAAGGCTTCGCCGGCACGGATAAGGATGCCACGGTCGGCCGCCATGCCGCCACCCCGTATCATAGCCAAGGGTGTGGCCATGCCGAGCGCGCAAGGATAACCCATCACAAACACGGCCAGCATGGCAAAAATGGCACGCACTACATTTACCTCTCCGCTTACAAGCCAGGCACCAAGGGTCCAGACTAAGAGGGCCAGTCCGGCAAAAGCGACCACTGTGGGCACATAATACTTCAGTACTTTATCCACCAACTGGATGATACCGGGTTTCATGGCGCGGGCCTCCTCGATATGGTGGGCCACCTGCTGCAGGAAGGATTCATCGCCCACAGTGGTCACCTTCACCAGCAAAGTGCCAGTCTGGTTGAGCGATCCCCCGACCACTTCATCACCCTTCGTCTTCTCAACCGGTATCGATTCGCCGGTGACAATGCCTTCATCCACGCCGGAGTGACCTTCAATGATTTCACCGTCCACTGGAATCTTTTCACCCGGGCGGATGCGCACATGATCGCTCTTTTGCAGGGTGCTGACTTCCACCTCCTGTTCGTTGCCTTCATCATCCACCCGGCGGGCGGTTTCAGGCTGTAAATTCAGCAATTTTCGAACCGCTTCGGAGGCGCGAGCCCGCACCTTGTTGGAAGCCCAGCCCGACAGGATGTGATATGCTGTAATTAATATGGAAACCACAAAAAACTCAACGGACGGGAATTGGGGATATATAAATCCGGCAAAGCCACCAGCCAGTCCCGAAAATGCACCCAATTCTAGCAGTACGTGTTGGTTCAGAATTCCCCGGCGTGCCGATTGCCACGCTTTTTTCTTGATATGCCAGCCCGGTCCAAACATGGTAACGAGCGCCAAAGTCAGCATGGCATAAGCAAACCAAGGGTATTGTACGCCCGACCACATCACTATCATGATACCGATGGCCAAGCCAGAAAAGCCGCCTGAAATCTGAAGAAGTTTCTTGTGATGTTTCAGTTCTTCCTTTTGTTCCTCAAAGGCTTTTACTTTATCAGGGTCGCGGATGGTGTAGCCTAAATCCAGAATGGTCTGCCGCAGCTCTTGTTCCCAGACTTTATCTTCCTGATAGCGTATCAGCACCTGCTCATGGGCCATACTCACATCAATCTTTTCAACACCATCCACCTTGTTATAGGCTTTGTTGATACTTTCGGCACAGAACGAACACGCCATACCACCGATATTGAGTTGAAGTGTTTGCATATTAGTTATCAGTTAATGGAATTAAAGATTTGGAATGAGTACTATATAACAGGAGTTGTCAACTTGTGCTACATTGTTTGTTTCTGGCCAGTATTTACGAATAACAAATACCCATTAACTACTTTTCTGTAGTATAGTTGGCTTTGGCCAGGGCTTCTTTCATTTCCTCAAACGAAGTTTGGGCTACATTATATTCTACTTCGGCAGATTTGTTGTCAATGGTTACTTTGGCATGCTTTACACCGTCCAGCCGTTCCAAAATATTCGTTGAGCGGTTGGCGCAACCTTCGCAATGCAAGTCTGGAATATTAAAAGTAATTTTTTTCATAACTATATTTTTAGACCTGTAACTTTTCCAAGTTTGTATGAAAAGGTTCTACATTAAGTAAGACTATTCTTAGAAGCTTTTTTTAGAGTTTTTGTGGCCCCTTGTAACTTTCTTAAGCTCAAAACCAGCATTTGGAACTGCCTTTTTAAACTGATCATCTGTCACCGTTTTACCTTCAGTAAGCCATAGTATAGCAACACCTTCTTTTGCGTCCACCTTTTCTACTTTTTTAACACCTTTGATTTCTTCGAGGGACTCTTTCATATTTGTTTCGCAAAAGTTGCATACCATTCCTTCAATATCAAGTGTAACTTTTTGAGTAGCGGTATCCCTAACACTTTCTTTAAGCTGTTGTGCTTGAGAATTAATGGCTATTCCTAAGAACAATAATACAAAGAGTGATAATTTTATTAGTGGTTTCATAACTGCTCCTCTAATTTATTCGTGTTTCTGTTCTGGAGGCAATATAAGTCTCGTACCTTGGTACGGAGTCAAGTAAAAACTAAAATTAATTAGGGCTTCCTCAAAAAGTCAAAGTCCGTCCACATTAGAACTTTTTTTTGAAGCAGGAGCTTCAAGCCAGCATTCCGAACGAGGACGTTCGGAACGAGTTCAAAGTAAGCAGTACATATTTGACGGTTGTTTGAATGGTGAGTGTCCAGAATACACATGAAAGTCCGCCTAGAATAAGGTCCGGCTGAATAATATTCTCGCCAACAATGGCTTTCATTACATAGAGAGGGGAGGTTCCGATATCGCCGAAAACAATTCCTAATGAAATCAGCAAGCCTGCTGCTGAAAACCGATCCAGATGGTTTTTATTCGCACTATTACGAACCTGATTCATTAGGTATAAAAATAATTACGTCGAGCTTATCGACAAAAAAGCAATCCTAATGTATGAAAATTATTTCTTCAAGTTTACAAATATATTATGGTTTAGCTGATTTTCACTCTCTTCAATCTCAACGCATTACTAATTACAGATACAGAACTGAAACCGGAGTGCGAAATAGAATAGTTTTAAAATCTCTGCTTTCGCTTCACCTGCTAATGTAATAGATTCGCATAGAAAATCAATAGCTTACTTATGACTTTACGCGAACGGCTGAAACAACTTATTGAAGATTATTCCACTGATAATCTTGAGTTATTTTTGAGAGAAGCGAATCAAAACTATCGTCCCGTAAAAGAAGACCTTAACAGATATGCGGAAAAAAATGAAGACCTGATAAAGGAAACAATCAAGCTTGGAGAAATTGAGTTTGGGGAAGAAAAAAGATTGTTGGTTGTTTCTTCTTTAATGACAGGAGATATCACCGAGAAAAGCAGCAAGAAAAAACAGTTCGAAATAGGCTGGAAGATTCTTAAGGAAAATTTTTATGACGCCGGAATTTTCGTTTTTCATGACAGTGAGGGTAGATTCCGTTTCAGTTTAATTGTTACGCAATATTCAGGGAATAAACGTACACATACGCCATTCAGACGATACACTTATTTTGTAGATCCGGATAAAGCCAACAAAACGTTCATCAACCAGATTGGGAAAGCTGACTTCTCGGATATCGAACATATTCTTAAAGCATTTTCTATAGAAGCAGTTTCCAATGATTTCTATAATGCTTTTTATCCAACGTTTAAAAAGATCGGAGAGGAAGTTCAGGGAACAACCGATGCTAAACTCAAAGAAGATTTTGCTCTACTTCTTGTAATCAGAATTATTTTTATAGGTTTTGTTCAAAAAAGAGGATGGTTGGGCGAAAATCTGGAATTTGTTCAACATTTTTGGGATGAATACCAAACTTCTTCTGCAGCCCCAAATACCTTCTACAAAGAATGGCTAAGCCCTCTGTTTTTTGAAGCGTTGAATTCCAAACCCGGGCATAAGGTAAAATATAGGAATAATCATTTTTCTGAGAGCACTGAAAAATTACTGCAAATGGCACCCTACTTAAACGGAGAGCTTTTTAAACATAAACAAGGTTTTGATAATCAGGAACTATGGATTCCTGATGAACAAATTGGAAATTTCATTGAGTTCTTATTTCAGTACAATTTTACCATTGAAGAAAATACCTTTTATGATGAAGAGCTTGAGCTTAATCCTGAGTTCCTGGGTATTATTTTTGAGCGTTTAGTTAACAAAGAAGATGGTGCTGTATATACTCCACGTACCGAAGTAGATTTTATGTGCCGGATGGGATTACTTAAATGGCTCCAAAAAAATACTACCAATATTGAAACCGACGATCTCTATCATCTTTTCTTTAGAGATTTGGGAACGGATGCCGAATACGACGAACATCAGAAACAAGGAGATTTTACCACCGCCCAACTCACAGAACTTATTCAACTGCTAAGCCAAGTTACCGTGTGTGATCCGGCAGCAGGTTCAGGAGCATTTGAAGTTGGGATGTTGCATGTGCTGCATCAAATACTGGAGAATTTATACGACCGACACAACGCTCCCAAAGACTTGCCTAAATGGAACGACTTTGAGCAAAAAAAATCCATTATAGCTAATTCTTTATATGGAGTAGAAGTAAAAGAATGGGCGGTTTGGATCAATCAGTTACGTTTATGGCTTACGCTGTTTATTGACATGCCCGATGAGTACAAAACGTCGTTACAACCATTACTTCCCAGCTTAAATTTTAAAGTTCGCAGGGGCGATTCTCTGGTACAGCGTATAGGTAATAAACTATTTCCGGTGCAAGGGCATGCACAGTTATCCGTCGCAGTTAGAAGCAAAATAACGAAACTTAAAAACGCCAAAGTAGAGTTCTTTTTTAATCGTGGTGGCTCGTACGATGAACTTCGGGGAATGGAAAACCAAATTTTCCGGGATATCCTGGAAGAAGAAATAGAGGAAAAGAAAAAAGAACTCCGAAGTTTCAACAATCCAAGGGCTATACAAGGCAGCTTGCTGGGTCCCAGTGGACCTTCACAAAAAGAACTGGAAATAGACGACAAAGAAAAAGAGCGTCTTAAAAATGAGATCACAGAATTAGTTGCCCAACAAAAAGCGCTTGCCGACCAACACCCGTTAATTTGGAATATTGAATTTGCTGAAATCTTTTTTGATGGAGGCGGTTTTGACCTTGTGATCGGAAATCCACCGTATCTTGAAAAAGGAGATATAGAAGATCCAAATTGTAATATAGAAACCAGTTTGTATAAATCTTTGCTTAAGGAATCTATTTACAATGAATTTAGTGATTTTTTCTATTCTGATAAATCTTTAAAAAAATTAAAACATAAGATATCAGGACAATCAGACCTTTCAATTTTCTTTTATCTAAAAACACTTAGCCTAGTTAACTCTAATGGAATACAGGTATTTATTTGTACTAATGCTTGGATGGATGTGGATTATGGAGTTTTACTACAATTATTTTTACTTGACTATGCTTTTTTAGACTTAATAATAGATAATCAATCAAAAAGGACTTTTTCAAATGCTTCTATTAATACAATTATATCAGTCATACACCCTCTGAATAAGAGAAAAAGTTTGAAAATTAATAGTCAGACTAAATTTATAGCTTTCAAAAAACCTTTTGAAAATGTAATAATATCTGAAAATCTTTTAGAAATAGAAAACAATGTATCTACTAACCTATCTCTTGAAAATTATCGAATAGTAATTAAGTCTAAGGATTCGCTATTTAATTCTGGACAAATTAATAATGACAAAGAAGGCTTTTTTGAGAAGAATGGTAAGTATGTCGGTGAAAAATGGTTTGCTAAATATTTAAGAGCTCCTTTCTTCTATGAGGAAATTCTTAAAAAAAGAATGACAACTTTGAGCAATTTTGGGAGAATAAAATTAGGGATAACAAGCTGCCAAAATTCTTTTTTTTATTTAGATGATAACAAGATTAAAAATTATTCATTGACTGAAAGGTATCTTGAACCAATTTTTAAAACTCCAAAAGAAAGCTCTAAACCATTTGTCGCAAAAAAAGATTTAAGTTTAAAGGTTTTTTTATATAACAATGAAGTCGTTAATAAAGAAGTTCTTAAATATATAAGAGGAGGGGAAAAAGAAGATATTGATAAAGTAGCGTGTCTTAGAAGTAGAAAATTATGGTATAGTTTAGGCAGCCCTGAAAAGTCATCGGTTTTTTTCCCGTATTCGTTCAGTACAGCTTTCAAGACTTTTATATCTAATGAACCAATTATTGCTGATAAGAGATTAGTTCAGTTTTTCCCAAAAAAAGAATTCCAGAAAGAATGTTGTGTTCTTTTTTTTAATAGTACTTTGTGGTTTCTTATTTTAGAAATTAATGGTTCAACTAACTTAGGTGAAGGAGCATTAGTATTTAATACAAAGGACTTCTCTAATTTGCCTTGTTTATATATAGATCAACTTGAAAAACATTCCATAGAAATACTTCATAGAGATCAATTTTCAATCTTCAAAGAATGTGGCATTGATCCCGAGTTGGGAGTTCCTATTTCTGAGCAGGAGCCGGACCCGTTGCCCGACCGTGCCGAGTTAGACACTATTGTGTTTGACGCCTTAGAACTTACGGAAGAAGAACGCAAAGACGTGTACCGCGCGGTGTGTCAATTAGTATGGAACCGAATAAGCAAAGCAAAGAGTGTGTAGGAGATGCATGAATTGTAAAAGTCATTCAGAGGGTACTCCCGAAGAATCCACCCAACACAGAACTACCCCAGAATCTGAAGTGCGGACTCATCGCTGCGCTCTGATTTGTAGATGTTAGATAATTCGATGACCCTCTCTTTTTATCTCGCGATAACTCTCAACGAATTCCTAATATCTACATGAGTGACTAAGTAAGCTACATAGAAACAAAATTTCGTTTATTTCGTTTATTTCGTTAAATTCGAATATAAACGATCTCGAAAATCCTATGGAAACATTGAATATACCTACCAAAGGCGAACAAAAATTAGCACAAAAGTCGATGGCTACATTATCTGATGTGGCTCAAAAGCATTCGAAACCTAACGAAGCGCTCGACATTGAAATTACCGGTGAGGAAAAGCATATCCGCATTCCTGCATCGGCTTTTCATTTTTTAAATACCATTATTGAACATATGGCAGAAGGTCGGGCTATTTCTATTATCCCATCGGATGCAGAAATTTCTACTATGCAAGCAGCAGAACTGCTGAATGTATCACGCCCGCATGTGGTAAAATTATTGGAACAAAAGAAGATCCCTTTTCACAAAGTAGGCAAGCATCGTAGAATTAAGCTTAAAGATTTAACTGCGTATAAAAATCGACAAGCTAAACAGCGAACTAAAGTATTAAACGACCTGACTAAACAAGCTCAAGAATTAGATATGGGCTATTAAATGTTGCACTCGGGGAGATTTAATGTGGTGTTAGATGCGTGTGTGCTTTATCCTGCTCCCCTGCGTGATTTTTTGTTACGGTTAGCATCCGAGGATTTGTATCATCCGATGTGGTCTGATCTGATTCAACAAGAATGGAAGCGAAATTTGATAGCAAATAGAAACGATTTAAAAGAAAATCAGCTCAACAAAACCATCTCGTTTATGAATAAAGCATTTCCGGATGCAGAAGTAAATGGCTTTTACTCGCTGATAGATTCATTAACGCTCCCCGATGACGACGACCGGCACGTGTTAGCCGCTGCTATTCGCTCGGGCTCAGAGTTAATAGTAACCTTCAATCTAAAAGATTTTCCTGCTTCAGAACTTTCTAGGTATGATATAGAAGCACAACACCCTGATACGTTTGTGGAGCACTTGATAGATCTTGATTCCGACAAAGCCGTACATGCTTTTAAGGCATTGGTTGATTCCTTGAAGAATCCTCCAAAAACAGAAGAGGATGTATTAAAAACATTGAGAGTAAATGGATTGAAGAAATCTGTGCAACAAATAGAAAAGCTAATTGAAAGTAATTAATAATGAGGCAGGAAAAGTTAAAAAAGAACATTGAAGAACTGGGAAATCTGTTTTCTGATATGATAACAGATGAAACAATGTTTTCATTAGATGAAGAAAAAAAAGAGCGTGCTAACGAATTAATAAAAAGCATTAGTGAATATCTGATCTCATTTCCTGGGACTCTCATTTATGAAAGCGACGCTAAAAAAGTGCAAAGAAATAAAGCAGTAATTGATTTGCTTTGGGAAACGGTTGAAACAGATCATATTTTTGATGAAATAATTTCAGGGGGTTACTTTGGCTTATTGGTACAGGTTATGAGTGATTATGCATATAGGGCAAAACAACTAAAACCTACTTTTATCGGTATAAATCCTGATAATACGGAGTTTGCTACTTTTTTTGATGAAGCTATGAATTGCTGGCTTTTTGGATTAAAGAATGCCTCAATGATTCTGTGTTTTACTATTTTGGAGGAAACCTTAGAAGAAGCATTATGTCAAGTAAAATTGGACTATGTTTATGAACTAAAAAATCCAAGCAATCCTAAAAGTATTGTCGTTACTAAATTCAGAAAATTAATTTCGGATGCTCACAAAGAAGAACTTATTACATCAGAACAGGCTACATTTTTGAAAACATTCACGAAGAAAAGAAATAATGCAGTCCATAGGTTATACTCTGTAACAGATTCTGAGGCTCTTGATTACATTATTAAAACCAAAGAAACGATAGAACATCTGTTAAGTAAAGCATGAAATCCCATAACGCATTTATAACCAACAGTAAAGAAACAAAGCTGAAAAAGAGATTATATCAGCTTATTAAACATAGTGGAGAACTGAAATTTTTGGTGGGTTTCTTCTACTTTTCCGGTTGGAAAGAACTTTACAAAGCCTTGAAAGAAAACGAGGAGGTGTCTATTAAGCTTCTTGTTGGGTTAAAGGTAGATCATATGCTGGGTAAATTGGTAGAAGTAGATTCCTCCGGAAGGGAAAACTCAAGCAGAGAAATAGCTGATCAATTGCTTGCTTCCTTTACAAAGGCATTAAATTCTGAAGAAATGGATCACGAAGAGTTCTATGAACAGATCGATTTTTTTCTGGAATTATTAGAACAAAACCGGCTTATCATTCGGAAAACACTGGACCCAAATCATGCCAAACTTTACATTTTTAAAACTAAGGAAGAGCTTCAAAGCTTAAGAGAAACTTTTTTTATAACAGGTAGCAGCAACCTTACGCGGTCAGGCGTTTTAGAACAAAACGAGTTTAATGTTGAGATCAGCGATTATGGTACTGAAGAAGCTGAAGAGTATTTTGATGCTTTGTGGAACACCGCTGTTAAAATTAGTGAAGACGATGCCGTAAAAAAGTACTTACTAAACGTAATTAAAAATCGTACTCAAACTACAGAAATAACACCTTTTGAGGCATATGTATTAGTACTTAAAACCTATCTAGACCTGATGGAACAAAAGCAGGTGAAACCACAGATTATGAATTTGTTGGAAGATAGGGGATATAAAAAGTACAACTATCAAATTGATGCGGTTAACCAAGCGTTGACTATTATTCAAGAGTATAACGGTGCTATTATTGCCGATGTGGTTGGTCTGGGGAAATCCGTAATTGCCAGTTTGGTAGCAAAAAGTTTAGGAAAACGGGGCATGATTATTTGTCCACCCGGGCTTATGGGTGAAGCTAAAAGCGCTACTTACGGTTGGTACAAATATCGTAATGATTTTAAACTTTATGATTGGGAAGTACAATCATCCGGAGATTTAGAAAAAGCTGCTAAATATGTTCAAGAATGGGGAGATGACATTGAAGTAGTTGTTATTGATGAAGCACATAGATTTAGAAATCAGGATACACAAAATTATGAATACTTAAGTTCTATTTGTAGAGGAAGAACGGTGATTTTACTTTCTGCAACTCCGTTCAATAATAGTCCCGCAGACATTTTTGCACTGCTAAAGCTATTTATTATACCAGGGAAGTCTGGAATTACATTAGGAGATAACTTGGAAGCTCGGTTTATGCACTACGAAAGTCTGTTTCGTAGGTTATCGTTTATAGTAAAGAATCACACTTCTACCGATCCTTTAAAAAGAGAGCGAGCTGAAAGACATTTTTATTCTATTTTTGAAAGCACTCCCATCGACATAGCAAAAGTTAGAAAACGATCCAAACTATTAGCGCAGGAAATAAAAAATGTAATTACTCCGGTACTTATACGAAGAAATCGTTTAGATCTAAAAAATGATCCGGTTTATAGTAAAGAAGTGAAAGATATATCTGAAGTAGAAAACCCCAATGAACTATTTTTTGAGCTATCAAAAGAGCAGTCTTTATTTTATGATGATGTACAGACTATTTATTTCGGCGAAACAGGTAGATTTACCGGCGCAATCTATCAGCCTTTTATATATGAGCAAGTAATAGATGAAGAAAATCTAGATGAAGAAGGTAATCGTTCTTTCTTGCAACAAAGAAATTTATTCGAATTTATGCGACGGTTACTTGTTAAACGATTCGAGAGCTCTTTTGGCGCTTTTCGCCAAAGTATTGACAACTTTATTGGGGTACACGAACGAGTTCAGGAATTTATCAAGAACACGGGTAAGTACATTTTAGATCGAAGTTTAATCGAAA
This sequence comes from uncultured Balneola sp., assembly GCA_963975485.1. GTDB lineage: Bacteria > Bacteroidota > Rhodothermia > Balneolales > Balneolaceae > Balneola. The sequence continues at coordinate 32,823 of CAXBHO010000017.1, read as the reverse complement.
AAATTTACGATTCTACAGAAGAAGAGATTGAAAAAGCACTAGAAGAGTTCTCAAAAAAATTAGAAACAGAAAATAGACCTCGACATGATCGAATTTATATAATTGATGAGTTTGCTAGAAAAGAAGAATTTTTAGAAAATATTGATGTAGATATAATTTTATTGAAGAAAATAAAAGGAAGAGTTGATGAGCTTAAGTTAGCATCAAAAGACCCAAAAGCTCGATCCATAATGAAAGAGATAGAATCAATTTTAGCTCAAAAGCCTGAGAAAAATGAGCCGAAAAGAAAGGTAATTGTATTTTCTGAATATGTAGATACGGTAAAACATTTGGAAGTATTTTTTAAAGAAGCCTTTCCTGATAATACATTTGTAGTAGATGGAAGTTTGAGTAAGAAAGGTCACAAAGAGCTACTCCAAAATTTTGATGCCAGCCTTACGAACAAAGACCAAAGAAATGATTTTGAAGTGCTTTTAACTAGTGATGTGCTTTCAGAGGGACAAAACCTCAATAGAGCCGGAGCTATTATTAATTATGATATTCCATGGAACCCAACAAGAGTTATACAAAGAGTTGGAAGAATCAACAGAATTGGAAAAAAAGTATTTAGTAAACTTCATATTTATAATTTCTTTCCCACAGAGCAAGGTGCAGATATTGTTAAAAGTCGGGAAATTGCCGCTCAAAAAATGTTTCTAATTCACTCTACTTTAGGAGAGGATGCTAAAATTTTTGATATAGAAGAAGAGCCGACACCATCCGAACTTTTTAACCGAATTAATAAAAACCCTGATGAAAGTGAAGAACAAGGTACGTTAACCAGAATCAGATCTCTCTACTCAGGTATTGAAAAAAGCCAATCAGAAACCATCGAAAGGATATCTGAATTACCACTTCGGGTAAAAACGGCTAAACATTTTGGTGAAAATGAATTGTTAGTGTTTAGAAAAAAAGGCCTTGGATTTTTTATAAATTTAATCGAAGATACCAGTGAGAATAAGCCAGCAATACAAACCATTTATTCTATAATAGAATCATTGAATCATATAGAATGTTCCATTGAAGAGCCAAGGATTTCATTTAGTAATCATTTTTGGCCAAATTATGAAAAAGTAAAACTTCATGATGATGGATATTCTGTGACTCATAGTGAGCTTTCATTTGAAACGAAAGCACTGAATGTTTTAAAGGCTGCACTGTTCAATTTCAAAAATGAATTTGAAAAGGAAGTCGATTTTATCAGAACTCTCATAAAAGACCTGACTCACTTTAAAACACTTCCAAAGTATTCACTAAGAAAGATTGGGAGTATTGATTTCTCAAAAAATCAAGAAGCAGCTTTAAAAGAACTCAAAAATGCTCTTTTTTACATTGAACAAAGATATGGTATCGACTATTTGGATAGAGTTGAAAGAGGTTTATCAAATAAAGAAGATGAAATTATCATTGCTATTGAGAACGTGAAGTAATTTATATATAAAGATTAAATTTTCACCCTCTTCAATCTCAACGCATTTGCGATAACCGAGACAGAACTGAAGCTCATAGCCAAAGCTGCAATCATAGGGGAGAGTAATATTCCGAAGAACGGAAACAGAACTCCAGCGGCAACGGGTACACCAACAGAATTATAAATTAGTGCAAAGAACAGGTTTTGTTTAATGTTCTTAAGTACTTCCTTGCTCAAATTGCTGGCTTTAACAATTCCGTGCAGATCTCCTTTCACTAAAGTAATCATTGCGCTTTCAATGGCAACATCGGTTCCGGTTCCCATGGCAATTCCAATATCTGATTGAGCTAAAGCCGGTGCATCGTTGGTGCCGTCACCAGCCATGGCTACTTTTTTGCCTTCTTTTTGTAATCGTTCTATTTCTTCCAGTTTATCCTGTGGGAGACATTCAGCTTTGTAAGAAGATAGGTTCATTTCTTCCGCCACTGCTTTTGCTGTTTGCGGATTATCTCCCGTCAACATGACTACTTCTATACCTTGTTCCTGAAGTTGTTGAATAGCTTTCCGACTACTTTCTTTAATGGCATCTGAAATCACTACAAATCCGGCTACCCGTTCATCAACTGCTATCCAGGAAACAGTCTTACCTGAATTTTGATACGTATCAGCTTGTGTTTTTTGATCGTCAGAGATAGAAATCTGGGCATCTGCAAGAATTTTCCTGTTTCCAAGTTTTAAGGCTTTACCGTTGATAGTCCCTTGTACACCTTTTCCGGTAATGGATTCAAAATCAGATACTTTCAAGAACTCTGCTTCTTTAGATTTTCCATATTTCACGGTGGCTCCGGCCAAGGGATGTTCACTTTCATTATTAAGTGAGGCGATGTATTGAATGATTTGTTTTTCCGAAAAGTCATCATTCACAGAAATCATAGCTTCAACGGAAGGTTTTCCTTCGGTGATGGTTCCTGTTTTATCGATGATAAGTGTATCCATTTCATTCATGCGCTCCAAAGCTTCCGCATTTTTGATGAGTACTCCGTTTTGAGCCCCTTTTCCAACTCCGACCATCACAGACATCGGTGTGGCCAAGCCAAGTGCACACGGACAAGCGATAATCAGCACAGCAATAGCATTTATCAACGCATATACATAAGCCGGTTCTGGTCCGAAAGTAGCCCATATACCAAAAGTAATTAGAGAAATTACGATTACAACCGGAACGAAGTATCCTGAGATTCTATCAGCAAGATTCTGGATAGGAGCTTTACTTCGGCTGGCTTTATTTACCATGTCCACAATCTGAGAAAGCAGAGTATCAGCACCAACTTTTTCGGCCTTCATGATGAAAGAGCCATTGCCATTAATGGTACCCGAACTCACAGAATCATCGTTCATTTTTTCAACAGGTACCGGCTCACCCGTGATCATGGATTCATCAATGGTGCTGTTTCCATCTATGATGATTCCATCCACCGGAATCTTTTCTCCGGGTTTTACTTTAAGATGATCGCCAACTTCGATTTCATCAATATGAATTTCTTCTTCTTTACCGTCTTTTATTCTAATGGCAGTATTCGGAGCCAACTTCATGAGCTCTTTAACAGCATCATTGGTTTGGGAGTGGGCTTTTGCTTCCAAAACTTGTCCCAGTAGAACGAGGGTTAGGATAACTGTTGCAGCTTCGAAGTACAGATGAACAGTACCTGCATGTGTCTTAAACTGTTCAGGAAAAAAATCGGGAAATAAAAGAGCAGAAACGCTAAATAACCAGGCAACTCCGGCTCCTATTCCGATCAGGGTAAACATATTTAAATTCATTGTTTTTACAGACCGCCAGGCGCGTTCAAAAAACATCCAGGTGGAATAAAAAACGACCGGAATGGAAAATACAAATTGTGTCCAGTTCCAATATTTAATATCCATCACTTCAAATAAAGGATTTTCAGGTAGCATTTCTAACATTGCAATGATAAAAATGGGCAAAGTAAAAGCCACTGCAATCCAAAGCTTTTTGAGTAATTCTTTGTACTTTTTTTGCTCGGCAGATTCATCCGCTTCTTTGGGAACCAGATCCATTCCACAAATCGGACATGATCCTGACCCTTCCTGCTCAATTTCAGGATGCATAGGGCAAGTGTATATATTTGAAGAACCGGAATTCATATTTTGTTCTTCCACTAAGTCCATTCCACAGACCGGACAATCGCCGGGTTCATCGTAAGTTTTGTCGCCTTCGCAATGCATTGGGCAATAAAAAACACCTGTTCCTTTCTCAGAACTTGATTTCTTCTCGGACTTATGGTCGTGATGATGATGATGAGAATGATTGTGAAATCCAGGCATATTTATGGAGTACTTTCCGGAAAGTTCATCCAGAACTTCCTGAAATTGTTTTATCTCAACATGTTCAGACATTTCAATTTCTGCGGTGTGTTCTTCCAGAGAAACAGAAACGCTGGTTACTTTTTCGAGCCCGGATAGCGCTTCGGTAACATGATTTTTACAACCGTTACAGCTCATCCCTTTAATTTGGTAGGTATGTTTCATTGCTATACATATATAATTTGTTCGGGAAGAATATCCAATAAAACTAACACAATGTACTTATAGAATTTTGGAAAGGATGTGTAGGATTTTGGATGACAACCAAGAGCAGAACCAATAAAGAGCAGCAGGACTAAAGTCCTTGCTTGCTTATGTTCTTTGTAGAATTTTGTACATAAGCTAGCAAGGGTTTTTAACCCTTGATGACGAGGCACGCTTTTTTTTTAAAATGTTGAGTTATATGTAGACTGACCTCCTCTGTCTCCTTCTTGGCTAAGGAGGAGGACTCATCGATTAAAATCTGAATTGAATTATAGAAGAACCAGAACATAAAATCTGTTTATGTATTTCCCCTCCTGATGCAGGAGGGGCGAGCTGCTTAGATATTTAAATATGATGAGGAATCGGGGAGGTCAGAATAGTGAACGAACTACCCGGAAAGATAAATGTGCCAAGAGATCGGGGAGGTCGGAACAAGTTTTGCAGGACTAAAGTCCCTGCTTGTTTATGTTCTTTGTGCAATTTCGTACATAAGCAAGAAAGGGTTTTCCACTAGCCAGCGGATGCCTTTGGCATAACCCTGGAGATTCAGTATTGATCAATAAAACCTCAAACCTCATCCAACGGCTTTCTCCAGAAAGAAATGAGTTTTCGAAATTGGGTGGGTGTAAGCCCTGTTTCACTCTTAAACTGATTGGATAGATATTGAGTGCTGCTATATCCCAATTCATGGGCGATTTCACTGACATTTTTTTCCCCATAAATAAGTAATTCTTTCACGCGTTCAATTCTTTGCTGGATGGAATACTTTTCGATGGTTCTTCCTTCATTCTTTGAAAACAAAGCACTTAAACTGGAATAGCTTTTACCAATCTCATCTTCCAGATAATCGGTAAGATTGTGAAAAGCTTCTCCGGTGGAATGATGATGGATATTATTGATCACAGAAACTTTAATTCTTGAAATAAGTTTAGAGGTAGTATCAACAATCAACTCAAAACCTTCTGATTCAAGAACCTGAGCAAGCTTCTCTTTGTTTATATCCTGAGGTTTGTCAAACTCTACTTTGCCCAGTTCAATATGCTTAATAGGTAAATTCCGTTCTTCAAGTTTCTGGCGTACTACTTTTACACAGCGTGCACAAACCATGTTTTTGATCCGTATTTCCGAAGTTTTGCTCACAATTAGATTTATTTATTTCCTGTTGAATGTAACTAAATTTTAAAGAATAGAATTCCTATGATTCCGATCTGCTCATCTATCAGAAAAGTGTTATCTTGAATAAAACCTGAGTTGAATTCTGAAAACTTGTTTAACTAGCTTAAAACAAATTACAAATAGGAGTCACTCAGAGCGGAGCGAAGAGCCTGCACAGAAAACGAGCTACTTCATACGGTTTGTAGATTCTTCGCTCCGCTCTGAATGACAAATTTAGTTCAGATACATTAAGCAATATTAAAGTTATGTTGCTCGGGTTAGAACCAAAAAATTTGATAAGATTATGAGCGAGTTCAGAATTGAAAAAGATTCGATGGGTGAAATTAACGTTCCGAAAGAGGCACTTTATGGAGCTCAAACCCAGCGGGCACATGATAACTTCGCAATTAGTGGGATTCGATTCAGCCGGGAATTCGTTCAAGCACTCGGATATATAAAAAAGTCGGCAGCGTTAACGAATAATGGATTGGGCCTATTAGATAAGGATATTGCCGATGCAACTTCAAAAGCTTCTCAGGAAGTAATAGATGGAAAGCACGACAAAGAATTCGTGATCGATATTTTTCAAACCGGCTCAGGTACTTCTACCAATATGAATGCAAATGAGATGATTGCTCATCGTGCAAATGAATTAAAGGAAGGTTTAGATGTTCATCCAAATGATCATGTTAATTTTGGGCAAAGTTCGAATGATGTAGTACCCACTGCGATCAGAATTTCAGCAGTTCTTGCAGCTACAAATAATTTAATACCTGCACTCGAACATTTACGAGACACCTTCATCAGTAAAGGAAAAGAATACTCGGATGTAGTTAAAACAGGACGTACTCATTTAATGGATGCAATGCCTGTAACTATAGAGCAAGAATTCAGTGGATACGCTCGGCAGGTTGATTTAGGAATTGATCGTGTTAAATCTGCACTAACCAGAATGACGGAACTTCCTCAAGGCGGAACCGCAGTTGGCACAGGATTAAATACACACGCCGATTTCGGGAAAAAATTTGCTGAAAAAGTTTCTGAATTAACAGGAATCAATTTTAAAGAAGCGGAAAATCATTTTGAAGCACAAGCGACAGTAGATGCACCGGTTGAGTTATCGGGTCAGTTAAAAACTATTGCTGTGTCTCTAATGAAGATTGCCAACGACCTTAGATGGATGAATTCTGGTCCAAATGGTGGATTGGGAGAAATTCAGTTAGCAGCACTTCAGCCTGGGTCTTCAATAATGCCGGGCAAAGTAAATCCTGTGATTGAAGAATCCCTGACTATGGTTTGTGCTCAGGTTATCGGAAATGACACTACCATTACCATTGGTGGTCAAGCAGGAAATTTTGAACTAAATGTGATGTTACCTGTGGTAGCTCATAATTTACTTCAGTCTATCGATATTCTAGGGAATGCGGCGAAAAATTTAGCAGATCGTTCCGTTTCAAGATTGGAAGTTCGAAAAGATGTGATTGCCGATATGGTTGGCAGAAACCCAATTTTGGTAACGGCTTTAAATCCGATTATTGGATATGATTTGGCAGCAAAAATCGCTAAAAAGGCATTTGCCGAAAGCAGGCCTTTGAAAGAAGTAGCAAAAGAAATGACGGATCTTAGTGATGAGGAACTGGATAACGCTTTGGATCCGATAAAGATGACAAAAGGCGGATTTACCGAGTAAATCCACTGAAACGGTATTTATTGGAAAAGCGAAAACCAGCGTTAAATAATGTTGATCTTTGTAAGAAAAGCGTTTTTCCGTATTATTGAACCCCATTTTGGGTTCCTATTCTATTTATTTTTTTGAATGATTTAATTTTTGATGATGGCAGAGACAAAGACTAAAAAAAACACATCAACTTTTAGTACAGCAAAAAAGAAAGAAATACTTTCTGACTACAGGCTGGGCTGGTTGAGCCGACATATGTCTTTGATCGGTAGAAAGGAGGTATTAACCGGAAAAGCTAAGTTCGGCATTTTCGGTGACGGAAAAGAAATACCACAAATTGCCATGGCCAAAGTTTTCAAAAATGGTGATTTCAGATCTGGATATTACAGGGATCAAACTTTTATGCTTGCCATTGAAGGAGTTACTCCGGTCCAGTTTTTTGCTCAGCTTTATGCAACACCTGATATTGAATTAGAGCCAAGTTCGGGCGGACGACAAATGAATGCGCATTTTGCTACACGTTTGTTGAATGAAGATGGTACCTGGAAAGATCAAACTAAAATGAAGAATACATCTGCTGATATGTCTCCGACTGCGGGACAAATGTCCAGATTGCTGGGTTTGGCTCAGGCGTCAAAAGTATATAGAAATGAAAAAGCGCTAAAAGGAAAAGAATGGAAGAAATTTTCAAACAACGGAAATGAGATCGCTTTTGGAACCATAGGCGATGCCAGTACATCAGAAGGAGTATTTTGGGAAACCATAAATGCAGCCGGAGTTTTACAAATTCCGATGGTTATGTCTGTTTGGGATGATGGTTGGGGAATTTCAGTGTCAAAAAAATATCAAACCACAAAAGAAAGTATTTCAGAGGTTTTGAGTGGATTTCAGAGAACAAAAAATCAACCCGGATATGAGATTCTTAAAGTAAAAGCGTGGGATTATCTCGCATTGATGGAAACCTATGAGAAAGCGGAAGAAATTGCCAGAAAAGAGCACGTTCCTGTTTTGATACACGTACAAGAAGTAACTCAGCCACAGGGACATTCTACGTCAGGATCTCATGAGAGATACAAAGATGAAGAAAGGCTGAAATTTGAGGAAGATTTTTGCTGTCTCCGAAAGACCAAAGAATGGATTCTAAAAAATAAAATTGCTACTGAGAAAAAGCTAAATGAGCTTGAAGAAGACGCTTTAGATGAAGCGAACACAGCAAAAAAAGAAGCTTGGGATAATTTTATTGCTCCAATCAAAGAAGATAAAAACCAGATGCTGGAATGGTTAACCGGTTTGAAGAAGGAATTGGGAGAGGCTAAACTTGATGATTTTATCAAACGACTTAAAATGGTTCAAAATCCATTTAGAAAAGACGTTCTTTCCGCAGCTCGTAAAGCACTATATGCAACAGCAGGTACTTCAAATGCTACGAGGAATTCAATCAAAGAATGGATTAAGCAGAGTGAGGAAGCAAATAAAGAGCGTTTTAATTCTCATTTGCTAAGCGAAACTGAATTTTCTCCTTTAAAGATAGAAGAGATAAAACCGGAATATTCAGAGGACTCAAAGAATGTTGACGGAAGAGTTGTGATCAGAGATAATTTTGACAAGATTTTTGAGAATTACCCAAACACACTTGTTTTCGGTGAAGATGCCGGCAAACTTGGTGATGTAAATAAAGGCTTGGAAGGAATGCAGGATAAGTACGGAGAAATTCGTGTGACTGATACCGGAATTCGTGAAGCAACCATTCTTGGACAAGGAATTGGGATGTCGCTTCGAGGGTTAAGACCCATAGCTGATATTCAGTATTTAGATTACATATTGTACTGTTTCCAAGGAATGAGTGATGATTTGGCTTCGCTAAGATACAGAACCAAAGGCGGACAAGCCGCTCCGTTGATTGTAAGAACACGCGGTCATCGTTTGGAAGGAGTCTGGCACTCAGGTTCGCCAATGGGAGTGTTGATAAACGGACTTCGAGGGATTCATTTATGCGTTCCAAGAGATTTAACTACAGCGGCCGGATTTTATAACACGTTGATTCAAGGTGATGATCCCGCAATGGTTATTGAACCATTAAATGGCTATAGATTGAAAGAAAAACTCCCTGATAATTTAGGAGAATTCACCACTCCGTTAGGGATTCCTGAAATCGTTAAGGAAGGAAATGATATAACGATTATTTCTTACGGCTCCACTTTTAATATTATAGAAACAATGATTCCTCAATTTGAAGATGCCGGAATTTTAATCGAATTAATTGATGTAAGAACATTACTTCCTTTTGATAGAAATCAAATGATTGTGGAATCGCTAAAGAAAACGAATCGTTTGTTAGTGGTTGATGAAGATGTTCCGGGAGGAGCTTCAGCTTATATCATGCAACAAATTGTGGAAAAACAAGGTGGGTATAAGTATTTAGATTCTAAGCCGAAATGCTTAGCTGCTCATGCTCACCGTCCGGCTTATGCTACCGATGGTGATTATTTCAGCAAACCCAATTCAGAAGATATTTTTGAAGCGGTGTATGGAATAATGAGAGAAGCAGATGCAAACAGATTTCCTGAGCTTTTTTAAAAGTTAGCAATGTCAGAAAAAATTAAGATCCCTAATCAGGCTAAGGTTCTCCAACAAGTAAGTGCGAAAACTGCTTTTCAAATTATAGTTGGTGTGAGCGTTGTTGCTCTAGCTTTTTTAGTATGGCTGATTTACTGGAAAGATGGGGCCACAACTTCGTATTCATGGGTTCCATACTTACCTGCGTTCAACGCAGGGTTTAATTCTTTAAGTACGCTATTTCTTTTGCTCGGATTGAATGAAATAAGAAAAAGAAACTTCAGCCGGCACATGAAATTCATGACCGCTGCTTTTATCAGTTCAACTTTATTCTTAGTGGGTTATGTGATCTATCATCACTTTCAGGGAGATACCAAATTTATGACCGAAGGAATGATAAGATATATCTATTTCTTTATCCTGATAACCCATATTGCACTTTCAGCATTTGTAGTTCCACTTGTACTTTCCAGCTTTTATCTGGCACTTACCGGAAATTTTCAAAAGCATAGAAAAGTATCTAAATTTACTTTCCCAATTTGGTTGTACGTTTCCGTAACTGGTGTGGTGATCTTTTTTATGCTGAAGTTTATTGGGTAGGATTGTAATGACTAAGACTCGGTCTGTTCCGCTGGTCTACGGATGTGTAGTGTCGGTCATGAATAGTCGTAGCTCTGTTAACCTCAGCTCGTTATAAGATTCTTATATTATACAAAAAAAGTTCCCCTCTGCCAGAGGGGATGATTTTGCCGAGTTTTTTCTCGGTAAAATCCGGAGTGTCCGAACGAAGTTATTCCGTGGTCTGCCTTCGGGAAGATCTGGATCTATGTGTAGGGAAATATTGATTTTTTTGGCCACCATTTGAATATATGTCTATCTGAAAATAGATAAAAAGCACTTTTAAAATAGTAAAGAAGGCGATTCTTATATCTGCCGAGGGCGTCACTTTGTGGGAGCTCAGGTTGTTAGGTTTTTAGGCAATTCCAACTTTTTGTACGCCATTTAGTTTAAAACTTGAAAGTGTTTTACGACATTTGAACATTGACTTTACACTAGGGCAATTCCTTAGCGATTTACAGGATAGATTTATCGGCATAACTCTTCCAGAGTTATGCCTTCTCAAATTCAAGAACTACCTCTTATTCAACTCCGGAAGAGTTTGGAAATGGCTTGATCAACAGAGTCAGAGGTTCGGAACTATGTTAGACCTTTTCAAAACCAAAGATGTCTTTGGAATGGTATTTTTATTCGCACAAAAGTACATGCTTAAAATAAACAAGAAAGTCAGAGATTTCCGAAGCCTTTAGTTTTAACCTGAGTTCCCACAAAGTGACGCCCTCGGCAGATTCTAACTCAGGTTTTAAGTCAACGCTGGATAACTCAACTAAACAAATTCCACTATTTCGCTGATTACTTAGGTCGAACTCAGGTTATTAGGCAATAAATTCTATCCTTTTAAAACTACAAATAACTTTCCATTTATTACGGGTGCGTGAGTAAAATCTATTTTTGAGGGCTTTAAAGAGAGATTCTATTCTAAGTGATGTAGTATTGTAGTAGTGCCAAAAAAGCGCTTTTTCAGGTATGTAGTAATCATATTGGGTGCTCAAAATTTGCAATACATTTAAACAAGCTACATTTTCAGCAATACTAGTTGACTCGCAATGTATATAATCAAAATGTCCATAATTAACTCCAAAACAATTTTTACAAAGAAGAAAGCGCTTTTTTCTTTGTTGGTTGCTTTAGTTATGTCGTTCTCGGCAAGCGCATTTCAAAATCAAGCAAATGTAAATGTATCTAAGAAAATAGTACTTAATTCCAAACAACTTAATAAAGTTGATGATTCGTTATATGGGGTGCCAAAATCGTTTACCGAAGATCTTAAAAGAAGAACTTTTAATTATTTTTGGGAAGTTGTAGATACTACTACTTGGCAAACAAACGATCGATATCCAAGTAAGACCTTTATTAGTATTGCTGCAACTGGTTTTGCACTACCAAGTTATATTATAGGTATTGATAATAGCTATATAACACGAAAAGAAGGAGCAAAGAGAGTATTAAGTGTGTTGGAGTGGCTATGGAAATCACCACAAGGACCAGATAGAAAAGGAAATACAGGTTATAAAGGATTCTATTATCACTTTTTGAATTATGGAAATGGAACACGATACAAACAGGTAGAACTTTCCACTATTGATACCGCATTGTTGATGGCAGGGGTGCTTACCGTACAAAGTTATTTTGATAAGGAAAATATTCAAGAGACAAAAATTAGACAATACGCAGATTCTTTGTACCGAAGAGTAGATTGGCAATGGGCTATGAATGGGAATGAAACTATGTCTATGGGATGGTATCCGGAGAAAGGGTTTATCAAATCTCAATGGAAAGGATATAATGAAGGAATGATACTTTTGATACTCGGTTTAGGTTCGCCCGATTATCCTATATCTGAAAATTCTTGGGAAACATGGACATCTACCTATGATTGGGAAGAATACTACGGATATGAGCATATAAATTTTGGCCCATTATTTGGTCATCAGTACTCACAAATGTTTGTTGATTTTAGAGGAATAAAAGATGAGTACATGACAAAAAAAGGCATTGATTATTTCGAGAATTCTAAAAGAGCTACACTTGCAAACAGAGCATATGCAATTTCAAATCCTAATAATTTTGTTGGTTACAGCAAAAACTTATGGGGACTTACCGCAAGCGACGGACCTGCAAATACACTTAAAACCGTGAATGGAAAACAAGTTCAATTTAGAACTTATACGGCCAGAGGGGCTGCAAAAGGATACTTAAATGATGATGGGACTATTGTGCCTACCGCAGCAGGTGGGTCGATTCCTTTTGCTCCCGAAGAAACTTTAAATGCTTTATATACTATGAAAGTGCGCTTTAATGATAAACTGTATCAAGAGTATGGGTTTTTGGATGCTTTTAACCTTACCTATAAAGAGGAGGGATGGTTCAATAAAGATTACATCGGAATTGACCAAGGCCCAATACTTATTCAGTTAGAAAATCTTGAGTCGGAGCTAATATGGAAAACACTTCGAAAGAATCCTTACATCCAAAAAGGATTAGTGAGAGCAGGTTTTGAGGGAGGATGGTTAGATGAAGTCAAAAAATAACGTTAAAAATACCTTTATGAGATCAGTGATACAGTTTTCAGCTAAGAGTGAATTGAAAAAGAGGAATCTGTTCTCAGCGTGGACGGCTGTAATTATGAGCCTAGTTTTTGCTGGTTTTCTCAGCACATCTGCTTTAGCACAAACACAAGTAACCGGTACTGTTTATGATGCCGAAACACAAGAGACACTTCCCGGAGTTAATATTAGAATTAAAAATACCAACAATGGTACAGCCACTGATGGAGAAGGATTATTTAGCCTCAATTTAGACAGTACAAGAGCAACTCTGGTATTTACTTATATTGGTTATATCACAAAAGAAGTAGAAGTAATAGCTGGTACTACAAATATTTCCGTAATGCTATCGCCGGCTATAAATGAATTAGAGGGCATGATTGTAATAGGTTATGGAGCTGTTAGAAAAAGAGATATAACAGGTTCCGTAGGTCAAATCAGTTCCAAAGAAATCGGAAAAGTTACAAGTTTAAATGCAGAACAATCGTTGCAAGGTAAAGTAAGTGGTGTACAAATTACAACAACTTCAGGTGCTCCCGGAGCGGGCTCAGCAGTTAGAATCAGAGGTGTAGGAACATTTAATAACTCCTCTCCAATTTATGTTGTTGATGGAGTGATTTTGGATGACATTTCATTCTTAAATCCTGCAGATATACAATCTATGGAAGTATTGAAAGACGCATCTGCTACCGCAATTTATGGTTCACGTGGGGCAAACGGAGTGGTATTGGTTCAGACAAAAAGTGGATCATCAGCGTTGGATAAACCAATGGTTTCTTATTCATCTGAAATAGGAATTCAACAATTAGAAAAACAAATTGATCTTTTAAACGGAAGGGAATTTGCAATCATTTCCAATGAGATTCGTCCCGGTTCTTATAACAATGTTGATGCGGTACCTAATACAGACTGGCAAAATCTGATTTTTGATGCAGCTCCAATTCAAAATCACCAAATTTCAGTAAGCGGATCAAGCGAACGAGGTGATTACTATGTAAGTCTGGGATATTTTCAACAATCAGGTATTATTGAAGGATCAAACTTCGAAAGAATAACTCTAAAGCTAAACAATACTTATCGGTTAAATAGTAATTTTAAGTTTGGTAACAATATTACTATAGCTCCCTACAACCAACAAGTTGCTCCTAACGCAACGTTTGCAGTTTACAGAGCTCAACCATTGCTAGAGCCTTTTTATGAGGATGGAAGTTTCGGTGTTGTTTATAATGTTGGTAACCCTTTAGCAGATATCGAATATACGGACAATTACAACAGTGGTATTCGGGTAGTAGGTAATGTCTTTGCTGAAGCTTTGATTTCAAATTCATTGATTCTTAAAACAAGCTTTGGTACCGATGCCGCTTTAAACAGAGCAGAAAACTTTACCAATGCATTCACGGTTTTCAATCCCGATGGAACAGCATCTCAACAAAATAATAAGTTCAATGATCTTTTTAAGGCTGAAGGTGTTAATTATACATGGCTTTGGGAGAATACAGCCAACTATATACAAGATTTTGACAAAAATCAGATTAACGCTGTTGTTGGTTTAACGCTTCAACAAACACGCTCAGAATTGCTAAGGCTTTCAGGACAAAATGTTATTCGAGAAGGAGAAGACTTCAGATACATCCGTCCCGGATATATTATCGATGAAGCAAATAATATCAATACACTTAATTCGATATTTAACGGGGTAGATGCTAACCAGTACTACAACTTAGTATCATATTTGGGAAGAGTGGTTTACTCTTACGACAATAAATATTTAGCTACGGTTACTTTTCGTGCGGATGGATCGTCCAAGTTCGCAAAAGGCAACCGCTGGGGATATTTTCCGTCACTAGCGTTAGGTTGGAATATTGATCGCGAATCTTTTATGGAGTCGGTTGAATTGATTGATAACTTGAAGCTGAGAGCAAGTTATGGTATTCTTGGAAATGAAAAAATTAACTATTTAGGGCGGTTCTCTACTATTAATTCAGGACTGTTTTCCGTGTTCGGCAACCCTGATGCAATATTTAATGCAGCTACTTACGGAGTATCCGGTAATTCTAATTTGAAATGGGAAACAACCACCCAAACCGATGTAGGAATGGAAATTGGTGTACTGGAAGAGCGATTACTCATTGAGCTTGATTATTATAACAGACTTACTGAGGATATTTTAGTTCCGCTTTCAACACCCGGACATCTCGGAAACGGACAAGGCCAGCGAACACTCTTTAACGCTGCTACTGTTAAAAATACAGGATTTGAATTCTCTATTGACTGGCGCGATAATGTTGGTCAGTTAGGATATGGCGTGAATGTTGTAGGCAATACCATCTACAATGAAATACAATCAATTGGAGGAAATAGCGGTGTTGATTCTTTACTGATTGGAGGATTCTTAGCCAACGGTCAATCTGTTACCCAATCCAAAAAGGGAAGTTCAATTGGAGCATTTTACGGTTATGTAACAGATGGAATTTTCCAAAATCAACAAGAGCTGGATGATTATCCAAGTTTGTCCCAAGCCGGTGTTGGAGACCTGAGATTTGTAGATACCAACGGTGACGGACAACTGAATGGGGATGACAGAACTACTATTGGTTCCCCGATTCCGGATTTTGTGTATGGATTTTCATTTGACCTCAATTACAGAAGTTGGGATATGTCGGTAGGATTTCAGGGACAATACGGAAACGAAATATTTAATGGCAAGAATGTAGTACGACCTGATCCTTATAATTTTGAGCAACATGTTTTTGATCGCTGGACAGGAGAGGGAACCAGCAATACTGAGCCGAGACCTTCCTTTGGAGGATATAATTTCCTGCCATCTGACAGGTTTATTGAAGACGGGAGTTATTTAAGACTTAGAAGTTTAATAATAGGATACAGCCTTCCGCCAAGATTTTTAGAGCGTTTAGGAATGTCTGGAGCGAGAATTTACGTAAAGGGAAATAATCTATTAACCTGGACAAAATATAGCGGATACACCCCGGAGATAGGGAGCGGTAATGTGATTGCAAACGGAATTGACGCAGGGATATACCCGATTCCGAGAATGATTTTAGCAGGTTTTAATACAACATTTTGAGGCTAATAATGAAGACAATTAAGACAATACTTACAATTACATTATTCATCTTCTTTTCAGCATGTGATGGATTTCTGGATGTGAGTCCTCAAGGGGAATTAACTCAGGAGGCATTTCCAACAAATCCGGAAGATGCGTTGCAAGCTACTAATGCTGTTTATTCTTCGTTAAGAGATTGGCACTATCATAGTGGTGGTTTTCCAATTTTAGATTTTATGTCTGACGATGCTTTAAAAGGAAGTTCACCAAATGATGGTTCAAGCACAGTTGGACCGTACGAAGATTTTACTCATTCTCCAACTCAAGATGGTTTAGATCGTTGGTGGAATGTTCTTTATCAAGGAATAAGGCGTGCAAATATTGTAACAGAAAGCATTCCCTCAATAACCATGGATGAAGGCTTAAAAACACGATATATAGCTGAAGTAAGTTTTCTTAGAGGTTTATTCTACTTTGATCTTGTAAGAGCATTTGGAGAAGTACCTTTAGTAACAACTTCAGAGCCAGATCTTAAGATTCCGAAATCACCGGTTGAAGATATATATGAAGTAATTATCGAAGATCTGGAATTTGCTGCTACAAATCTTCCGGTGAAGAGCGAGTACGGTACAAACGATCTTGGGAGAGCTACAAGCGGAGCTGCTAATGCATTATTGGCACGAATGTACTTGTATCGCAGCGACTTTGAGAATGCAGAAACATATGCGTTAGCTGTAATCAATTCAATTGAATACGAATACGATTTAGAGCCTGTATTTACAGATGCCAATGGCCAAAACGGAGAGCACGGTGTAGAATCAGTATTTGAAATAGGAGCCGCAGCTACTGGAGGAGCCGGAGGAAATCAATATGCAAATACACAAGGAGTTCGGGGAACTCCAAACCGGGGTTGGGGATTCAATCGTCCTACAATTTCTCTAAGAGATGCATTTGAAACGGATGACCCCAGAGAAGAAGGAACAATTATAGAACTCGGTGATGTGATTGACGGAATTACCATTCAGGGCGATAGCCAAACTCCCGATCAAACTAAAGATGGAATGGGAAATGTTATAGAAATTGAAAGCTATAACAGAAAAGTATGGATTCCGGGAACTTCAACAGAGACTCAATTTGGACACAACAGACGATTAATTCGTTATGCTGATGTACTATTAATGGCAGCAGAAGCCCTCAATGAAAATGATAAACAGGGAATGGCTCTAATACATCTAAATAAAGTTCGTGAACGTGCAAGAGAAGGTAATGCAACTATTCTCCCTGATATTGTTGAGATGGATAAAGATCTGTTACGAGATATTATTTTTCAAGAACGCAGAGTAGAATTAGCCTTGGAAGGCCATCGTTTTTGGGACCTTGTAAGAACAGGTAGAGCAAGTGATGTTTTAGGTCCGCTCGGCTTTATAGAAGGAAAACATGAATTTTTACCAATCCCTCAAAGTGAAATTGATCTTTCGCAGGGATCACTCATTCAGAATAGCAACTGGAATTAAACTTTAGTAATTAAATTAACCCTAAATCAAAACTCAAGAATTATGAAAACTTATAAACATACATTTAAACTTGTGGCAGTATTTGCTGCTTTAGCTGTAATGTTTCAGGCATGTGGCGGCAACGACAGCGGTCCGAAAGATCTGTCTATAGAAACAATTATGGTGGGTGGCTCAGACCTTAATGGTGCAACTTCGCCAAGCGATGTAGCCACCGATGCCAGTATTACAATTACATTTAATTCTGACATTAAAGCGGAAACAGCAAATTCCAGCAATATAGTATTAACGCAAGATTACGACGACGCTAATGTAGAATTAAATATTTCTGTAACAGGGCCTACCCTAACCATTACACCAACAACAGAGTTGGGAACCGGTATACTCTATCTTTTTGAATTAAAAGCCGGATTACAAAATACAGATGATCAGCCGATAGGACAAACCTCCAGAACATTTACAACAGCTGGTAATTTTGCCCCAACCGGAATGATCGCAAACTGGACATTCGAAGATACCGCCGATGATGTAGCCGGTAGTTACAACCCTACAGCAAATGGCGTTGTGGATATTACCTATACCGCAAGTAGAAATGCTGAAGCTGGCAAAGCTGCTACGTTCAATGGAAATACGAGTATTATCGAAATTCCAGGTGCTGATGCTCTAATAAATACTAATGACTTTTCACTTAGCTTTTGGGTTAAAACAAACTCAGATGGTCATGTAGATGCAAATGGAAATCCTGCCGGCCATTTTGTGATGGGATTAGGTGCTTTCTTTGGATTACAATTTGAAATAGGAGGCGCTTACGACTTCGCTAAGTTTGCTATACAATACGAATTTGGGCCAAGTGCAACCGGCGAAAGTGGAGCTGAAGATATGTGGTTTCCTGTTGAAGCAACTGATGCTAGTAATGGAGGATGGCAAGGTTGGGACTTTGCAAAAAGTTTATCCGCCTCTGAAATGGAAGGTTATTTAAAGGACAATTGGACTCATGTAACTTATGTTTATTCCTCAACGGAGAAAAGCGGAAAACTTTACTATAACGGTGAGTTGATGAAAAGCTTTGACTTTGATTTATGGCCAGAAGGTGATGATAAGACGACTGTTGTTGGTTTAACATACGCAGGCCAAGAACCCGATGTAGTTAACGAATTAGCTTTTGGTTTTGTACATTCCCGTGCCGGAACTATGTGGGATAATGAACCTTGGGGTGGATATGACATTCCAACAGCAAATCACTTTAAGGGGCAACTTGATGATATCAAGATTTATCAAAAAGTATTAACAGAAACTGAAATTCAGTTAATGTACGCTTCAGAAAATTAAAGAAGCTTAAAACTTATCTAAGAGGTGTGGAATATCACCTCTTTTTTTATCCATTAAAATTTCAAGAATACTTAGTTTACAAATTAATTAATATTCTTAGTTTAGCGTATTCATATTTTATGATATTTTTTAGAAATATAATCTATTTATTATTCGTTTTGTTTTTACTAACCGGATGTAAATCAGGCAATAACACTGGTGATCCCGAAGTATTTCAATTACTCACTGTAAAAGCTGATAACACCACATTAACTGTTGATCAGGTTTCTGTAATAGCAATAGATGCCGTTTTCTCAATCAGGTTTTCTAATCCTGTTGATACAACAACTGCCAAAGCGAGTTTTGAATTAAAACAATCAACAGAAGAAGGATCAATACCATTAGCTATTTCTTTCGAAGAAAATGGCTCAATAGTGAAAGTTAAACCTGAAGATTTACTTATAAGAAATACGACTTATGAATTTTCAATTTTGGAAAATTTGAAATCGCGGGAAGGTGCTTCTTTCCTGGGTATATCATATACATTTGAGACTGAGAATGGGGAAATATCCTTAGTATCTGCAACTGTAAATGACAAAAGCTTATCAAGGTTTAGTGCGGCTAGGGAGATAGCTTATAATGATATTACTTTTGAAATTACATTCTCAGAAGCCCTAAACGAAGAAAATTATGAGTCTTATTTCTCATTAAGCCCATCTGCTACAACAAGCTATTTACTATCAAATGATGGTAAAACGGTGACCATTTCAAACGAAGAATCCTTTGACTACTATCGGTTTTATACCCTTAGAATTGATGATGAACTAACTGCTGCCAACGGGTTTGAGTTTGATGGATATGAAACAGTAATTCAAACGGGATTGGACTCGACATTAAAATTTCCGCAGATTTCTGATGAAGAGCTACTTACTAAAGTACAGGAACAAACCTTCAAATATTTTTGGGATTTTGCACATCCTGTAAGCGGATTAGCCAGAGAAAGAAATACTTCCGGAGAAACAGTAACCATTGGTGGTAGTGGTTTTGGTTTACAATCTATAATAGTTGGAATCCATAGAGGCTTTATTACTCGTACGGAAGGGATAGAACGCTTGGCAAAAGTTATAGATTTTTTAGGGAATGCGGATCGTTTTCATGGAGTTTGGCCGCATTGGATGAATGGTTCAACGGGTAATGTAATTCCGTTTAGTACTAAAGACAACGGTGCCGATTTGGTAGAAACCGCATTTATGGCACAAGCATTAATAACAGTTAGGGAATATTTGGATGCAAATATACCAAATGAAAGTAATTTGATTGATGAAATAAATACACTCCTTAATGGTATTGAATGGAACTGGTTCACCAAAAATGGTGAAAATGTTTTGTATTGGCATTGGTCTCCTAATTTTAATTGGGAAATGAATTTGCCGATTAGAGGTTATAATGAAGCTTTAATTGTTTATTTATTAGCGGCCTCCTCTCAAAATTATGCCATAAATAACGATGTTTATAATATAGGCTGGGCACGTTCAGGCGGTATTCAAAATGGCAATACTTTTTATGGAATTACATTGCCGCTTGGATATGATTTCGGTGGGCCTTTATTTTTTGCACACTATTCTTTTATGGGATTAGATCCCCGAAACCTGTCAGATACTTATACAAACTACTTTACTCAAAATCGTAATCATACATTAATTAACAGAGAACACAGTGTAGTTAATCCAAATAATTTTGTAGGCTATAGCGCACAAAGCTGGGGGTTAACAGCAAGTGATGAACCGGGCGGATACAGTGCGCATGAACCAACGAGAGATAACGGAACACTTACTCCTACCGCAGCATTATCCTCTATGCCATACACCCCAACGGAATCAATGGAGGCGCTTCGCCATTTCTATTACAAGCTTGGGGATAAACTTTGGGGGGAATATGGATTTTACGATGCTTTTAATCCTACAGAAAGCTGGTGGGCGAATTCATTTTTAGCAATAGATCAGGGGCCAATTATAGTGATGATTGAAAATCATCGTTCGGGATTAATCTGGGATTTATTTATGTCGGCACCTGAAATACAAACGGCCATAGATACGCTTGGTTTTACCATTTCAAATCAATAAATACTACTTATTATGAAGAAATTATATTTGGGACTACTTTCATTCATTCTTTTGTTAAATGCGTGCAGTGAATTTTCATCCAAAAATGGAAAAGATTCTCAATATGAAAAGCAGATAGATTCATTGTTATCAATTATGACTTTGGACGAAAAAATCGGACAAATGACGCTATATACAAGTGATATGGATCAAACCGGAGCATTTATAAGACCTGAGTACAAGAAAGATATTCAGTCAGGCAATGTAGGTGCAATTTTCAATGCGTATGGAGCAGCATATACCCGATCATTACAAGAAATGGCCGTAAATGAAACCAGGCTGGGAATTCCATTATTATTTGGATATGATGTCATTCACGGGCATCGTACCATTTTTCCTGTTCCAATTGCAGAAGCTTCCAGTTGGGATTTAAAGATGATACAAGCTTCAACAGAAGTGGCAGCGCGTGAAGCAAGTTCGGAAGGTTTACATTGGACGTTTGCGCCAATGGTTGATATCGCCAGAGATCCCAGATGGGGCAGAGTAGTAGAAGGCAGTGGAGAAGATACTTTTCTAGGTTCGGAAATCGGCGCTGCCAGAGTTAGAGGTTTTCAAGGTGATGATTTGGGTGCAGTGAATACTCTTGCTGCAACGGCTAAACATTTTGCAGCATACGGAGCCGCTAAAGCAGGTCGTGATTATAATACCGTAGATATGTCTGAAAGAGAGCTTAGAGAAATATATCTACCGCCTTTTAAAGCTTCCTTAGATGCAGGAGCTGTTTCAGTTATGACTGCTTTTAATACCTTAAATGGAATACCCGCAACAGCCAATAAATTTCTTTTTACTGATATTCTTCGTGATGAGTGGAATTTTAACGGATTTGTGGTTTCGGATTATACGGCGATCATGGAATTACTCTATCATGGTGTGGCAGCAAAGGAAGAAGAAGCCAGTAAACTTGCTCTTGATGCAGGGGTAGATATGAGTATGCAGGACGGGTTCTATCAAAAAACACTTTCCGATTTAGTAGAACAGGGCAAAGTTAGCGAGAGCCAAATAGATGAAGCTGTGTCAAACATTTTAAGAGTAAAATTTAAATTAGGTTTGTTTGAAGATCCATACAGATATAGTTCAGTAGAAAGGGAAAAAAAAGAAAGTATGAAGCCGGAAAATATCCGGACGGCTCGTGAAATGGCTCAAAGATCAATGGTACTTTTAAAGAATGAAAATCAGACTTTACCCATTAATAAATCTGTTAAAACAATCGCCGTTATTGGCCCAATGGCAGATAATCAGCGCGATCTCATCGGAAGTTGGTCAGCAGCGGGTGATTGGTCTAAATCAGTAACGCTTCTTCAGGGTCTTAAAAATAAACTTCCTAATGCAAATATTATTTATGCAAAAGGCGCAGAAATTGATGGGGAAAACAAGTCAATGTTTGCTGAAGCAGTTAGAGTTGCCCAAAGAGCCGATGTAGTAATTTTAGCTTTGGGAGAAGCATATTGGATGACCGGAGAAGCCGCAAGTAAAGTAAATATTGGCCTACCCGGTGTACAAGAAGATCTGGCAAAAGAAATTCATAAACTGAATAAACCAACAGTTGCTGTTTTAATGAATGGTCGGCCACTAACAATAAATTGGTTAGATGAAAATATTGCGGCCATTTTAGAAACCTGGTTTTTAGGTACTACCGCAGGAAATGCGATTGCAGATGTACTGGTTGGGGACTATAATCCTTCAGGGAAGCTTCCAATGACATTCCCTCGACATGTTGGGCAAATTCCCATTCATTATAATATGAAAAACACGGGAAGACCTTTTGAAGCTGACAATAAATACACATCCAAATATCTGGACATATCCAACGACCCGCTATATCCATTCGGATATGGATTGAGCTACACTACTTTTGATTATGGCGCGATTAATCTCTCTTCTAACCTGATGACTAGTACCGATACTATCAAAGTTAAAATTGAAGTTAGAAATACAGGGGAATTTGGAGGCGAAGAAGTTATTCAGCTTTATTTAAAAGACAAAGTTGCTTCGGTATCAAGACCGGTAAAAGAGCTAAAAGCTTTTAAGAAAATTTATTTAGATGCCGGTGAATCAAAATCTGTAACATTTACCATTACTAATGATGAACTTTCTTTTTACAGGATTGATATGTCTTATGGTTCAGAACCGGGAGACTTCATCCTCTTTATAGGTGGAAATTCAGTAGATACTCAATCAGCGGAGTTCAGCCTTGAGTAGCAAGAAAAATCAATTATGGGAGAGAATCAAAAAAGAACTTGTGAGGTCAAAAAGTCATAATGAGTTCATTTAAATTGGTATCTGTAGAAATATCTAACCTTTTTCGAAGCCTGTATCTTCGTTCTTCCACCCCGCGAATTGAAATATTTAACAATGGAGCGATTTCCTTTGAAGAAAGATTCATCCTCAGATAAGCGCATAGCCTAAGATCACTTGGTGTTACTTGTGGATATTTTTCTTTAAATCGCTTAAAGAAATCTCCGTGAGCCTGATCGTAAAGTTGTTCAAAAATTTCCCATTCATGTTCGTCTTCAATACCATTACCAATTAGATTGTTGATTTTATTAAAGTATTTTTTGGGCATACTATTTCCCAATTCCTCTTTCTGTTTTTCAAGCTCTTCTTTAATCGAACTCAACAGATTATTTTTACGCATAATAGCCATAGTATTTGATGCTAACTGAGCTGATTTATGTTCGATTTCTGCTTTAAGCTTTTCATTAGTCAGCTGTATTATTTTTTTTTCAGCTTTATCTCTATCATGTGCCATCTTTTTATGACGTTTTTCCAGATCTCTTCCAAGTTTCTTCCAACGCTTTCTGGAAATATATAGCCGGATCATCAGAAGAAAAGAAATAATGAGCACCGCATAAATAAAATAAGCTCCTGCTGAAAAATACCACGGTTTCTTAACCCTAAAACTGAAAGGCACGGTTTCAGTTAAAACCCCACTTGTACCAATAGAGCGAATCAGGAATGTGTACGTTCCCGATGGAAGGCGAAGATAGCTTGTCTCAGTATTAGAACTCCATCTACTCCATCTTGTATCCAAGCCCTCAAGTTTATACTGAAAAAAAGCACGATTCCCAACTACCTGTGAGTTAGTCCACTCAAAGTTAATAGTATTTTCTGAGTAGGGAAAACTGATAGCAGATGTATCAGTTATACGATAGCGGGATTTTTTTTCATTTAAATTAGTTGTTTCAATGGCTTGAAGTTGCACCTTTGGCTCAGGATATTTTGAAGAATTAACCTGTTTTAAATTTAAAATTGCAAAACCATTTTCTAAACAAATAAGATGCAGGTCTTCATTTAAGGGTATTACTGTTTCATAATCTTCTACAAGTTGAAAGTCGTACATTTCCGGTAGTATTCGATACAGTACACGTATTGAATTGAAATGGATTTCAAAAAGAATGAGTTCATTTTGTTTGATAACCCAATATTTCTGATTGCCGGTGGGTATAATATTTGAGACAGAACCCTTTTCAGTAAAATACTCGTCAAGCACGGTGTAAGGCTCAAAAAGAGCATCTATTTCATTCCACTGATACAGAGTGTCACCAACAGAAGTTATAATTCTGTTATTAACTTTAAATACCCTGTTGCTTTCACTAGGTAAGCCATAAGAAGTACCAATGGTGTCAACATTCTCTATATTATTAAACTTAATATTAGGTTGCAGGCGAAAAATCCCTCTAACTGTATGGCCAAGCCAAATATTCCCTGTGGGGTCAAATTCCAAGAATTTTGCAGGGCTGGAAAATCCCGAAAAAGTATATGCTTGCCGCCAAAGAGCCTGCTTCTTTTCATATACTACAATGTCGCTATAGCTACTTTGTAACAAAAGTTCTGATTTATTGCGGGTGTAGGCTTTTAGGTTATATCCTCCAAATGTTGAACTTACTTTTATTAATTTACCGTTTTTTATCACGTAAGTACCATCATTAAGTCCAGCATAAAGAAACCCGTCAAATTCTTTTAAAAACCAAACTTGTCCTTGAGAACCCGATAATAATGTTTGATTATAAAACTTACCATTTTTGTCTATTTGAAACTTATAAATTCCTTGATTAGTACCAACATAGAGATCATTCCGATGTAACGAAGCGGCATACACGCTTCCAATATCATGCAAAGCATCACGATAAGAATTTACAGGAGTATCAAAAGCAATATATGCAAGTCCTTTATCCATACCTACCCATAGGTTGTCGAACGGATCAACAGCGAGTGAAAGGATCGTATTATTTTGTAATTGGCTTTCCGTACTAATATTTTTCAGTAAATTAGAATTTAGATCGTATATGTAAAGCCCGTTCAAAATTGTACCTATCACAATCTTATCGCGTGTGCGTACCATGGCATTAATATTATTTCGAATAACTTCATCTTTTCTTTCGGCTTTCCATTCATGAAAACTATTTCCACTATATACATAGAGCCCGTTTGAAGAGCCAATCAAGAGATTGTTGTCTTCAAGTTCGATGATTGATTTGACTTCATCATTGCTTAGAAAGTCGCTACCAGGTACAGCTGTAAACTTATTTTCCGATAATGTAAACAAGCTGTCTTGTACTTTTTGTATATAGATTTGTTCATTCACGCGATAAGGAAACATGTATGAGCCTTCCTTTTTAAGTCGGAAAACCCTTTTGCCATCATAAGCATAAATGGACCCAAAGCTGTGAAAATATACGGTCCCCTTATGAGCTACAATTTTCCATATTTCATCATTATTCATATCAGGATCTTCTAGCATTCCGGTTAATGACGAATATTCTAAATCTCCGGAATCGTTAGCTTCCCAGTATCCAAAATCTTCAAAGGAACCTGTGAAAATTTTCCCGTTTATAAAGGCTACTGATCTAAATACAGTACGTTTAGGCAATTGAAAGAATTGAACGTCTGTATTTTTTAGAACTAATAATCCTAAATTATTGGCAACGAGAATTTGCTCTGTGCCATCGCTTACTATATCCCAATTTTGGTTACCGGCACCTGCTTCCCTAAAGTTATAGTTGGTTACTTGGAAGCTTACTTGTGATAAAGCTGAGGATGTGAAAACCAACAAAAAACAGAGTACTAAAAAAGCAAAGCTCATCAAGGAGTTAGTACAGTTTGCTATTTCTTTCTTGGTCATAATCATGCTATAAAATAATGAATTATTTATGATTAATGAGTCAGTTCAGAATAAACTAATTTTATTATTCGTGATTATTCACCCTGTATTTATTTAACTAAATTTATTCATGTATAAAAACTATATCTATACTTCCACTACTAAGTTTTAAGCATCAGAAATATCTATACCTAACTCTTTGGTTGCAAACATAAATTTATTCGACAAGATACGATTTGGGGAATCAATAAAAGCAATTATAGCTTAGTGGATGGAGGAATTAGGTGGATGAGAGATCAAGAACCAGAGCTTCATAAGCATAGAAAAGTCTCAAGCCAGGACTTTGCCGCTGGTTGGCAGATGCCTAGGGCAATTCCGCAGCGATTAATGAGCAGGAAGAAATTGATCCTTAATATAACTCCTTCCAGAGTTATGCCTTCTCAAATTCAAGAACTATCTCTTATTCAACTCTGGAAAAGTTTGGAAATGGCTTGATCAACAGATTCAGAGGTTCGGAACTCTCAGCAGGAAGAAATTGATCCTTAATGAAAGTCAGAGAATTCCTGACTTTTAGTTTCTCCAAGGGAATCCCTTCGGGATAAGTCAACGCTATCACGAATCTTTTTTACGCTGAAGATTATAGGGTGACCAAAAAAAGAATTGTATTCCTATTTTATTTCTGTTTATTTTAAGACAAATAACTCTTAAATAGAATTGTATGTTATTATCAAAGTCTTGTGTGTACGGGTTGAGAGCTTCCATTTATCTTGCATCAAAAAGTGAAGGAGAATTTATTTCTATCAAAGGAATGAGTGCAAATCTGGAAATCTCATTTCATTTTTTAACTAAGATTTTACAACAGCTTACTGCAGAAGCATTCATGGAATCCTATAAAGGACCTAATGGCGGAATTCGATTAACAAAAAAGGGAAGAGAAGCTACTTTGTTAGATATGGTAATTGCTATCGATGGACCTGAATTATTCACCCAATGTGCTCTGGGATTGCCTGGTTGTGGGTCAGAAACTCCTTGTCCAATCCATGAGAGCTGGGTTGTTGCACGGGCTTCCATACAAGGAATGTTGGATCGAACTACTCTAGACCAGCTTGCAAAAGAGGGGAAGGAGAACAAATTTAGATTGATGGCGGGCGGTAATTTTAATTGGAATTGAAAGTTTAATATAATTCATACAAAATTCATACAAAATTCATATAAATAAGATAAAATGATCTTATGATTTTAAAATTAAGCAAAAAATGAAAGATTTATCACAACAAACAGTAGGTCAAATAGTAGCCGATGATTATCGAGCGGCACAAATATTCAGAGCAAAAGGTCTGGATTTTTGTTGCGGAGGTAAGAAAACTCTTGCCAGTGTATGTAAAGCTAAGAACATTGAAATGGATGAGGTCTTGCAAGATCTTAGCACTTTATCTCAGCCAAGTGCCGACCAGCACAATTACAATGACTGGGGTTTAGATTTTCTTGCAGATTATATTATTCAGAATCACCATAGCTTTGTTCGAAAGATGTTACCGGAGCTAAACTTCTATGCCGAAAAAGTAGCTAGAGTTCACGGTGAAAGTCATCCTGAGCTTTTAGATATTCTGGAGAAAGTGAAGCTGCTTAGTTACGAGTTAGTAGATCATCTGGAAAAAGAGGAAACAGATTTGTTTCCACAGATAAAAGGGTTGGTACAACAACAGAAAGCGGGGGTAGTAAAACAAACGCTTTTGGAAATACTCGAATCAGAGCATGAAAAAGCAGGTGAATTGATGGCAGAGATCGAATCTCTTACTAACAATTTTACACCGCCGGAAAGTGCTTGCGCATCCTATAGAGTATTGTTTCAAAATTTGGAAGGATTTCAAAAGGATTTGCATAAACACGTTCACCTCGAGAATAACATTCTGTTTCCAAAAGCATTGGAGTTGGAGCAACGATTAAATTAATGAGTTTAAAAGGAGTGGTTATTAGTTACTCCTTTTTAACTAAATATTGAACCAATACTATTTTAATTCATCCTTCAAAATTTCCTCTTATTCTATTTCTATTTAATTAAGGAAAATTTAACATGATAAAATATATTACAGCAAGATGAATACTTTGATGCAAACACTTCATACTTTCTCTATTCCTGTAATGGGAACCGGTCACTCTATAGATTCTCCTATACGCGTAGCTCCTTATGGTATCAACTCCGTTATTTCCATAGTGGATGACCTATTGATAGAACGCATCCGAAAGCACTATGCAACCCTCTTCGCACTTCCTTACGAAAGTATTCGGAGAAATGCCGAAGATGGCCGAGCTTTACGCATCACAGCCTATCTGGATCTTGTTCAGGAAATTGTGAACCGTAAATTTGAGGAGATCAAAACTCAGCCCTTCTTCGAAAATAATGAGAAGGGTAAGTATTTTGAAATGTTGCCTTCTACGGCTGAACTCAAAGAAAAGTATCAGGAGCTTTTGAAGATGGCTTCGGGGTCTATCCGAGAGGCTTTTGCTTCCGAAATCACTGAAGAGATGAAACCAGGGTCTATTGATGTAAATATCATGTCGAAAGTGGACGGATTTAGTTTTCCAAAGAGCAACCAGCCCATGTCGGCTGAATATAGCGATGGAAGCGCAGCTCTTAGGGGATTTGCACGAAGTAAACTTTCTTCCAGCTTGGTTCTTTCTGCGGGATTTAATCCTCGCTTATATAATTATCTGGCTGATTTTGAAGATTTTTATCGGGATATAAAAGGACAAATCAAGAAAAAGATTATTCTGAAGGTTAGTGATTTCCGATCGGCACTTATTCAAGGAAAGTATTTGGCCAAAAAGGGATTAGAAGTATTTGAATATAGGATTGAATCCGGCTTGAATTGTGGAGGGCACGCCTTTGCATCCGATGGATATCTGCTACCCTCCTTGTTGAAAGAATTTCGCGAGAAAAAAGAGACCCTGAGCGCTTCCATTCATCCGCTGATCGAGAAATTTTACAGTGATGAGCGCGAAACAGGTTTTGATGTTGAATGGCCTGTGAATCCACCGCGTATTACCGTTCAGGGAGGTATTGGAACCAGTGGGGAAGCACAGCGCCTGCTTCATGATTTTGAAATGGACGCAACCGGTTGGGGAAGCCCTTTCCTAATGGTGCCTGAAGCTACCGCCGTTGATGAACCTACCTTACATTTATTGAAACAAGCGAAGGAGGACGATTTGTACCTGAGCGGAGTTTCTCCTCTTGGGGTTCCATTTAATAACATCCGGAATTCCGGTTCGTCTCAATGGCATCAAGAACGTATTGAAAAAGGAAAACCGGGTTCTCCTTGTCCAAAAGGGTTTCTGGAATCCAATACGGAGTTTACCGAAAATCCAATTTGCACGGCTTCTTCTCAATATCAGCTTCTGAAAATTGATCAAATTAATCACAGTGATGAATCAGAAGAAAAAAAGACGCAACAGCGGGAGAAAGTGCTGGATAAAGCTTGCCTGTGCGACCATTTAGGTAACGGAGCTCTGATTACCTTGGGAATTTTGAAGCCGAACCGAGCTCCACAGGCGATATGTCCGGGACCCAATATTGCGTGGTTCAATGATACATATACCCTTAGGGAAATGGTGGATCATATATATGGAAAAATATCCTCACTGGTATCACCTTTACGGCCACACATGTTTGCCAAAGAATTGGAAATGTATGTGGATTATTTCGGGGAATTGGTTCATCAAACGGAAAATCCGGCCAATGAATTTAAAAAATTAAGCCGGTTCAGGAATAATCTTGAAGAAGGCATGGAACTTTGTTTGGAAATTTCAAAAGGGCAGGCTTATAAAGATGAAAATTTAAGTTCTTTGTCTGAAGCCATACCTGTGCAGAGAAAGCGGTTAAAAAGTGCTTTTGAGCAGCTGGAACTAAAAGCAGAAGCTCTTCCCGTCTGATTCCTGCATAAAATTACAATAAGGGAATAAAAAGACAGCAAACAGATAATGAACAACTTACGGGACAAAGGTTCTGTTTTTTGGCAGTGGGCGTTTTTATGTTTCGTTATAGCCGGGCTTACCGGATTTTTATACCGCCTTGGTTTCGTAATAGCATTGCCGGCAGGCTGGGATCTTATAAATATTCGTCATGCACATTCCCATCTTATGTTTTTTGGATGGGCATCTTTCCTTCCCCTGTATTTTATATACACCGAAATTATTTCCGGGCAGTATTCAGTTTTAAGTAAACGATTAATTGAACTATCATTTTGGATAATAATAGGTTTTGGGTTGTTATCATTCGTGTCCTTTTTCTTATGGGGATATAAGACCGTTTTAATAGGAGGTGCTGGAATTCCGGTATCTGCCATCCTTTCGGGATTTGTAATGATAGGGTGGTATATATTTATGGCAGGTTACTTAATTCACCGTGCCGGAACACCTGCTGATAAAAGAAATATTTGGTATGAAAGTGCACTCGTAATGCTTTTTGTGTCATCATTGGGAGCTTGGAGCGTAGGACTTTCGGGACTGTTACATTTAGGAGAGCCACTGCTGCTAAAAGCACTTACACATTTTTTCCTTTCTACTTTTACTGAGGGATGGATAGTTTTGAGTTTACTTGGGTTTATAGCGAAAAGATTAGAAGTTAAAAGAGCCGATTATCTGGTGTCGCCAAATATTCTGGTAGCACTAATTGCTTTTGGAGCACCTCTTACTTTCTCTTATGGAATTTCAGCCTCATTCATAAATGCTCAGCTGTTATTTGCTACACGATTAGGAGGAATTATGATAGGTATATCGATCTTGACATTTATTTATTCTTCAGTAAAAAAAGACAAAGCATTGAAGCTATTTTGGGCATGGCCGCTATCGTTTCTTGCTATCAAAGCAGTAATGCAAATTGTAGCTTCAATTTCTCCACCCGAGCTGTGGATGTCAGATCAAGGTATTCGTATTTTATATCTTCATGTATTATTACTTGGTGCATTTACAACCGGAATGATTGTGTATATCTGTCGAGATTGTGCTATATACAAAAAATATATTAATGCCGTTTTCATCTCCATAAGCATCGTATTAATGAGCTTAATTTTGCTCACAAATTTTTGGCCACCGTCTTTGAAAGGATATTGGATCTATCCGGTTTTGACAATAAGTGCAATTTTACCGACTCTTTCAATGTCTCTGTTATGGAAAAAAATAAACACAATTAGAAATTAAACCAGTTAACGGAAGTATTCTATGCCATTAATTACACGATTATTTTTAAAAGCTGGTTTGATCTTCTTTGTTTTTTCATTGATTGCAGCGCTTTTATTTCAGATAGATGCAGTAGCAATACCTTCACTATTTCCATTGTTTTGGCATACGCTTATGCTGGGTTGGATTACGCAAATAATAATGGGCGTTTCTATGTGGATGTTTCCGGGAAGGATTAGGGAAGAAAGCTTTGGAAATCAGAAATGGGCATGGCTGGCTTTTATTTTTCTCAACATTGGTTTATGGCTGAGAGTAATCGCTGAGCCGTTAATTTATCTCTCTGAACTCAGAATTTGGAAAGTACTTTTGGTAATTTCTGCCGTGGTGCAATTGGTGGCTGTACTCAGTTATGTCATAGAGATATGGCCACGGGTGAAAGGCAAAAAGAAACGCATTAAAAATAAAACAGGGAGTCAATAATGCCTAGCGTTTCAGTATGGATGATTCGGCTTTCATTAGTCTATTTGCTGATGGGAATAACGCTCGGTGTTCTGTTACTCATTAATAAAGCGATTTTAATTTCACCCGAATTGATGTTATTGCTGCCGGTACATATCGAACTCCTTATTTTTGGATGGATTATCCAATTTACACTGGGAACAGCTTACTGGATTCTGCCCCGTTACTTGATTTCTAAAGATAGAGGCAGTTCTGCATTAGCATTACTAATGCCCGTTTTCTTAAATACCGGAATTTGGATGGTCTTGGTATCAAACGCTGGCGAGCAGATGAACTTCCTCGCCCTTTATGGTCGAATCGCCGAATTATTAGCAGTGCTTTTCTTCGTTATTTTACATTGGAACAGAGTTGGTGCACTAAAAAAAGCAGCTTAATTGCTCCTGTATCTATCTAAAGACCTGAGTTCCCATAAAGTGATGTCCTTGGCAGATTCTTAAAGTTATTGGATAAAGAGTTTGTCATTCAGATCCGCCAGCTGGCGGAGAAGAATCCACACTGCTACGAAATAGCTCAGCTTTTGTGCAGGCTCCTCGCTCCGCCTGCCTTTGCCGAAACGGCTACGTGCAGGCAGGCTCTGAGTTGTAGATGTTAGATAATTCGGTGAAGTTTTTCAGTTTTTTAACAAGTGGGTCATCCCTGTAGATGTTATATAATTCGATGACCAGTAGTTTTTTAAATATTAAAGCACTCGAACAACGTCATTCCTGCGAAGGCAGCGCCAAAGGCATTCCTATGGAGGAATCTGGATATGTATTGAAGCCGATAACCTTTATTTACGGCTGAAATTTTTTTGTAAGGAATTGCTTTGAGATGGTCTTACTTGGGTATGAAAGAAGGTTATGTATATATCTTATCCAATTCCAGAAGATCCGTTCTATATACAGGTGTGTCCGGTGATTTATTAAAC
The DNA here is from genome assembly GCA_963975485.1 of uncultured Balneola sp. Lineage (GTDB taxonomy): Bacteria > Bacteroidota > Rhodothermia > Balneolales > Balneolaceae > Balneola. The sequence goes on along the minus strand of CAXBHO010000017.1, from coordinate 484 downwards.
AGAACATTCAATCACAAAAAGAGTGAAGGCTCTTTATTTTCTACAAAGTACCGAACTCACTTTTTGATGTATTACGAAGTGCACCAAAACATGTACGAAGCTATTAGAAGAGAGAAACAAATTAAAAAATGGAAGAGAGAATGGAAAATGAATTTGATACGAACAGTGAATCCTGACTTAAAAGATTTATGGGATGAGATTCTACCTCCCGGGAGATTCTACTTTTGATTGGCTATTAAAAGATTCCCCTTATAATGAAATCGAAGCAAATATTTCAATCCAGATCTCCCCAAAGGGATGCCTTCGGCACGGGCATACGCCGCGAGATGACTTCTCAACTATATCAAGCCGTCAACGAATTACCTGACATCTACAATCCCGAATTTATTTCTCCAAAGGAGTCCTATGGACGGGATCTTATGGAAAGGCTATTATTAACCTGACGGCTATTAAACGAGATTTTATCAAGCTGCATAATTGATTT
>CAXBHO010000016.1:0-45847 GCA_963975485.1 uncultured Balneola sp. | reverse complement strand
AGAACCGACCTGCTTATTATTAATCGTCGCAAAAGCGACAATCATTTAAATATACAAATGCTATGAATACATTATTCAAGTGTAATACAATAACAGGAGGAAGAAAGAGTCTCTCAGTTATAGGTCTGCTTTTATGCGGATTACTTGTACTCAGTAGTTGCTCTAAACCCTCAAGCGTAAATTCAGAGTTAGATCTTTCACACAACACGGATGATCTACTGAATCCAAATATCAGCTTTCAAATTTCATACGACCAAAAAAGCATGGTTTTTACTCCATTTTGGCCTGAAGATGTGGTGGCTGGTTTTAAATCCAAGTCAGTATCAGAAGATACTGAAATGCTGATCGATTACGATCATACCAGAGAGTATGTAGCATTCGATCAAGACAGAAATATGATCCTTCAGGTTGATTATCTGGAAGGCACAAGATCACAAGGAATGCCGGATGACCTTTACAGTGAGGTAAAAACCGACATGCCTGACCGAAGTGATGACAAACAGGTAGTAAGTACCCGAGTTGGTAATGGGCTTATAACCTATGTGTATTCTGACGGAACGGAGACCAGTGAAAGTTTAGACAAAATGGTTATAGATGATGAAGCCTACGAATACTGGCGTTCCCTGTACGAAAACAGGCAAGACACCAGTGCCTCGGCGAAAATTGCTCAAAACTTAGAAGAGCTAAGACAAAGCGGTATTTCGTTCAAACAGTTGGATGGGTCCACCGTCTATTTTGAATTGCAACCTGATGGCGATGAACAGCCTGATATCGGGCAAATCCGCCAGAAAATGGATTTGAAAACGGGTGATATCGTCATGTCTGCCACGCAGTTTAAAGACGGCAGATATGAATCCGTTTCCTACATGAGCTACAAACTGGTCAGGAACATATCCGTGCTGCAAAACAGCGAAACCTATGTATTTGGCTCTTATAACGGAGAATGGCAAGCAGTGCAAAAGCACGTGATAAACAGAGAAAACATTTCAATAGCAACAAATTTTGAGGAATAAAATCATGAAAACATTAAAATATTTAAGCGTAATTTTATACGTACTATGTGTAATCGTCCAGCCGGTATGGGCGGCAAGCAATAGTGATACAGAAAAGCCGGTAAAAGCAGCATCCCTACAACCAATTACCATAAATATTGGCGTACTGATTTCCACCATAGGTTCAAATGGTTGGCGGCAAACAGCCATCCCGGATGAGTGGAAAGGCACCATCTTTGATGAAATCATTGAGTTGGATGACCAATCCTTCAAGCTAAAGCAAGCAGGAATGAGCTCTCTACAGAATAACAATACCCTAAAAACCAAAATGGCCAATGACCTCAAATCTAAGCTGGAAACCATTGCCAGCAGAAATAATCTGGTTACGCTAAATGTGGTGATTATGGGGCACTCTGTGCTTGGAGGGTATTTAGCAAGGACCCTTGCTTCTGCGCCGGAGACTTTTGACCTGGATAACATAGTTAACCGGGTAACTTTCGGGCTGGTTGAGGTTAATTTTGCCGCCATAACGTTTGGTACGCCTCACCAAGGCGTAGGGTTATCAGCCGTTTCGGTAGAACCACGGTCTGGATTTACCAATATTGCTCCTACCCTGAATTCCTTTAAAACAGAGCTGCAAGCAGGCATCAACGAAGACGTTTCATGGATAGGCGGTCTACGCTATGGCTTTGGTGACTTATTTACTATTGGTGCCTTACCGGCTTTAGGAAGTGTAAAACTTTATTGTGTATTTGATCCTGCCTGGTGTCGTGGGAACATTGATGAACCCATCAAAGATGCCCAAAAAGTTGGCTCGGATTATTTAGATAGCGCTTTTCTTACAGCCGAAAGTATTATTGGAAATACATTAAGTTCAATAACCGGACAAAATGTACCGACCCCTCTGGAAGCGGGGTTTGATTACGGGCTAAAAGAATTGCTAAAACCGGATTTAGGCGATGGTGATCAGGGAGTGCTGGTAGATCAAATTAATGCACTCCCCGACCCTGACTTTTATCGGAATGTGTTTGGTGCTGAAAAGTACCCGGTGCCTGCACGAGTGGCTAGCGAGCTTGTTATGATTAATGTTACCGTTCCACTTGTTAATCTAGACTTCGATGATGAACAAGATTTTAATGAATCATTTGGAGAGACTAAGAAATTTGCACGTCTTCAAAAAGACTCGTGGTGGACTGAACACGAATATCTGTATTACTTTGTTTGTTGGCGTAAGGTTCTTGGCGCAAGAAGAGACTGCAATGCCAAGAAAGACCGGCATAAACGACGTTCCAGAAACTGGGGGCGCACCGAACGGGCTATGGCCAATATTGACGGCACCTGGGGCACGTTAATTAATGCCAATAAATATGAACAAAGAACCGGATACAGACAGATCTATGATCCATCTATTTGCGAAGGCGGAGGAGGGCAGATTCCCGGTTTCTTTAAATATGCTACCGTAGAAAACATAAATATGCTGTTTGATGAAGGCGATGATTACTGCGATCCGTATCGTTACGAATCGTATAATTATGTGGCAACAATCCCGTTAAAAAATGATGGAATAACCACTCCAAACCATTCCACATGGAATAAGAACGACAACGTGTATAGCGAAAGTAGCAATAACTTCTACTACGATGACAGTGGCGATGGCGGATACAACCATCTTGAAATCCGCCGGGTAAAACGTCTGTACACTCAAGGAGCCAATAAGAAGGGTGATTTGGCATTGCCGATTGAGGAAACGAGAATTTGGCTTTTAACAGATGTGTTAAAATAATCATTAATAAAGAGGTGCGCTTTGGAGGCGCACCTTATTTTAATTTTAAAAAAATGAAAAACTTAATATTCAGTTTAATACTCATCACATTAGTTAACTGTAGCGGAGGTCATAAAGAAGAAAAATTTGAATTATTATGGGATTTTTCTTATTCAAAACCTGCGGATGGTGGTTCATTAATTACCGCTTCTCCAACGCTTACTAATCAGGGTTTATTGATTGCTCCTGATGAACAGTTTTCAATGTTAAGTACAGAAAGTGGGGATTTATTATGGCAGTTTGAATTTCCAAGTAATCAGTTCATCATAGTTAATGAATACTTGATTGACGGTGAAAAACTTTTTGCGAAAGAAGATAAGTTAAATGAGTTATTCAATATTGATCTTAAAACTGGTGATACTATTTGGAAAGAAAAATCTGAAACCCGAAAATTTTTCCAACACACTAATGATGGGCAGGATCAAGAGTATCTATATATTATAGGCTATGATTACGAAGTGTTCAGGTATACTAAATCAGGTATATTTGATAAAAGGTATGACATAGCTAATTATAGCATAGACACTGATGCTCGATCTTTAAGAGTCCTTAACAATCAACTCATATTTAGTCAACGATTCAGAGGAGATCAATGTCCTTCAAGAACATGTGGTCGCATACTCAGCATCGACAAAGAAACCGAAGAAGTACTTTGGGAATATCGAACCGAAAATGGCGGATTTATTTTCGAACCTATCCTGTTGGAAGATGAAATTATTTATGCAGGCGTAACCGATGGACCGGGTGAGTTTGTGGCACTAAATGCCAATAATGGTGAGGTGATCTGGAAAACGCTCGGCATTATTGGACAAAGTTACACCCTTACTGATTCTATGGTATTGGTGAATGGCGGTGTCAGTCTCTATGCGTTGGATAAATTTACCGGCAAAGAGTTGTGGAATACCGGGCTCGCATTTGGTGGTGGCCACGGGCAATCCAACATCGCGTACATGAATGGGTTTGTTTATCATGCACACAGTGGTAGGCTCTACGTGCTAGATGGCACAAATGGAGAGATTGTCCATACGGAAGAACGCTCGCCGGATGGTTCGCCATTTTACTTATTAACTGTTAATGAAAGCAAAGTATTTGTTCAGAGTTTTTATGCTTTGTACGCATATACTGCTTGGGAGTAGCGTAACATCATTTCTATGGATAAAAACGACTATATTTATAGTACCACTGATAACAACTTTTATCATGATGATTCAGGCGATGGTGGGTATGCCACAGGCATCCGCCCACTGGCGGGTAACCACTTAGAAATTCGCCGTGTAAAGCGTTTATATACTCAGGGCGCTAATAAAAAAGGCGATTTGGCATTGCCGATGAGACAAACTAAAGACTGGATCATCGAAAAGTTCAATTAATCTTATTAATGGGGGGATGTATTCAGCATCCTCCCTTTTTAAAATCTTCTATATTATGTCTTCTAAAAAAATCTACAACATAGCGATAATTTTTGTTTTTTGTATTTCTTGCAATGGTCAAAAACAATCTAATGATTTTTCTGAGGTGTGGAATTATTCTTATACAAAACCAGCTGAAGGTCTATCATTGGTTAATACCAACCCAACAGTTTATAATGACCATATTCTCATTTCACCAGATGAGCAACTTACTCTAATAGACTTAAAAAGTGGTAAAAAGAGCTGGAGTTTGGAGTTTGATAATTCGCCTTATATTTCGACGGAGGAATTTCTTACAGACCTAAATATTTTGTATGTGAAAGAAGTGGAAAACGACCGGATATATGCAATAGATTTAGAAAATGGAACAATCATTTGGCAAAAAAATAGCCCGAGTGAATTTTATGATCATTCTAATGATGGAATGGATCAATTGTACCTATATGTAACTGGGAGGTATGATGAAATTTACCGGTATAGTAAAAACGGAAAGCTGAACAAGACGTATGATATTTCAAATTATGATATTGAGGACCGGTCTCGTTCAATAAGGATTTTTAAAAACCAACTTATTTTCAGTCAGTTTTTTAGAAAAGAAAAACTTTCGCATGACAGTGGCCGCATCCTCAGCATCCACAAAGAAACGGAAGAAGTACTCTGGGAATACCGCACGGACAATGGCGGATTTATCTTTGAGCCTATTTTATTGGAAGATGAGATTATTTACGCCGGGGTAACCGATGGGCCGGGCGAGTTTGTGGCACTGAATGTCAACAATGGAGAAGTAATCTGGAAAACACTTGGCATTATTGGTCAAAGCTACACACTTACCGATTCCATGGTGTTAGTAAATGGCGGAGTCACCTTGCGGGCATTGGATAAATTTACGGGCGCAGAACTTTGGAATACCGGACTTGCTTTTGGCGGTGGATATGGCCAAGATAACATCGCTTTTTTAGATGGCTATGTATATCATTCACACAGTGGCAGGCTCTACGTGCTAGACGTTTCTAATGGAGAGATTGTACATACCGAAGAGCGTTCCCCAGATGGCTCGCCTTTTGGATTGTTAACGGCAGCAGAGGGAAAAGTATTTGTGCAGACTGATGTTGCCTTGTATGCCTATACGGCTTGGGAGTAGCGTAAAACCTCTATGAATAAAAATGACAATATTTATAGCACCACTGATAACAACTTTTATCATGACGATAGTGGAGATGGTGGATATGCCAAAGGCATCCGACCACTGGCGGGCAACCATCTTGAAATCCGCCGTGTAAAACGTCTGTACACTCAAGGAGCCAATAAAAAAGGTGACTTGGCGATTCCGATGCAGCGAACAAAAATTTGGCTTCAAGACGAAGTCATAGGATTTTAATGTAAACCTTAGTGGAGTGCTTTTTATAGCACTCCGTTTTTAATTCACATACTATGAAAGCTAAAAAAGCCAATATTATTTTAGTACTTAGCATATCAATTTTATTTCTGTTTTGTTCAAAAAGGCCAAGTGAACCATTTGAATTAATTTGGGAATATAAATACAAACAACCAGCAGAAGCTTTGTCCTTGGGGAAAGCGAGACCTACAGTATTAAGAGACCAAATTATCATAAGCCCAGATGGAATCATAAGTTCAATTAACATGAGAAAGGGTTCACTTATCTGGGAATATGAACTGAAAGAGGGTGGATATTCTTCAGCTGAAATTTTATTAAGAGATCAAAATTCAGTTTTTATTAAAGATGAAAAGTATAGCGAGGCTTATCGATTGAGCATACAAAAAGGCGAGCTTCGCTGGTTGCTTAAAGCTCCTGAAAATAAGGAGTTCCAACAATTTTCTAATGATGGCATAGATGAAAAAAATATATATTTGATTGGAGCTCAGGGTGAGATTTTCGTCTATACTAAAGAAGGGGAATTTATAAAAGAAATTGACGTAACCACTTTCGAGATCGAAACTTCGGCCCGATCAATCCAACTACTTAATAACAATTTATTTTTTAGCCAGCGGTTTCGAGGTGATGAATGCCCTACCAATGTTTGCGGCCGCATCCTCAGCATCGAAAAAGAAACCGAAGAAGTAATTTGGGAATATGTTACAGATAAGGGCGGATATATTTTTGAGCCTATTTTATTGGAAGATGAGATAATTTATGCAGGCGTAACCGATGGGCCGGGAGAATTTGTGGCACTGAATGCCACTAACGGGAAAGTAATCTGGAAAACGCTCGGCATTATTGGGCAGAGTTATACCCTTACTGATTCTATGGTGCTGGTAAATGATGGCATCAGCCTGTTAGCCTTAGATAAGTTTACCGGAAAAGAGCTTTGGAATACCGGATTGGCTTTTGGAGGAGGAGACGGTGCCAGCAACATTGGCTACCTAAATGGATATGTGTACCACAGCCACAGCGGAAGATTGTGGATTGTGGACGGGCAAACAGGAGAAATCGTTCATACCGAAGAACGTTCTCCTGATGGTTCTCCCTTTCAGTTATTAGCAGTAAGTGAGGATAGAGTTTTCATACAAACTTTCAATGCCTTGTACGCTTATACGGCATGGAAATAGCCACTCCACATAGAACAAAAAACGACAACGTGTACAGCGAAAGTAGTAATAATTTTTATTACGATGATAGCGGAGACGGTGGGTATGCCACAGGCATCCGCCCACTGGCGGGTAATCACTTAGAAATCCGCCGTGTAAAACGTCTGTACACTCAAGGAGCCAATAAAAAAGGTGACTTGGCGATTCCTATGCAGCGAACCAGAGATTGGTTAGTTGAAGATGTTATCGGGATTAACTAATTACTAAACAAATACTTGGAGGTGCTTTCTTGCACCTCCTTTTTTAATATGAGGTTTATATGATTTCACTAAGATTGTATTCTTTTATTTTCGTTATAAGTTTACTGTGTTTAAACTGCAAAACATCCAATGATGAACCTTTTTCATTAATTTGGCAATTTGTGTATACCAACGACGCAGATGGACTTTCTTTACTCAATACAAACCCAAAAATTATTGAAGAACAGATTCTAATTGCTCCTGACAAACAAATTACATCAATAGATATTTCAAAGGGAAATTCAAATTGGCAGTTTAGCATTCCTAACAATCCATATATATCAACCGAAGAATTTATTATTGATTCCAATACTTTATTCTTAAAAGAAGATCAGTTTCATAAACTTTATTCTGTAGATTTAACCACAGGCAAAGAAAACTGGCGTTTAGACATATCACCAAAAGAATTTTTCCAGCATTCAAACGATGCTTTTGATGAGAATTATCTTTATCTGAATGGTGCTTCAGGAAATATATTCCGATTCAAAAAAGATGGAAATCTTGATAAAGAATATGATCTTTTGCAATATTCAATAATTGATCGGGCACGTTCCATTCGAATATTAAATACTCAACTTATTTTCAGCCAGCGATTCAGAGGAGAGAGTTGCCCCGACCGAACTTGTGGCCGCATCCTCAGCATTGATAAAGAAACCGAAGAAGTGCTCTGGGAATACCGAACTGACAATGGTGGGTTTATTTTTGAACCTATCCTGTTGGAAGATGAAATTATTTATGCAGGAGTAACCGATGGACCGGGTGAGTTTGTGGCACTAAATGCCACTAATGGTGAGGTGATCTGGAAAACGCTGGGCATTATTGGTCAAAGTTACACCCTTACCGATTCTATGGTATTAGTGAATGATGGAATAAGCCTGTTGGCATTGGATAAATTTACCGGCAAAGAACTTTGGAATACCGGACTTGCTTTTGGAGGTGGAGATGGAGCCAGTAACATTGGATACCTAAATGGCTTTGTGTACCACGCCCACAGTGGAAGATTGTGGATTGTGGACGGGCAAACGGGAGAAATCGTTCATACCGAAGAGCGTTCTCCGGATGGTTCGCCCTTCCAGTTATTAGCAGTAAGTGATGGCAAGGTCTTTATACAGACTTTCAATGCCTTGTACGCCTATACGGCTTGGGAGTAGCTTATACTCATTGCTATGAACAAAAAAGACAACGTGTATAGCGAAAGCAGTAATAATTTTTATTACGATGATAGCGGAGACGGTGGATATGCCACTTGCCCCTTTGGGGAAGGCATCCGACCACTGGCGGGCAACCATCTCGAAATCCGCCGGGTAAAGCGCCTGTACACTCAGGGCGCTAATAAAAAAGGCGATTTGGCTATTCCTATGCAGCGAACGAAGCAATGGATTGAAGATGAAATATTAGGTAATAACTAAAAATGGAGGCTGGGAACCCTTTTGGGTTCCTGGTTTTTTTATTATGAATAACAGAAAAAAAAATATTGTTCTAATCGTTTTATTTTTGTGCATCCTTTCGTGCAAAAAGCAACAACCAAGTTCATTTGAAGTAGCTTGGAGTTATAATTATAAGGAACCAGCAGAAGCTTTGTCCCTTGCGAAAACTGCACCGAGAATTGAAATGGATCATATCATTTTATCCCCTGACGGGATATTGAGCGTACTTGATATTGAAGATGGAAAATTAATTTGGGAATACATTTTTTCTGAAAACGTATATATAAAAAGTGACGAATTCATTTTGGATGAACAGTCTATTTTTTTTAAGGACAATACCAATCATGAGGTTTTTAGCTTTGATAAAAATGATGGTTCTTTACTATGGCTTAATCAAATTCCCAAAGAAGTACACCAATTTTCAAATGATGGTATTGATGATGAATTTATTTATTTATCAGGTGATGGAGCAGAAATATTTAAATATTCTAAGGATGGATCATATATTGATGAATATGATTTAATCAGATATGGAATCGATACAGATGCACGTTCAATTCGAATTTTTAATAATCAGCTCATCTTTTCCCAAAGATGGCGTTTTACAGAAGATTGTCCTGATGGATACTGCGGTCGCATTATTAGCATCGATAAAGAAACCGAAGAAGTGCTCTGGGAATACCGAACTGACAATGGTGGGTTTATTTTTGAACCTATCCTGTTGGAAGATGAAATTATTTATGCAGGAGTAACCGATGGACCGGGTGAGTTTGTGGCACTAAATGCCACTAATGGTGAGGTGATCTGGAAAACGCTGGGCATTATTGGTCAAAGTTACACCCTTACCGATTCTATGGTATTAGTGAATGATGGAATAAGCCTGTTGGCATTGGATAAATTTACCGGCAAAGAACTTTGGAATACCGGACTTGCTTTTGGAGGTGGAGATGGAGCCAGTAACATTGGATACCTAAATGGCTTTGTGTACCACGCCCACAGTGGAAGATTGTGGATTGTGGACGGGCAAACGGGAGAAATCGTTCATACCGAAGAGCGTTCTCCGGATGGTTCGCCCTTCCAGTTATTAGCAGTAAGTGATGGCAAGGTCTTTATACAGACTTTCAATGCCTTGTACGCCTATACGGCTTGGGAGTAGCTTATACTCATTGCTATGAACAAAAAAGACAACGTGTATAGCGAAAGCAGTAATAATTTTTATTACGATGATAGCGGAGACGGTGGATATGCCACTTGCCCCTTTGGGGAAGGCATCCGACCACTGGCGGGCAACCACTTGGAAATTCGTCGTGTAAAGCGCCTGTACACTCAGGGCGCTAATAAAAAAGGTGATTTGGCCATACCAATGAGACAAACTAAAGACTGGATCATCGAAAAGTTCAATTAATCTTATTAAAGGGGGATGTATTCAACATCCTCCCTTTTAAAATCTTCTATATTATGTTTTCTAAAAAAATCTATAGCGTAGCAATAATTTTCGTTTTTTGTATTTCTTGCAATGGTAAAAAACAATCTGATGATTTTTCCGAGGTGTGGAGTTATTTTTATACTAAACCAGCTGAAGGTCTATCACTGGTTAATACCAATCCAGCAGTTTATGGTGATCATATTCTCATTGCACCAGATGAACAACTTACTCTAATAGACAAAAAAAAGGGTAAAATGAGCTGGAACTTGGAGTTTGATAATTCGCCTTACATCTCTACAGAAGAATTTTTAATCGACTCGAATACTTTATATTTAAAAGAAATTGTAAACAATAGAGTCTATTCAATTAATCTTCAGACAGGAATAATTAATTGGAAAATAAATAGTGAGAGTGAATTGTTCAATCATTCCAATGACGGAATGGATCAATTGTACCTATATATAACTGGGAGGTATGATGTAATTTACAGGTATAGCAAAACCGGAAAGCTGAATAAGACGTATGATATATCAAATTATGATATTGAGGACCGGTCTCGTTCAATAAGGATTCTCGGAAACCAACTCATTTTTAGTCAGTTTTTTAGAGAAGAAGAGCTTTCGCATGACAGTGGCCGCATCCTCAGCATTGATAAAGAAACAGAAGAAGTACTCTGGGAATATCGCACGGATAATGGCGGGTTTATCTTTGAGCCTATTTTATTGGAAGATGAGATCATTTATGCAGGCGTAACCGATGGACCGGGTGAGTTTGTAGCGTTGAATGCTAACAACGGGGAAGTGATCTGGAAGACCCTGGGCATCATTGGCCAAAGCTACACGCTTACCGATTCCATGGTATTGGTGAATGGCGGTGTCAGTCTCTATGCGTTGGATAAATTTACCGGCAAAGAGTTGTGGAATACCGGGCTCGCATTTGGTGGTGGCCACGGGCAATCCAACATCGCGTACATGAATGGGTTTGTTTATCATGCACACAGTGGTAGGCTCTACGTGCTAGATGGCACAAATGGAGAGATTGTCCATACGGAAGAACGCTCGCCGGATGGTTCGCCATTTTACTTATTAACTGTTAATGAAAGCAAAGTATTTGTTCAGAGTTTTTATGCTTTGTACGCATATACTGCTTGGGAGTAGCGTAACATCATTTCTATGGATAAAAACGACTATATTTATAGTACCACTGATAACAACTTTTATCATGATGATTCAGGCGATGGTGGGTATGCCACAGGCATCCGCCCACTGGCGGGTAATCACTTAGAAATCCGCCGGGTAAAACGTCTGTACACTCAAGGTGCCAATAAAAAAGGTGATTTGGCTATTCCTATGAGACAAACTAAAGAATGGTTAGAAAATATTGTGCTTGCACAATAGGCAATTCATTACAATAAAGGGGCAGAGTATATTCTGCTCCTTTTTAAAAAAAGGAGTAAAGCGATGAAGCATATAATATATCTGAGCCTGATTTTAGTTTTCCTTAACAGCTGTGGTAATTCCAAGAAAAAGTATGAATTTCAAAATATATGGGTTTTCGAGTACACACGCCCTGCCGAGGCCCTTTCGTTGGTTGCTACACCTCCGACATTGATTGGAAAAAATATTTTATTCTCCCCTGATAAGCAGTTAACAGTATTGGAACAAAACAACGGATCTGTAGTCTGGAACTATGTATTTGAGAATGATGCATACATTTACACCAACGAATTTCAGTATGAGGGTGATTGGCTATATACCAAAGAAAACACTAATGAAAAAACGTATAGGTTCGATTTGAGAACAGGGGAACTAGCTTGGTCAGAAAAAGCTCCTGAGGATTTGCATCAATGGTCTAATGATTCTTTTGACGAGAATTGGTTATATATTTCAAGCCGATACCAAAAGATTTTTCGCTATTCAAAAAATGGAAAGCTAAATAAAACCTACGATTTAGTTCCGTCTTTTGGTGTGATTTCATCTGCCCGTTCTATTCGTATTTTTGCAAATCAACTCATTTTCAGTCAGGCATGGCAGGAACAAAACGATAATGGATATTTTTTCAATGGTCGCATCCTCAGCATTCATAAAGAAACAGAAGAAGTACTCTGGGAATATCGCACGGATAATGGCGGGTTTATCTTTGAGCCTATTTTATTGGAAGATGAGATTATTTACGCCGGGGTAACCGATGGGCCGGGAGAATTTGTGGCACTGAATGCCACTAACGGGAAAGTAATCTGGAAAACGCTCGGCATTATTGGGCAGAGTTATACCCTTACTGATTCTATGGTATTGGTGAATGGCGGTGTCAGTCTCTATGCGTTGGATAAATTCACAGGCAAAGAACTCTGGAATACCGGTTTGAAATTTGGCGGTGGACATGGACAGGATAACATCGCCTATTTAGATGGCTATGTGTATCACGCCCATAGCGGTAGACTGTATGTACTGGATGCCAGAAATGGTGAGATTGTACACTCGGAAGAACGTTCGCCTGATGGGTCGCCGTTTGGGTTATTGACAGCCGGAAATGGAAAGGTATTTGTGCAAACTGATGTAGCTTTGTATGCTTATACGGCTTGGGAGTAGCTTACAATCATTGCTATGTATAAAAACGACAACATTTATAGCGAAAGTAGCAATAACTTCTACTACGATGGCAGTGGCGATGGTGGGTATGCCGCTTGCCCCTTTGGGGAAGGCATCCGGCAATCAGGAATTTATTGAGCAGATGCATTTACCATCAAAAAAAGAGGCGCCAACAGATCGAACAGATGTTTCATGGCGGAAGAAGTAGTTATGGAGATGAATTAAATACTCGGAAAAAAGTAATTGTACAATTAAGCCTTTCGCTCATGAACAACTCACAGGTAACAGGTTCTTTATAAAATCCCATTATATCAATGAACGGATTTCTTGCCCGTCATAAATGATTTGATTTTTCGGAGTATTTAATCCCTCAACCATTGCTTTAGCTACAACTTCTGCTTTGATCGGGTGATAGTTCTTCAACCCGGGAATTTTACAGAGGATTTTTGCAACAGCAATCCCAATTCGTTCACCTAACCGGAATTCGTCTCTGTTTCCATCCAAAAAAGAAGGTCTCAGAATCAGTGTAGTTTTAAAGTTCAACTCTTGCACGGCTTCATCTAACTCACCTTTTATTCTCGGGTAAAAAGAACCGGAGCCAGAATTTGCTCCCAATGAGGAAACTAAGGCATAATTAGTAACATTATTTTCAGCAGCAGCTTTTGCAACTTCATATTGATAGGTATAGTCGATTTTATATTGAGCTTTTTTACTCCCGGCTTTTTTTAGGGTTGTTCCAAAAGCAGAGAAAAGATGATCTCCTTTAACTAATTGTTTCCAGTCTTCAGGTTTGTCAAAGTTAATTAGGTGTTCTTCCAGTTTTGGATGAACAAACCCCGTTGAACGCCTATGGAGGACTTTAATCAAGTCATATCTGTCATCACTTAGTAGAAGTTTAAGTAAGTGAGAGCCAACAAGCCCTGTAGCACCAATAATAATTGCTTTATTTTTCTCCATAAATTTATTTTAAGAGCAGAATAATTTTATTTAGTAACAAAGTAATTGCAAAATGCTCTTTTATTTGAAAGCTACCATCATTAAGGTGGTTTTTAAGATTTTAAAAAAAATACCGATAATTTACTATAAAGGATGTTTTTATATTAGGTTTTCTTTATTAAAATTGGATATTGTATAAAAAACATCTAATAGTAAATATGGTTCGTATATTAAATAGCACAATGTAAAGGTAATAATGAACGATTATTCTGACGTATTATATTTAACTGCTGCAATGGTAATATACTCATTGTTGACGATTAACACTGCAAGAAGCTTTCTGAATACCTCTGAGACAGTTATACGATCAGATGTAGAATATAGAACCATAATCAGAGCTCAAGATGAGATTGAACAAGTAAAACTGATATCAAGAGAAGACGAAGACTTGTTAAACCCAAATCACGCTAACTACATGTTTAACAGTTACCCGAAAACTGATGTAGAAAGTTTCGGTTATAACGATGAGTATTCTGACTCTTATATTATAAATGGGAGTTCAGAATATATAGATGAAGGGGATCCTCTTGTTAAAAGATATAGAGTTGTTATTACGGTTACCAATGAATCTGTAGATCCAAGTACAGAAGTAGATTTAATTTTTATTAAATCTTTTGAACGATGAATTTAGGTTTAGCAACTACATATATAATCGGAGGATTGATGCTTATCTCTATTTTGGCTTATAATCACTCCGTTTTTAATTCTACAGTTGAAACAACGTCAAGCGTTATCACTCAATCTAAACTAGATAACATTGTTTCTATACTTCAGAATGACTTGAGCAGAATCGGGTATGAAACAGGAGCATCGGAAGCGTTTGTAGTGGCGGAAGATACCGTTGTAACATTTAGGGGTAATATTTTTGATAATGATGGCTCGGATGACTTTGATCTGGTTGAATGGATTTTTACAGGAGTAAGTGATGCAACCACTACAAACCCAAATGATTTTATTCTTATAAGAAGATGGAACCAAACACCAAATGTTCTCGGAAATGCAATAGAGTTCCAATATTCTGTAAGTGATTTTAGTATCAATTATTATAATTTAGATGGAGATGTTCCGACAGATATTGAGGATATCGTTCAGATTGAAGTTGAAGTTTTAGTAGAATCAAATGAGCCTTATTTAACTAAAAAAGATGGTACGGAACTATATTACAGGACATATTGGAAACGAAGAGTAGTAGCAAATAATTTAATTTATTAAGGGCAGTATCATGGGAAGATCAATGCTTTTATTGGTAAGCGGTTTAGTGATTTTATTTGGAATTATTCAGATGTCAAATAACCGAAGAGCAAGCGTATTGCCTGAAAGGTCAGCGGAAGTTATTAGTGAAGTTCAGGCTAGAAACTCTACAAATAGCTTAATTCAAACGGCTATTGAAAAAATTAGAAGTGATAATACTTGGGAAGGAGAGTTAACAGGTGAAGGTATTCTTCCGGGCAATGCTACTTTAAAAACTTATGATATTGAGAATATTGACGAGCTAGATGCAATTGACTCTCTTTATTCAGTTGGTGATGGAGGGTGGGATTCTTTTAAAGTTCTTTTATTCAGCGAGGCTACGTATGGTAACAGTAAAGTGATAACCGAAGTTTTAATGAGAAGGGATTCATTTTCTAAATACTCATATTTCTCAAATAAGGAAAAAACCAGTGCCGGAAGTAATATCTATTTTTATTCCTCAGATGAGATAAGCGGACCAATACATACAAACGGTACATTCAAAATGTCAGGTTCTCCAACTTTCTACGGGCGTGTATCAAGTCCAAATAAGTGGAGAGGTCGAGATGGAACCGTTGAGGGAGATGCTTCACCCGATTTTCAGGGAACTACAGATTTTAATGCTCAAGTAAAAAACCTCCCGGATAATAGTAAGATAGAAGCTTTAAAATCAGCTGCTACAAGTGATGGGCTAACTTTTGATCGATTGAGTTATATGATTTTGAAGTCAGATGGAAGTATTGATGTACATGAGTACCATAGCGATACCGGAAATTGGGTTGGTCCGACAAACTATCCAAAAGAAACTCATAATGGGATTATTTCTTCAAGCGAAAAAATATTTTTAGAAGGAACCGTATCAGGACAAATAACCATACACTCTGAAGAAGATATTGAACTCTATAACGACATAGTTTACAATGTAGATCCCCGAGTGGACGATACTTCTACGGACTTATTAGGTGTTGTAAGTGAGAAAGATATTATTATTGATCAAAATGCACATGCAAGAACCGGTTCTAAAGATTTAAAATTACATGGTTCTTTTATGGCACTTGGCGATTCTTTTAGAGTTGAGAATTATGTAGCGGGCTCTCATAGAGGAAATATAGATTTGTTAGGTGGAATCATTCAGCAAACAAGAGGACCGGTAGGAACTTTTGGCAGGTATGGAATTACCGGCTATACGAAGAAATATGATTATGATGTAAGGTTAGGAAACTCAATACCCCCTTATTTCCCAAGAGAAAGCGTGTTCACAGTAGTGTCATGGAAAGAGCGGTTAGTCACTAATAATGTAAACTACTGATAATAACAAGACAAAGATTTTAAAAAATAAATACTAATAAAAATACAATACTATGAAACAAGTAATACTCATAATGGCATTTGCTATAAGTTTTACCACTCTTAGCAAGGCTCAAACAACTGTAACTTTTAATGTAGATATGAAATATGCTCTACAGAATAATATATTTGATGAACTGACAAATGACATTTTCTTGAAAGGGGATATTTCGCCACTTGGTGAAAGTGTCGGTCAGTATTTGGAACTTACTGATACAGCGCCCGTTGATAGCATTTACTCTGTAGTAGTTACTTTCCCGAGCATTTATAACGATGATTTATTGTCGTATAACTTTGTCATCAAGCGAGTTCTTACTACTGAACACGAAGAAAGAACACGAGAGTTAACATTAAGTGGTGAGGCAGAAGACCTTCCCGCAATTAAATTTAATTCATTTGATTGGTAAGAACTTATCTCCGCTTATTTTAGCATTTAAGAAGCATTTCTTGACCAAGAAATGCTTCTTTTATATAAAATCCAGAGCTACATATCAGTGCTCTTTTAGAGCTTCTAACACCCTACTAACCACGCCATCCATAGCAGCACCTTTTAGCCAGCGGGCAACAATAACTAAATTATTTTCCTGATCTACATAGACCATGTTTGTTCCTGACCCCAAATGAAAAAAAGCAGCCTCGGGGGCACTTGGTAATCGCTTTTTGCCTGTATTTAAAAACCAATTCATAAATCCATAATCGGTTTGAGCTTCGGTTGGAGTTTGCGCCATTTTATTCCACTTTTCAGAAACTAGTTGCTCCCCGTTCCAATTACCGTTGTTCAAAGTAAGCAGACCAAAACGAGCTTGATCTCTTGCAGAAATGAACATTCCACCGCCCCAATGGCCACCACCGCTTACGCCCTGCATTTGTTGTCCGTCAATAACTACCCATGAGTTTTCATACCCCTGCCATCTCCAGGTTGGTGAAGCTCCGATTTTGTCCATGATATTTTCACGAAGAACTTTTGGCAGCGGTTCTCTTAATACATTCATAGCTGCTAGCGCCAGAAGATTCACTCTTACATCATTATATTCATAAACACTACCTGGTTCTTTTCTTTTTCTTGTAGTCCATTCAGAACGTTCACCGCTTGGCCGATCAGCCCAGTCCGGTTTTCCCCAAAGAGTTCCTTCCCAGTCGCTGGTTTGCCTAAGTAAATGATTCCAGGTGATCTTGGAATTATGTTCTCCTTTAAACGGCTCCATTACTTTTGGTGAGCCGTAATGATCCGATTTATTTCTGTTATCATCCCACTGCATTTCCAATATCGGCGCCATGTACGCATCTACTCTATCGTTCACATCGCGGATCAATCCTTTATCATAAGCCAAGCCTACTGTGTAGGATAAAAAGCTTTTGGTTACACTATGAGTCATATCTACTCTGAAGGGTTCTCCCCATTCTGCTACTATATATCCATTTTTAATGATAATACCTGTCTGTGGACCACGATCTTTAAACGGACCAACACCATCACCAAAAGGCTCTCGCCCAAAAGTTCCATAATGATTCTCCTCCATACTTCTTGGGTTTGAAGTCTCGCTATCCTTGGCAAATTGAATGGCTTCCTGAATTTTAGCTTCGTTCAAACCTAGCTCAGAAGGGTTTTTGAATTCCCAATTTCCCCATTTTCCGGGGAAATAATTTTGGGCTGAAAGAGAAGAAGCAAAAAAGAATAGAAATAGAAGAGGTAATAATCTTTTTTTCATGGATGGATGAGTGTTATTTATTTGCTGAAAATAATCGAAGAAATGCTAACTCCCCAATGTGAAATGTAGTTTTACAAGTTGGGCGATTTAATTCAAGTCTATTCTCATCTCTTCAAACGCCACATTAAAACCAAGATCTTCAACTTCTTTCCGTTCCGGAGATTCTAAAATCAAAGAATTAGTATGATTAAAGTGAATAAAATGAACTTTAGCTTTTTCAGAATCAGGGAGATTTTTAAAGAGCTCTACGCTTTCTTCTACAAAAGGGTGTGGAATTTCGCTCATGTCTCTTCCGGGGAGTTCATTGGAATCGTAAAATGTGGCATCTAAAAAAGCATAATCTACTTTTGAAATCTCTTCGACGATTGATCGATCCCAGATATTCCACTTGTTAATATCAGGGATAAACAAGACAGAAGTTGAATCGGTTTGAATTTTATAACCAACGGTTTCTGAAAACTCATCTCGGTGAGGAACCAGAAAAGGTGTTACAGTTATAGAAGAGTTAAGCTGAACAGAAGAATCTGCAGTTAACTGCTTGATAGATATATTCTCCATACCTACCAACTGGCTCCACGGACCGTTTGTTTCCAAAAAGGATTTCATCCTCGGCATAACATAAACAGGGATATTAGAAGCGCCCATTACTTCATGACCAAGATGCATCAAACCGGTATAATGACCAATATGAGCGTGAGTTAGAAAAATACCGGATGGATTTTCAGAGCTGTTAGCCAATTGTTTAATTTCATGAAGTTGATATTTGAAATTAGGTGTAGCTTCAAATAACCAATATTTTCCAGTATTATGATCTATTAAGCCAAGAGATGTAGCATGCCTGGCTTCTACCTTTCCATCCCAATACAACTGACAATTTTCTTTTTCACATCCTGCTTGTGGAAATCCTGCATCTTGGGCAATGCCTAGAACAACAAGTTCAATGCCATTAGTAAGGTCTTTGGATTCTTTTTCTTTGGTAGTGTTGCAATTAATTGATAGAACTAAGAGCAGGAGTAAAAGCAAAAATTTCATTCTGAAATGAACGGAAATCTTTGTAATAAAAAAACCTTTTCAAAAAAGAAACGGCATTAATTTAACCTAAAAGCTATTCCGAAAGTTAAATTCGCTGAAGACATTGATTGGTCAAACGTGTTGCCATTTAAATCAAATTCCGGCTTGCCTCCTATAATATCCAGATTTGAAGTTAAGGCAATAAGATCACTTAAATTATATCTTATTCCTGCGCCCAAGCCAATAGCGCCACCTTCTCCTTCAAAAGTTTCCCCACCATCATTAGGATCAAGTAAACCAGACATCGTCCCAAGCATAAGTCTGAAATCGAATTCCGCTTTACTATCATTATTACGAATTGTGAATAATGGTCCTATCATGAAAGTTCCATATGGGATTATTTCCTCCATTTCCATTATCTATAGGAAAAGCTGCGCCTTGTAACATGGCGGTAATACCAATATTTTTTGAAAATAAATATCCAAAATTAATCAGGTTAATAGATATCCCGCTTTCAGCAAAACCAGCATCATTATTTCCAAGATCGTTGTCTGCAAAATCTCCGGTGGGGAGAGCAGCGCCAAGCGTAATTGAGATAAACCCATCTTTAGTACGAGCCTCTTGCGCAAATAGTGCAGATGAGCTAATTATAAGTAGAACAAAAGCTAAAAAATATTTCATAGGTAATAGTGACTTGTTGAGGGTTTCAAATAAATGTACTAAATATTTGATAATAAAAAAGTTTTCATCAAATTAATGATGAAGGTCTGACCTATTTTCTTAGCATTTATTATCCGGGGTTGTAGTAAAAGCGTTCTTCTATAATATGATCGCCTTTCCATTTCTGCCGGGCAATTTGTTCCATCTTAATTTTGTTTCCACCTTTGAAGGTTACTTCCATTCAGGTTTCTGCCATTGTAATGCCTTCTTCTTCATTAGCAACTATGGTATCCACTCCGGCTCCGTGCATTTCCTCTATGCTTCCAAAAAACTCCGGCTCTCTTTTTCTGTTGGTATCTTTTCCTTCGTGCTTTTCGCTATTACCTTCAATCATTATTACATCTTCATGATAATATTTCTCAAAAGCATCCATGGCTTTTCCTTCGCCAAGAAGTTTATAAACATCGTTTATTTTATTTAAATAACTCATTTTTAAAATATTTTAGTTTAATATTGAATAGTTTGTTGTCAATGCAACTATTAAGGAAGGTGCATCGTTCAGTTTTTTGAGACAATGAAGTGAAGCTTTTGTATTGCTCTTTTTTTCTCCTGTATGGACGTGTATGGACGCGATTAATCGCGTCCATACAAACGAAAAGAACTAAAGCTCTAACTTCTTTCCAACATCCTCTCCAAAGAAAGCACGGCATATTTGGCTACTTCTTCGGGAACAGTAATTTGGTTCACTACTTCTCCTGCTTCCAGTTTTTCCAAACTCCACAGTAAGTGTGGAAGGTCGATTCGGTTCATGGTCAAACAAGGACACATAAATGGATTGAGAGAAACAATGGTTTTATCCGGATGTTCATCTTTGATTCGGTTTACCAGATTCATTTCCGTTCCGATTGCCCATTTAGTACCGGCCGGAGCTTCGCTTATTTTATTAATTATGTAATTTGTGGAGCCGGCAAGATCGGATGCCTGAACTACCTCGTACGTGCATTCAGGATGGACAATGATCTTCATGTCAGGTTGTTGCTTTCTAAGATTTTCAACATGCTGAATATTGAATTTTTCATGCACCGAACAATGGCCTTTCCAGAGGATCACTTTCACATCTTCAAAGTCGCCTTCATATTCAAAGCTATTTGTCAAAGGGGCATACACAGCCATTTCTTCCAGCTTTACTCCAAGATCAAATGCTGTGTTTCTTCCAAGATGTTGGTCAGGCAAGAACAATATTCGCTCTTTTTGAGTAAACGCCCATCTCAACATTTTTTTAGCGTTTCCGGAAGTAACACAAGCTCCGCCGTTTTTACCTACAAAACCTTTAATCGTAGCGGTAGAATTCACGTATGTCAACGGAAGAATAGTGTCTCCCCAAATTTTTTGCATTTGTTTCCATCCACGTTCGGTCTGATCAATATTTGCCATATCAGCCATAGAACATCCTGCACGCAGATCCGGGAGAATTACTTTTTGATTAGGTCGAGTGAGCATATCCGCAGTTTCGGCCATGAAGTGAACTCCACAAAAAGCTATGTACGCTGCTTCATCCATTGTAGCACAAATCTGAGCAAGTTTTAACGAATCTCCGCGCGCATCCGCAAACTGAATCACTTCATCTTTCTGGTAGTGATGCCCCGGAATGAACAAGCGTTTTCCGAACTTTGTTTTAATTTCACGAACACGAACTTCCATTTCCTCAACAGTAAGCTCACTGTATCTTTTTGGAAGAGATACTTCGGATTCAACTTCTAAAATGTCTAGTACATCCATAGTTAAAAGTAGTCATTTCAGGCTTGACCTGAAATCTTCCTTTTTCGGGAGATACCGGATCAAGACCGGTATGACTTATTTATTGATTCAAATTAAAACTAATATCTAATGCTTTAACGGAGTGTGTTAACCAACCTAATGAAATAACATTTGCTCCGCATCCTTTATAACCTTTAATATTGTTAGGATTGATCCCTCCGGAAACCTCAACGAGAATTTCCTCAGGAATCAGCTTAACAAGCTTCTTAACTTCTTCAGGTGTTCTGTTGTCCAACATGATAACATCAACACCGGCTTTAACAGCTTCTAACACTTGCTCTTTTGATTCCGTTTCTACTTCAATTTTTACCATGTGACCGATGTTTTCCCTGACCAACTCAACAGCTTTTGTAATACTTCCCGCTGCTTTAATGTGATTGTCTTTGATCATCACTCCATCATCTAATCTAAATCGGTGATTTTTTCCACCGCCACAAGTTACGGCATATTTTTGCAATGCACGAAGTCCGGGCAATGTTTTTCGAGTATCTGTAATAGTAATTAATTCATCATCTAATAATCCTACAACTTCTGCAGTTGAAGTAGCAATTCCTGATAAGTGTTGCATTAAATTAAGAATCACTCTTTCAGCAGAAAGAAGTGTTTGAGTTGGTCCTTCAACTTCAGCAATAATCTCTTTGTTAGATACTGAGTCGCAATCTTTCTTTAAAAGATTAACGGTAACACCTCCTCCTAAATACCCATAAGCAATTGAAAGAGCATCTAATCCGGCAAGGATTCCATCAGCTTTAGCGGTAAAAGTTCCTTTAGAGTAATGATCAGCATCGAAAATACTTTTTGCTGTGAGATCTCCCATCCCGAGATCTTCCCGGATTGCTGATTCAATAATTTCTTTTAGATGAATAGAGATCATGGCTGTAAAGCCTTAAAATTTTAGGTATTTTAAAACGCAATCAAAGATACAGCATTTCTTTAAAAAGTACGATTTATGATTTATTTGGATCACGCAGCTACTACACCCATGAGCGAAACTGCATTAGAGGTTTTTGTAAATGTATCTACCCATTATTTTGGTAACCCAAGTAGTTTGCATGACCCCGGAGCGGAAGCGAAACAGTTATTAAGTGCAGGAAGAAGAACTATAGCTAAGATTCTGAGTTCACAACCAGAAGAAATTATTTTTACCAGCGGTGGGTCAGAGGCGAACCACTTGGCACTAAAAGCTTTGTTAAGCGCCTGCGATAAAAATAAAAACCACGTGATTACATCAGATGTTGAGCATTCTTCGCTGCGCTATTTTTTCGATAAGCTTGAAAAATCCGGTTATAACGTTTCCAGAATAGGAGTTAATTCAGAAGGACTAATTTCTATGGAAGAATTAGAAGAGTTAATAACTGATGAAACAGCGGTGATATCCATCCAACATGCAAATTCAGAAACCGGAGTTATCCAAAATGTGGAGAAAATTGGAAACCTTGCAAGGAAAAGTGGAGCATTTTTTCATTCTGATTGCGTTCAAACATTCTGCAAAATAGGTGTAGAAGCTGATTGGTTTGATGCTCTTTCTGTTTCTTCTCATAAAGTATATGGGCCAAAAGGAGTTGGAGCTTTCTATCTTAGAAAAGGCATAGAATTCTCACCGGAAATACCCGGAACATCGCAAGAAAAAGGACTTAAACCGGGAACCGAGAATGTAGCCGGAATCGCAGCTTTTGCAACGGCCGCAAAATTACTGTTTGCAGAACGTTCTGATGAATACATTCGGCTTTCAATGCTGAGATCTAAGTTGTTGGAAGCTTTTTCTGAAAAAGGCATAGAATATATAGATGAAGGGAACCCAAAGGAGAAACTTCCAAATATTCTTGGGATACGTTTTTTGGGGATGGAAGGGCAATTTTTAATGTTAGAATGTTCGCAAGCCGGATTGGCGATTTCAACGGGAAGCGCATGTCAGGTTGGTTCAGAAAAACCAAACCGAACGATGAAAGCAATGGGAAGATCAGATCAGGAAGCCAGAGAATTTGTTCGCCTTTCATTTGGTAAAAAGAATAATGAAGAACAAATTGATGTGATAATTGAAAAAATTGATACTATCTTAAAAAGACATTTCGCTAAAGTGAAATTTTAGCCTTTAACCTGCGTTGTAAAGCAGAAATAAGAACAAATAATTGATATGAAAAAGGGAATATTTTTTACACTACTAGTAGGCTTAGTAACAGTAAGCTCAGTAACTGCACAAGATCGTGAGATGCCGGAATTGCCGGTTCTTAAGATTACAAAATTTAGCGACTACCAATGTCCGGCTTGTAAATATTACGGGCAAATGTTAGACCAAGCAAAGAAGGATTTTGGAGAGCGAATAGTCGTTACATACAAGAACTATCCATTAAGAATGCACCAATATGCTGAGCTAGCATCGAGAGCGGCAGAATCAGCTCGTGAACAAGGTAAATTTATGGAAATGCATGAAATGATTTTTACCGGCCAGGAGCAGTGGAGCAAAGGAAATGCAGAAGCGATTTTTATTGGATATGCACAAAACTTAGAATTGGATATGGAGAAATTCAAAGCTGATTTAAACTCTGCGAGAATGAACAGAAGAGTACTTGCTGATAAACGTGAAGGATCTACTTTAGGAGTGAACTCAACGCCTACTTTTTTTATGAACGGAGAAAAGGTTGAGCGATTACCTAATAACTATCCGGCTTTTAAAGCCTTGATTCAGTCTAAATTGAAATATTAAAAACTTTTTGAATAATGACGGATAAACAAAAACTGAAATCTGAAATCGAAAAACTTTCTAACGAAAAAGTATCGGAAGTTTTAGATTACGTTCGATCATTGGTTCGACAAGCGAGTGAAAGTTTTTGTATAACATTAGTTAGCGAACCTTCACTTTCAAAAAACTGGCTTCGCAAAGAAGAAGATGACGCATGGGTCGATTTGTAGCAGGAGATATTGTCGTTGTCCCTTTCCCATTTTCTGATTTGTCCGATTCTAAAACAAGACCAGCCTTTGTTATTCGTGATTTTGATGGCGAAGATCTTTTATTACGCCAAATAACAAGTAAAGCTCTTAAGAATGAGTTTTCAATCCCAATAAAAAGAGATGACTTTAAAATTGATGGGTTAAATAAAAGCAGTAATATCCGACCGGATAAAATATGTACGTGTTCAAAAAATATAATTTTGTATAAAGCAGGGATCTTTGCAATCTGAAAAAACATCAGAAGTAATCGATAAAATTATTCAGATTATAAAAGAAAAATAATGGCACGAAAGAAATTCCAAATTCCCGACATGTACAAATCGCCAATTATCCGAAAGGTTAAAGAGGCGACTAAGATCACCGATCCAATGAAAAAAGATCTCGAACCAACAGTGTTAGACTTTGGTACGGTTCAGTTTTTAATCCCGAGGTTTTTTGGTTTTTGTTATGGCGTAGAAAACGCTATTGATATCGCCTACCGAGCCGTTGAGGAAAATCCGGATAAGAATATTTATCTGCTTAGCGAGATGATTCACAATCCAACGGTGAACGAAGATCTGCTGAAACGAGGAGTTAAGTTTTTATTTGATACAGATGGAACGGAGCGCATTCCTACTTCTTCATTGAATAGCGAAGATATTGTAATTGTACCGGCTTTTGGAACAACTGTTGAGATTCAAGAAGAGTTACAACAAGTAGGAATTGATCCTTACGAATTTAACACAACATGTCCGTTCGTTGAAAAAGTATGGAAACGGGGAAAACAACTGGGGAAAAAAGAATACAGCTTGGTTGTACATGGGAAACATCAACATGAGGAAACGAGAGCTACTTTTTCGCATAGTGCAGAACATTCAGCTGTGGTGGTTTTACTGAACCCTGAAGAAGCAACGATCCTTGCTGAGATCATGACTAAAGATCGTCCGCTTTCAGATTTCAAAAAATATTTTGAACATAAAGCAACTCCTGGATTTAATCCTTATACCGATCTAAAACGTTTTGGAGTAATCAATCAAACGACCATGCTAGCTACTGAAACTCAGGAAGTAATGGATATTTTGAAGGAAGCTGTGATCAAGCTACATGGCGAGTCGGATATTCTCGATCATTTTGCCGACACTTCGGATACGCTTTGTTATGCAACAAATGAAAATCAATCTGCAACACTGGCTTTAGCAGAAACTAACGCTGATTTAGCGTTAGTTGTAGGCGGATATAATTCTTCAAATACCATGCATTTGGTTGAGATTCTGGAACACAAGTTTCCAACTTTTCATATTCGGGATGCGGAAGAAATTAAATCGGATTCAGTGATTCATCATTTTGATCAATGGAAGAAAGAACTTCTAAAAACAGAAAACTGGCTTCCAAAAAGTGACCAGCCAATCAAAGTAGCGCTAACTTCAGGAGCTTCTTGCCCGGATGTTCTGGTGGATGAAGTAATGCTGAAGGTGCTGGAGTTCTTTGATGATGTTAAGGAAGTAGAAGAAGTGATTGCGCCTTTTGATAAGGAAGCTAACAGCTATTAGCTAATAGCTGTTAGCTTCCTTATTGTTCCACCACACTAAAATAAGCTACCGCTTTTGGTTGAAAGCTCCGGATTTTTAAAGCGTATTTTGTTGCTACCAATTCTATATCCGGAGTTACAAAACCTGTTTCGTCTTCCTGAATTTTGCTGTAAAGAACATAAACTGCATACGGAATTTCATCAGAAATCTCAGAAAATTGTTCCAGAGGTACATCATACCTGATGGTAACAGATGAGGGATTATATGTAATATTTTGACCTCTTGGCAGGTTTCTGGTTCTGATATAAACGGAGACTTCATTTTCGGTAAACTCAGAAACATTAGCGGTCAACGTGATATTCTCAAGCGAAATATCAAGCAAAGGATTGTTATTGATAACAGGCACTTCAACTTCAACGTCGTCTTTTATATCCGCTAATTTAACAGTGTCTTGAATTACCCATTCATTTACGGAATTCAACTGAGATACGGCACCGGTTATAGAAATACTATCCGGAGAAATACCAGGGGCGCTTATGAGCCCAAACCTAGAAGCAAAAGTGAAATCCCAGTTAACTTTTAGAGGCACTTTTTTAGTGATCTTCCGTTCAAGATTTACAGTTACCAGAATGGGCTCAACTTTAGAGACCTCAACTTCCTGAAACGAATTCATTTGTTGGCGAACCTGATTAAACAAATTCACTTCCTTATCATTAACATCAATAGGAATGGAAGGCGGATTATTATAAAGGCTAATGAGAGGCAACGCTGTTCCTGATAAACTTACCTCAACAAAATCCGGGAACTTATCAGTTAGCGCAAGATCATCAGGAACATTCCCAATTTCTAGCGGCATATTAACGGTAATATTAAAGATTCCATTCAAGTTTACAGCAAACCAAAGACTTATTGCAATCACATAAGCGAAAATAAAAACCAAGAAGCTTTCTCTGGTTAAAATTCTTGTATCTGTTTCTTCTTCTCCGGGCTTAGTGCCCTTCTTGATGTAAGAAAGTATTCGATCTCTGATATTTTGAAGTGTATTCTCAGCCATGAATGAATATAGATTTGAACGGCGCCTTATTCAACTAACTTCGTACAATGATATCGCCAACAACTTGTGACTTTACCCGGGTATTTAAACGCTTAGCAATGCTAAAACGGTTAGCATGAATTTCATGCCTCCAAACCTGATTAGAGACTTTAATTACCAGCTTACCATTCTCAAAATGAATATCCGTTACTTGGGATGCAATACGTTCCCCAACCACATCTTTCCAAACAGATAGAACCATTCCTTGCCTCAATTTTTTCTTATGAGGAAACTTATCCAGATAGCTCCGGAGCGATTCACTTATTGGTTTTGGGGTATCAAATCTCATGCTTCTTCTTTTATGATGCCATTGTGTACCGAAAAGAACTTATTTCTCTTTCCATCAAAATCGACATACTTCTCGAAAGGTACCGGATTCGCAGAGGTTATAAAAGTTTGTCCCTCGTGATTTTGAAGCGCCTCCAATAATATTTCGGTTTTCTTGAGATCAAGGTCGCCAAAAACATCATCAAGCATAAGAATCGGAAGGTCGTCAAGTTCATCTGAATAATAATGAAGTTGAGCAAGTTTTAAAGAGAGCGCAAAAAGCCTGTGTTGACCTTGAGATCCGAACCTCCGGAGCTCAAAATCGTCTAAATAAAAAACGATTTCATCTTTATGCGGACCAGTCAAAGTTTGCTCTCTTTCAATCTCTTTATCAACGGTTTCTTCCAAAGCTTTTTCATATTGAACTTGAATATCCTGAGGATTAACCGAAGGCTCACAAAATGTTTGATATTCAAGACCGGTTGTTAGATCCATTCCTGAGATCATGGCATAATCACGTTCCAGATACGCTTTAAAATTTTCTAAAACCTGAAACCGTGTAGCAATAATTCTTGATCCGGTTTCAACAAGTTGAATATTCCAGGGTTCCAGATAAGATTTTAAGACAGATATCGAACCTTGAAAATCTTTCAAAAGCGTATTTCGCTGCCGCCTTACTTTTCTGTAGTCGATGAGATCTCTAAGGTATGAAATGGAAATCTGGCTAATAAATGAATCTAGAAATGAACGCCTTTCAATCGGCCCTTCGAGAGTAAGTTTTTTATCATCCGGAGAGAGAACTACAACCGGAACCATGCCAATTAGATCCGAAAGTCTATCAAGTGGAGAATCGTTAACAAAAATCTTTTTCCCGTCCCCTCGAGAATAGGAACAACCCACATCAAACTCTGATCGGATTTTTCCTTCAAAATGACCTTTGATCATGAAATACTTCTCGTCGCTGTTTATCACATATTGATCAGTTGTAGAAACAAAACTACGCGACATACACAGGAAGTGAATAGCATCAATCAAGCTTGTTTTACCGGCGCCATTAGGACCCGTGATCACATTCAGGTGCGGAGCCCAGGTAACTTTTGTGTTGATGTGATTCCTGAAATGAAGCAATTCTTGTGAAGTAATTCTCATGCCTCAATAGTACAAATAATCAGAGCAAAAAAAGAACAGCAGAACAGCTCACTCTCCTTTATTTGATCAGTAACATTTTCTTAGTCAGAAAAGAAGTTTCCGTTTTAAGGTGATAAAAATATACTCCTGAACTTAACCCTGATGCATCAAAAGTCACTTGATGAACACCACTTGAAATATTCCCACTTTGCAATAATGCAACCCTCCTGCCTAATTGGTCATAAACAGCCAAGGTTACATTTTGAGCGCTTTCCAAGCTATAACTTATAATAGTACTCGGGTTAAACGGGTTGGGGTAATTCTGGCTTAAATTAACCGATGAAGGAGTGAATCCTGATTCTTCGTTTGAAACTGGTAATCCACCAAAATAAGCTCTACGAACTAGCGTAGTATCATGAACAAAAGGATTTCTGTTTCCCTGAGCAACTTCAGCTCCTAAACTACGATCTACTTCTGCTTGATCTACGGGATCAGCATCATGCCATGTTAATAAAACATCTTTCATCCCATTAAAAAAAGAAGCGTCATCAGCTACGTTATTCACATCTTGATAGATCGTCCAAAAATAGAAAATGGCTCGGGCAACATTTCCTTTATGATCTTCTCTTGGCTCAAAAGAAGTTCCGCTTAATAGCTCACTATACTCATCAATATTTGATGTTGGTATTGACGACTGTGATGAGCTATTTCTAAACCAAGTTGAAGTTTGAGTGTCATTTATTTCCGCAAAAGGATAATTGCTTCGTGCGCTGTTAGCTTCAATTCGGGTTGGGTATAAATGGTGGATATCACCTCGCATAGGTTCATTGCTATCAAATAAACCTTGAGGCCAAGTGTGTTCTGTATTTATTCCTTTTTGGAAAGCATCAGTTCTGTTATTCGAGGTAATAGTGAAACCCGTATAAACACCAATGATTTGTCCATTCTTATTATCAATACTGCCGTACATCTGATCTCGGGCACCATTATAACCTAAAGGGTTGGTTACTGAATAACCGGATTGGAGGCTGTTAATAAGATTTTCCCCTGTTTGAGAAGGAAAAATACTATCAGTCTGTGCATAAGCAGAAACTGATAGTAAAAAAGAGAAAAATAAGATTAGATATCGCACTATAAAGAAGTTTTTTAATTAAGAATTATTGAGCATCGGTTTAAAACCCAAAAGTATCACGACCCATATAAATTGCGCTGTCACCAAGTTCTTCTTCAATGCGAAGAAGTTGATTGTATTTTGCAATACGATCGGTTCTGCTCATAGATCCTGTTTTAATTTGTCCGGCGTTGGTGGCAACTGCAAGATCCGCAATGGTAACGTCTTCCGTTTCCCCTGAGCGATGAGAAATGATGGCAGTATAGCTATTTTTATGTGCCATCTCTATAGCGTCCAGTGTTTCCGTAAGTGTACCAATTTGATTTACTTTTATAAGAATAGAGTTAGCAATTCCATTTTCAATTCCTTGAGCTAATCTTTCAGTATTAGTCACAAAAAGATCATCTCCAACCAATTGAACTTTATCTCCGATGGATTCGGTAAGTTTTTTCCAGGCATCCCAATCATTTTCTGCCATACCGTCTTCAATAGAAATGATTGGGTATTTATCAGCCCAATTTGTCCAGAACTCAACCATAGCGTCTGTATCTTTAGTTGAGCCATCGCTCCATTTAAATTCATAAAGACCTGTTTCTGCATTAAAGAATTCAGACGAAGCAGGATCTAAGGCGATCAAAACATCATCTTCAGGAATGTAGCCTGCTTTTTCAATTGCCAAAAGAATTACTTCTATCGCTTCTTCATTCGACTTTAAGTTTGGAGCAAATCCACCTTCATCGCCAACAGCCGTACTGTAGCCTTTTTCGCTTAAAACTTTTTTCAGGTTATGAAAAATTTCTGCACCCATTTGAAGTGCCTGGCTAAAAGAATCAGCGCCGGCAGGTATTACCATAAACTCTTGCAAATCCACACTGTTGTCAGCATGAGAGCCACCGTTTATGATATTCATCATAGGAACGGGCATAACCTTTGCATTCACACCGCCAACATATCTCCAGAGGGGCATTCCTAATTCGCTGGATGCAGCTTTTGCAGAAGCCAGAGATACACCGAGAATTGCATTAGCTCCCAATTTACCTTTGTTCTCAGTACCGTCAATATCAATTAAGAGTTGGTCAAGCGCAGTTTGGTTGTAAACCGGAAACCCTCTTAATTCCTCAGCAATTGTCCCATTAACATTATCAACAGCCTGCTGAACTCCTTTTCCCAAGTAATAATCTTTATCGCCATCGCGTAATTCAACTGCTTCATGTTCTCCTGTTGAAGCTCCTGAAGGCACCGCTGCTCGTCCCATTGCACCGCTTTCAAGAATTACATCTACTTCAACAGTAGGGTTTCCGCGCGAGTCGATTATTTGGCGCGCAACTAGGTCTTCAATAAAACTCATTTATGATCTCCGATTGTGTTAATTGTGAGTGTTATAAGATACAGCGATTTAACATGTTCTTAAAGTACTTTTATGATAAGCTTCATACCTTTAATTTTAACCTAATAAGGAATCAGTTTGAGTACATATCATCCGTGGGTTGTTCTTTTTGATATAGACGGAACTCTTTTAACAGTGAATAGAACATTTAACCGACCGTTAATTCGCTCAATATTGGATGATCTGGAAATAAATTACCCAGATATGGAAAAAGAAGGATTTTCAGGCCGAACGGATCATGATATTTTAACTTCTTTTCTTGTTAATCATGATTTTGATAATGATCTATACTCAAAAATGAAGTCTTTATATTTGGAAAGAACAGATACAGAGATGACCTCAGATCATATAATCCGGCATTCGCACATCGACGAAGCGCTGTCTTTTTTTAACGAACAAGAAGCCTATATCGGATTGCTGACAGGGAATTATCCGAGAGCGGCTAAAGCAAAATTAAGAGTTGCTGATATCGATTTCGATTTTAAGTTCGGAGCGTTCGGAGAATTTGATAAAGACAGAAATCAACTGCCATTAATTGCATTAGAAGAAGTGAAAAAGAATCTTGGGATAGAACCTGATCCGGCAAAATTTATAATTATTGGAGACACTCCTCGTGATGTTGAGTGCGCTAATTTAGCAAGGATGAAAAGCGTAGCGGTAACAACGGGGCGTTTTGATCGGCAAGAACTTGAAGCATGTAATCCCGATCTGGTTATTTCAGACCTTTCTGAACCGGAAAAATGGTTTGCAGAACTAATAGCTAACAATTAGTCCCACATCCAGCCAAAAATAAAGGTGCGTTGAGCTGATCCGTAATATTTTTTCGGTTTGCGCTCGTTCCGTACGCTCAGCATCGGAACGTAACCACTCGATGAATTAAATGTACGGGCTTTGGCGCACCGACGCTGAGCATCGGGGCGAGTTGTATTAAAGACAACAGGTGATATAGCCCTAAGAATTAGTCCCACATCCAGCCAAAAATAAAGGTGAGTTGAGCTGATCCGTAATATTTTTTCGGTTCGTAACTTGTCGTGGTTTGCAACTCACCACCTTCATACCGCGGTTCACCATTTTGGTAAAATAGTGGTTTGGTTGGCTCTAAAATTTGCAATCCACTGTCAAAATAATAAAAATTATACCCGAATTGGAAACTTTGCAGGTTTGCGAAATTGCCGCTAAAGTCTATGCCCAGTTCAAGAGCGCCTGTTAAACCAAGGTGCCATTCGCCTTCTTTCCATCCGGTAAAAACATCATTTGGTCGTTCAAATGACGTGTATAGCTGTGTGGTATTTTCTCTAAAACCATTGTTGTTTTGATCATTGAAGTATGGATAAGAAAAGGCAAAAACAGGTCCTGAGCTAAAGCTTCCATAAACTCTGAAATTATCAGAAATCTGTTTTGCAAGAAACCGGCGCTTTAAACCCACTGAAATTGGAAAAGAAATAACACGCTTGTATTTATCAGGAACCGTTTTGGTGCCGAAGAAGTAATCGATATACGTCTGCTCTCTGGCGTCTTTAAGACCATTGATCTTAAATGTTAAATGTGCTTCAGAATATCTACTAAGAACTTTTCGATATTGACCTCCAACCCCAAAACCAAAATCATTTGCGCCAAATAAGAAACCGAAGCCCGATTTATATCCTTCATCGTATAAATTCTTTGGCACATCTTTTTTACGAACATCAGGTTCACCAAACTGTGCTAAAATATTTGAGGTAGATAAAAAGATAAAACCGGCTAAGCCTAATAAAAATAGGTTTTTCATATCAATATTTTTTTGCTTGAAAAGAAAGGTAACACAAATTCAACGAAAAATAACTGATTTTCTTATTGCCTTAAGTCAAGAACATGTTATTTTCAGCCAAATTTTTTAACGAAATAATCCCGAGTATGAATTCACATACCACGTTTCTTGTGTATGGCCCTGCCGCAACATTGCGAAGAATGTCTGATAAAATGTTCAAAGAGTACGCTCCGAAATTTTTGTACGAGCACAGTAAAGAAGGAGAAAAAGACAAACTTTTTGTAGCTGTATATGAAGAGTACGAAAAACAAATAAACTCCAGTGTAACCCTAACATGTATTTTTGAGAATACTCCGCTACATAATAAAATTGTGCTTAAGAAAACCGGTGGAAGAATGGGTTTTAGAGGAAGTTCTTTATCGGAAGAAAGAAATGTAGAATCTAATGTAATAGATTTTATTATTGATTTCGGAAAACGATTTGGCCTTACTGTACAGGAAGAGCAAAATCCAGATTTACCTGCTGAAGACAAAGAAGAGGAGTAATGTCTAACACTCGCAATGAGTGGACAGTGCTTTCCATGTTAGAGTGGGCTACTTCTTATTTTGAAGATAGAGAAGTAAAATCTCCACGACTAAGTATCGAGTGGTTACTAGCCTTTGTTCTGGACATAAAGCGCCTCGATCTTTATTTAAAATACGATAGACCGCTTACAACTGAGGAGTTAGGTATCCTCAGACCTTTTGTAAAAAGAAGAGCTACCCATGAGCCACTTCAATACATTACGGGCGAAGCTTCGTTCTACAATTCTACAATAAAAGTAAATTCAAGTGTTCTAATTCCCAGGCAGGAAACTGAACAACTTATACAGCTCATATCTAATGAACAAGAAGGAAAGCAGGAATTAAAAGTTCTGGATATCGGCACGGGTTCGGGGTGCATACCAATTGCTTTGAAAAAAGAATTTAATACATGGGATATTTCGGCTTGTGATATTTCAAGTGAAGCGTTAAACCTGGCAGATGAGAATGCAACGTTAAATAATGTAGAGGTTAATTTTTTTGCACAGGATTTATTTAACCCAAACCTCGAAAAATCTACCGGTAAGTTTGATCTGATTATATCTAATCCTCCTTACATTTTAACTAATGAGGAAGATAAGTTAGATGATGAGGTAAAAAGTTACGAACCGCACTTAGCTTTGTTCTGCGAAAGTACTCAAAAAATGTATGGCGCAATTGAGAAATTCTGCTCCAATAATCTTTCAGAAGCGGGAATGCTTTACCTTGAACTTCATGAGGATTACGCAGAGGAAGTAAAAGCTCTTTTTACTTCCAAAAAATGGAAGGCGAAACTAGTTAAAGATCTTGATCAAAAAGATCGATTTTTGATTGCCTCCAGAGAAAGATCACGCTCATGAAAGCGCTTTTTTTAAAACAAGTTTAAAAATGTGGAAAACTTGTGGAAAAAAAGTTGAAATTAATTTTAGGGGGTTTGTTGATGGGTTAATTCTTTGTTATGGCAATGTTATGCCTTGTCAAGTGTAATTTTAGATTTTTGCTAATTTTTTTTTAAAACACTGCACCACAAATAATTAGGGGCTTCTTATCAGTGTGGATAACTTTTATAATTTAGCCATTATTACGTTTGACTTGTGTTAAATAATTCTTCATTTTCAATTCAAGGAATTAACAAACCGGCACTTTTTTGCTGTGGATAACTGATCTTTCATTTAAGGTTGAAAGGCTAATTTTTTTTAGGAGTTTTGGAATTGAGGACGATATCTGCTGAGGAAGCATGGAATGAATGCTTAGACATTATTAAAGACAACATAAGTTATCAGAAATATAAGTCGTGGTTTGAGCCTATCAAGCCGATTTCACTCGCAGAAAATACGTTAACGATTCAAGTACCCAGTCAGTTTTGGTATGAATGGCTGGAAGAGCATTACTATTCAATGCTAAGATCTACCCTTGCTAAGGTGCTTGGGCCAGAAGGTAAGTTGGAATACTCAATCGTCATGGAAAAGTCAGAACATTTTGAACACAATCGATCTATTCGTCTTCCGCAAAGACCAATGGGCCCGGTAGAGCCTCAGGAAATGAATGGCGGATACAAAGACTACTATCCGGGAAGAATTGAGAATCCTTTCGTGATACCGGGCATCAAAAAAACCAAAGTAGATTCCAATCTTAACAGCTCGTATGTATTCGATCGTTTTATAGAAGGTGATTGTAATCGCTTAGCGAGATCTGCGGCAATGGCAATTGCTGATAACCCGGGAAGCAATTCGTTCAATCCTCTTTTTTTATACGGACCAACAGGTCTTGGAAAAACTCACCTTGCACAAAGTATTGGAAATAAGATCAAGCAGAAGTTTGGGGATGAAAAGTCTGTGCTTTATATCTCTTCAGAATCTTTCACCAATGAGTTTGTACATGCGATTAGAAATAACAGGGCTAGTGAATTTTCTATGTTCTACAGAAACATAGATGTTTTGATCGTTGATGATATCCAGTTTTTCAGTGGAAAAGAGAAAACCCAGGAAGAGTTTTTCCATATTTTTAATACCCTCCATCAGGATGGAAAACAAATTATTTTAAGTAGTGACAGAGCTCCAAAAGACGTTCCTGATATTGAAGAGCGATTGATCTCACGTTTTGGTTGGGGATTGAGTGCAGATCTTCAAATGCCGGAATATGAAACCCGATATGCAATTTTAGAACGGAAAGCTCAGGATAATGGAATTGAAATAGATTCTCAGATTATCGAGTTTATTGCTCATAATTTTAAATCCAATGTTCGTGATCTGGAAGGGGCGATTATCAAATTGCTAGCTCATGCCTCTCTTCAAAGTATTGATGATATTGATCTTGCAATGGCAAAACGTGTATTGAAAGACATGGTAAAAGAATCTAATACGCAGATTTCTATCGAGTCTATTCAAAATTATGTGTGCGACTATTTCGGAATTGATACCAATAAAGTTCGGGAAAAAACCAGAAAGCAAGAAATTGTAGAAGCTCGGCAAATTGCCATGTATTTCTCGAAGAAATATACAAAATCCAGCTTAAAGACAATTGGATTACATTTTGGCGGACGTGATCATTCTACGGTTATCCATGCAATTTCAACGGTAGAAGAGAGAGTTACTACAAGCCACAAGCACAAGAAAATGCTTGACGAACTGCAGCAGAGAATAGAAGTAGCAAGCCTTTAAACATGGACAAGCTCGTAATAAAAGGACTGCGTTTCCACGGATTGCATGGTCTTTTTGAACAAGAAAAAATCATGGGCAATATTTTTGAAGTTGATTTAGAATTCTCTTTATCACTTCAAGAAGCAGGTGAAACAGACGATATTGAGAGAACAATAGATTATGCCAAGGCGAGATCTATTGTCGCTGATATCATGAAAAGCCATTCTTTAAATCTGATTGAAACACTCTCACTAAGAATTGGGAATAAACTTTTTAAGGAATTTGAACTAGAAGCTTTGGAAGTTAAAGTGCGAAAAATGAACCCTCCAATGGATGGTGAAACCGAATATTCTGAAGCAACCATGCAATGGCCAAGGTAATTATTGCACTAGGTTCAAATCTGAATGAACCTCATCAACAACTAAAAGAAGCGCACAGTTTTTTATCCTCGTTAAGCAGTACAGATATAATCTCATCCTCTATTTATAAATCTGAACCGGTGGGGCCAAGTGAACAGGATTTTTTAAATGCGGTTGTGGTAATTCAATCCGATTTAAGTCCGACAGCTCTTTTTAAACAATTGAAAAATCAGGAAAAGGAGCAAGGCAGACCATCCAGATATCCCAAGTGGACTTCAAGAACCATAGATCTTGATATTATTGCCTATGATGACTTGGTGCTTGAAACAGATACCCTTATTATTCCACATGCAGAGTATAAAAACAGATTGTTTGTTCTGAACCCTCTTAGAGAGGTTTTGCCTGAATGGAAAGATGTCAGAGATGCTCAGCATATTGAGGAAATGATTTCAAATGCACCTCAAATCAGAATAAAGAAAACGAAGTTAGCCTGGTAAATGCCAAACCAATTTGATTTTATCGCTATTGAAGGTGTGATTGGAGTAGGAAAAACATCCTTAGCACATTTGCTTGCCGAAAAGAAGAATGCGAGAATTGTACTTGAGGAATTTGAAGACAATCCTTTTCTTCCAAAATTCTATGAAGACAGAGAGCGGTATGCTTTTCAGACACAACTAGCTTTCTTGGCTAGTCGCTTTAAGCAGCAGCAAAGCATGATGAGTCAGGATCTTTTTAGCCAAATGACTATTTCAGATTACATTTTTGATAAAGACAGAATTTTTGCTCGTTTGAATTTAGATCAAGATGAAATGGCTTTGTATGATAGTATTTTTAATATCATGCAAGGAATCGCTCCTCAGCCGGATCTCATTATTTTTATACAATCCTCGGTAGATCGACTAATGGATAACATAAACCGAAGAGGTAGAGATTACGAGCAACATATAACTCGTGATTATCTGAAAGAATTGAATGATGCGTATAATCATTTTTTCTATCATTATACCAGATCTCCGCTTATAACAATAAATGCTTCGGCAATAGATTTTGTTAACAATAAAGAGCATCTATACTATATTGAACAACAAATTTTTGAGATGCCGTTACATTCAAACACACATATTCATATAGCACCTTAATTATGTTAGTTAAGTTTTTACTTATTGTAGGTTTTATACTTTTTTTAAGATACGTGAACCGAATGTTTTTACCTTCCCGAAAGAAAAACAGCCAATTCAATCCTTTTCAGGGTTTTGGGAATACTCAGTCGAAAAATAAAAGAAAGAACATCGACCAGATTGAAGATGCTGACTACGAAGATATAACCAATAAAGACAAATAAACTCCATGAATTTCGAAGAGAAATTAAATCACGGTTTCGAACTACTGCAAGACAAAGATATTGATCATGCACTGGACATTGCCAGAGAACTTCAAAAAGAAAACGAAGAATCTCACGAAGCTTATTACTTAGAAGCGCTAATTTTTCAACAACTAGAACAGTTTGACCTTAGCTTAAAAAACATCGACAAAGCTATTGAGCTGGATGATGAAATAGCAGCTTACTATAATTTACGCGGAAATATTCGCATGAATAAAGAAGAGTTGGAAGGTGCGGAAGAGGACTTTGATAAGGCTATTGAACTGGGTGACTTTGCAGGCGCTCACCGAAGTAAAGTGATGTTGATGCTGATGACAGAACGAGGAGCGGAAGCTATTCCTTATACCATTGAACGGATCAAAAAAGCTCCACAAGATCCTGAAAATTGGATCTTAATGGGAGATATGATCAAGCGTGGCGGCCAGCCTGATAAAGCAGCTACGTATTACGAGCAGGCGCTTAAAATTGATCCTGATAACGATTACGCAAGAAGACAGCTTGAGGAAGAGTAAGGTTAAGGAATATTGAATAATGAATATTCAATATCGAATGTTGATTTCAAACTTCAGAGTAGAATGAATCGTCCTATTTATAGTTGCTGCCACTAACTTTTGTGCTTTAGTGATTCCGTAGCATGTATAAATAGATTCGCCTACACCTGAAGTGCTATTTAAAAAAATAGTGCTGAGTGTGAACCCACTTTGATAATCTTCAGAGTGGGTTTTTTATTGCCACGAAATTACAAAGGCATCACGGTGTGAAGGTGTTATAGTGTTAGGGCATTTCTTTAGAAATTTTCACCCTAACACTTTAACACCGAATGATTAATCTTCTAATGCTTTTTTCTGAATGTAATGGTATCTTTGTCGCCCTACTAGCTCACGTGGCGGAATTGGTAGACGCGCACGCTTGAGGGGCGTGTGGGAGAAATCCCGTGGAAGTTCGACTCTTCTCGTGAGCACTTTTAAAAAGCCAGGTTTTGTTTTGGAGCGGGCTTTTTTTTTACACCACCGAGACAAGGGGTTGCAACCCCTTGTCTCGGTGGTGTAAAAGAAAGACATTGAATTACAATGAGTCCAAAATCTAGCTTTTTTGGACTGTATTAACACTTGTTTGCGTAATACTATTTTAATAGTATATTATCCTCATGAAAACTTTATACTCAAACAATACCTATCTATTACTGCTTTTATCATTCTTACTAATCAGTTGTGATTCAGGGAAAAAAGAACAGAAAAAGCCTGAAATTCAACAAATCAAAATTGATCAACCGGAAGTTGCGGCAAATTTTGACTCACACGGTTTAGTACAACCATCTGCTATTAATGTTATGGAGAATGGGAATGTGGTTACAATAGATGGTAGCCGGAAAGAAGTGCTAATACTAAAACCAAATGGGGAACTAAAATCTAAATTTGGTCGAGAAGGAAAAGGTCCCGGAGAGTTTGTAATGCCTTTGGATATTCAATTTGTCGGAAACGCAATTAACATTATTGATGTAAATCAATACAAGGTAATAAAATTTGATAATGAGGGCTCCTTCATAGACAGTTATAGCTATGAAACTAAATCGGCTAAAAGAAATATTGTATTACTAGCTGATCAGACCTATGTATCAAATGCGTCAGGTTTAAATAACCATTTATTAGAGATAGTAAACTTAACTAATGATTCCACTCTATATTTTGGAGAAGCTAAGGGAGAACCTGTAGAAGTAGTAGATTTACAAAAGGAAATAAAGGCTCTGTCTAATAGAGAGATTCCAAGCATTTTTAAAAATTTTACAACTTTGTTTCATGAAAATGAATTTATCTACGCTTTTTTAGATTCGTATAGCGAGCTTCGGAAATATTCGTTGTCGGGAGATTTGATTTGGGAGAAGTCAATAGAACTGCCCTACAACGAAGAAATTTTTGATTCGTTGGTTGAAGCTAACAAAGGAATTCAGGGCAGGCTTATTGCAATCACTTATATTTATGATTTGAATGTGGTAAATGAAAGCGTGTATTTGTTAACAAAAAAGACCAAAGACAAGCCGCAATTAATAGTTAAAATAGACTCTAACGGAGATACCGATTCTATTTATACTTTACCTGATTCAGAATCATATTTCACAGGATTTGCTTTTGATAAAGAGCGAGAGCTGGTTTATTTTACTTCAACAGATGGCGAAATAGTTAAAGCTGTTTTCAAATTTTGATTGAGCTCGTTTCAATTTTGAAACGGGTTTTTTATTATTCGTAATGTTTACCGTGTATGCTATATCAAGCATCGCAAGAAAGTATCGATATATTGGACTTTCCTCTCAACCAAAGATCAGAATTGCTCGCCACAAAAAAGCGCAAAATAAAGCCACTAAGCCTTACACTCCTTTTAGATTAATTCATACCAAAGAGTTTAAAACCCGGATAGAGGCACGTAGATATGAAAGATATTTAACGTCTGGAGTTGGTAGAGAATATTTAGGCGCCCTTGAAAACTCCAATCAGAAAAGATAAGCTCACGGGGCGGAACTGGTAGACGCGCACGCTTGAGGGGCGTGTGGGAGAAATCCCGTGGATTAAGTTCTCCCAAAGGGATGCCTTTGGGGGAACTCAGCTTTTTTAATAAAGGAGTTGCAGAATAGCCCGCCATAATGTTTGTTTAATTTCAGGAATAGTAGAAAAAATCAGGATCAAAATTTAGAACTTTGATAAAAAATCACTCATTCTCAGAAACTGCTGGTTAAGAGGTGTGTCAATATTAAACCCAATTTCATCAGACAGGTTAATTTGAGAAATACCTGACTCTGATCGAAGAACTGTATTATTTACATCACCGGCTACAACAAGATCCAGCGAACATGAAAGCAGTGCTGTATTAATTCCGTTTTTATTCAACACACAATTTAATTTAGTAGCACCGAACGGAGTAGAAGTAAGTGAAACAGCTAATTTTTTGAGATTTTCAGTTTCAAAAACCTTGTAGTAGTTAGCCATATAAAACTCAGGAGGAGCTCCCTCGAATTTGAAATATCTTGGGAATGAATCTTTTTCAGTATTAAAAAGAAATTCACAACTCTCCAGAATCCACTTTCTTGTTTTGGGATTTGATTTAGAGCCCGCAAAACCATGCTTGCACCAATAGTCAAAGTCAGTAGTTAGTTCTTTTTTTGAACTGAAATCAGAAGGAATTTTAGGTACGTTTTGACTCTCATCTTTTTTAGATGAAAACCAAAAATCTTCTAATCCATTCGAGATAAGAAGTAAAGGAGCGCCTACTTTTTGGTTATAGCGAGCAATTTGGACACACGCTTTTTCTGTTAATGTTATTTCAGGCGCTTTACACTCGATTAATAAAAAAGGCTTGAAATCTTTGTCAAAACAAACGACATCTGTTCGGGATGCAGATTTGTCTCTGGGTAGATTCACCGGAGATTCAAACGAAATTCGTGAAGATGAAAACCCGGCTTCAAGAATTAAATACTCAATTAACTGTAGGCGCACTCTTTCTTCCGGACGATCAACGAAAGCTTTTTTCAGAATAGGATTCCAAAGTAATTTGATGCCATCTCTGAAAATATATCTTGGATAATGATTTTGTGCTAAGCTTTTCAAATAGATTCAATTAATTAAGGAAGAAAATAACAGTTAGAACTCTATAGCCAAACAAATCTATGAACTTCTTAGATAAAACGTTGCGGGTAGATCTGGATCTTCAGAGCGAGCTGAATATATCGTAAAGTTATCTCTGTGGATGCAGAAATATGGATCATTGAAATGGTTACGTACTTTAACTATCCGGATATGAAGTCTTTGCCACTCAGAGTTATGAGTCTGCAAAATAGTATCGCTACGACATCTTAGTTGTGCTTGATTTCTTTAAATTCTAAAATGTAGAAGCTCTACAAAAAAATATGTTTTGATATCATGTGAGAATAAATTACTTTGTAGATGTTCTATAATGACAGAAAATTTACAAAATATCGCAGAAATACACTTTGGTACGGCTATAAAGTCGTTCAAAAATGGAAACTTACCCTATTTAAGAGTTTCTAATATTACTTCTAATGGGAGAATCGATACGGAACAGATGGTTTATGTCAAAGATCATTTTGCTGAAACAGAGAACCTTTTAGAAACAGGAGATCTTGTTCTTCCTGCAAAAGGGCAGAAATTCTCATCCGCAATTATAACAGATGAATTTAGAAACGGGGTTGTGGCAAGTTCTTCACTTTTCGTTATTAGAATAAAGGAAAGAGACGTGTTGCCGGAATATGTACACTGGTATTTTAATTTGCCGCATACAAAATGGAAATTAGAATCGGCGGCAACGGGTACAAATATTTTATCTCTATCCATCAAGTTTCTTCGGGGTTTGTATGTTGAATTGCCCGATATTGAAACGCAACAAAAAATAATTGATCTGAAAAAATTACAAGAAGAAGAGCAAAAGAAGATGTATCAATTAGGGGATGCACGAAAGAAATTAACAGAGGCGGTAACAAAAAAATTAATAGAATGAACAAAGAAGAATTACAAAAGAAAATCAACTCAACGGCATGGAGTGCCTGCGATACTTTTCGTGGAGTGGTGGATCCATCAGAATACAAAAATTATATCCTTGTATTTCTGTTTATCAAATATTTGTCTGATTTACGAAAAGATCGACTTGAAGAACTTGAAAAACAATATAAAGGAGATGAAGTACGCATTGAGAGGGCGCTTAAACGTGAACGGTTTGTGTTGCCTAATCACTGTACCTACACACATCTCTACAAAAAAAGAAACGAGCCGAATATTGGAGAAATCATTAACAAAGCACTCCACGACATTGAAGAAAACAATAAAGAGAAATTAGAAGGCGTATTCAGAAATGTTGATTTTAATTCCACAACGGCTTTAGGCGAAACAAAAGATCGAAATTCGAGACTGAAGAGCTTGATAGAAGATTTCAGTGACCCTGTGTTGGATTTTCGCCCTTCAAAAGTGGGCAGCACAGATATAATCGGAAACACATACGAGTTTTTGATCCAAAGTTTTGCCTCGGATGCCGGTAAAAAGGGAGGCGAATTTTATACGCCTTCGGAAGTATCTGAATTGATGGCTCGATTACTCAAGCCGGAAGAAAAAGAGCGTCTGTATGATCCAACCTGTGGTTCTGGTTCTTTATTGATTAAACTGGCGAAGCAAGTGGGCAACCGGGATTATTCGGTGTATGGACAAGAAAGCAACGGAAGTACCTGGGCGCTGTGTAAAATGAATATGTTTCTGCACGATATTGATAACGCTCGTATTGAATGGGGCGATACCATCAAAAATCCCAAGCTTACCACCGATGACAAGTTGATGAAGTTTGATGTGGTTGCAGCCAACCCTCCCTTTTCGCTCAAAAAATGGGGAGAAGATGAAGCTGAAAATGATCAATACAACAGATTTTGGCGAGGAATTCCACCCAAAACCAAAGGCGATTACGGCTTTATTTCCCACATGGTAGAAAGCCTGAACGAACATGGACGAATGGTAGTAGTGGTTCCGCACGGAGTGTTATTTCGGGGAAGCAGAGAAGCAAAGATCAGGGAGCAATTTATTAAAGAGAATATCTTAGATGCGGTAATAGGGTTACCGAGCCAATTATTCTTTGGGACAGGCATCCCGGCTGCTTTATTGGTGTTTAAGAAAAGGCGCGATAGGAAAGACATTCTGTTCATTGATGCCAGCAGCAATTATCAGGATGGGAAAAAGCAAAACACGCTTCGGGAAAAAGATTTAGAGCGCATTACAACTACCTACCAAGCGTACACCACCGAAGATAAATACAGCTACGTAGCAAAGCCGGATGAATTAGAAGAAAACGAATTCAATCTGAATATTCCCCGCTATGTAGATACGTTTGAAGAGGAAGAGGAAGTGGATATTTCAGCTGTGCAGCAAGAAATTGAAACATTGGAAGAAGAGCTGACCGAAGTACGAGGCAAAATGGATGAATATTTGAAAGAATTGGGGTTTTGAGATGATTAGTTGTAAAGGATTACTTGACAACCAAGGCTTTAGAAAAGTAGCATAGCCCTAAAAAACGAAAACCCGACAGCTTGAATTTCTTCAGGGGCTACCGGGAATAATGTGATTGAAATATAAGAAAAAATTTACGATTAAATAAAAATTATTTTTGATTAAACATAAACACATATAGATGAAGTACTCTGAGTTCCAAAAAATAATGTCGACTCCTAGAATGAATCGTTACCTGATTGCAGTTGGTAATGATAGCAGAAAAGCTATGACATTGTATCGTCGTAATCTCAGATTATCTCAAGAGTTGTTCACTATTATAAGTTGTTTCGAAGTTTCTTTAAGAAATGCAATTAACGATTTGTATGTGAAAGAGCATGGAAGTGAATGGTTGAAAAAGTCTGTTTCTTCAAGAGGTTTTTTCTCAACTAGAAAATGTAAAGGTACCTCTAAGATAATTAGAAGAAAATTGAAGAGCCTTGGTTCTGATTATATACATCCAAAGTTGGTAGCAGAAATGGACTTTGGCTTTTGGAGATATTTATATGCGAGCCCACAGTTTAGTGCAGCCGGCAAGAAATTGCTGAAAATGTTTCCAGCTAAGCCTAAAAGTTCACCTGCTATTCAGTATGACAACAAATATGTATTTCGGCAACTGGAAAAAATTAATAACCTAAGAAATAGAATTGCACATCATGAAGCAGTATGCTTTAAACTAGGTTATGCTGAAATTGAT
The DNA here is from genome assembly GCA_963975485.1 of uncultured Balneola sp. GTDB lineage: Bacteria > Bacteroidota > Rhodothermia > Balneolales > Balneolaceae > Balneola. The sequence goes on along the minus strand of CAXBHO010000016.1, from coordinate 1,711 downwards.
ACCACCTATGCAAGTCAACATTATAATCTGACCCTAGAATTATTTAATTGGATGAAAATAAATGAACAATCGCTGCTATATGGTTTAGATCATGTTAATACTACTATTGCTGAAATTGAAAATTTAAGGTCATAATAGAACATATGGATTTCAATCAGCTAATTTTAGAAGAAGAACAAAAGAAATTGGTTATCCAGATTCGGGAAGCGATAAAAAATGAGTGTAAAGGAGTACGATTTTGGGAAAAATGAATAAAAAACCCGGCTACAAAAAAACCAAACTTGGGTGGATTCCTGAGGAGTGGGAAGTGAAAAAGATGTTGGAAATAGGCTGGTTTAAGAATGGAATGAACAAAGAAAAAGAAGACTATGGAAGTGGTTTACCATTTGTAAATCTAATGGATGTTTTTGATACGACAACCGTTGACTTCAATGACTTGGGGCTAGTAGAAACAAACCCAAGTGATATAGAAAAGTATGGTTTAAAGAAAGGAGATGTATTATTCGTTCGTTCCTCTGTTAAGCCATCAGGTGTTGGTCTTGCAGCTTTGGTAGATCAAGATGTTGAAAATGTAACATACAGTGGGTTTATAATAAGATTTCGAGAAAAAGGATTCCTAGATAATGGGTACAAGAAGTATTGCTTTAACGAGCCAAGTTTTCGCTACAGATTAAAGTCAAAAAGTACAACGAGCGCGAATACAAATATTAACCAACAATCTTTAGGTAGTCTCAGAGTATCGCTCCCACCCCTCCCCGAGCAAAAAAAGATTGCCGAAATACTTTCTATATGGGATGAAGCCATTCAGAAAACCGAAGCCCTTATTCAGAAAAAAGAACAGCTAAAAAAGGGCTTGATGCAGCAATTGCTTACCGGTAAAACAAGATTTGATGGATTTGAGGGGGAGTGGAAATCAAAACCAATTAAGTCATTTAGTAATGTAGTTACTGGTTCTACGCCACGTACAAATGAGCCAAAATTTTATGAAGGAGATTATTTGTTTGTTTCTCCTTCGGATATGGGAAATGTTAAATACATAAAGATCACAGAGAAAACTCTTACAAAAGAAGGATTTGAAGATGGTCGAAAGATCCCTAAAGGTGCAACATTATTTGTTTCAATTGGATCAACAATAGGTAAAACGGCGATAGCTGGAGTTGATTTGACAACTAATCAACAAATACATGCGATTATAACCGGTGAAAATATCTGTCTGAATGAGTTTTTCTATTACCAACTATCAAGAATTTCAGAAAGAATTAAATTATTAGCTGGTAAACAGGCAGTTCCGATATTAAATAAGTCTAATTTTCAATCCCTAAGAGTTTCCCTTCCTTCAATTAAAGAACAAGAAAAAATAGTCATAATTCTTTCGGGCTTAGAAAATGAAATTGAAGTGGCGAAGAAAATTAAACAAGTTTATCAAAAACAAAAAAAGGGTTTAAAGCAGCAGTTATTAACGGGAAAAACGAGGGTGGGTGTTAGTTAAAAGAAACATAAAAGTGCGAACCACGGATTTTTTATGGATGGTTGGATTACTGTGATTAGATTGTTCTTTATACATAGAATTGAGGTAAGATTATCAGATAAGTAATGCTATCGAAATGAGATGTACCTCTGGTCAATCAAAAAATCAGTACAAAATCTGCGGTTCAACATGAGGAAAAAGTGTGCACCGCGGATTTTTATGGATGGTTGGATTACTGTGATT
>CAXBHO010000015.1:0-48874 GCA_963975485.1 uncultured Balneola sp. | reverse complement strand
AATCCATTATGCCGCTTAAACAAGGTACGTTTAATTACCGTCAGGTTAATAATTCTTCAATCATTGAATTAATTGAATGTAAACGAGGAATTAATTCTTTCTTGACAACATATTTATTTAGTATATAAACTCTAAAGCCTAAACAAAAGGTTATACCTGAGAGGAGATAGAACTGAAAAGTATCCACACCAAACCCTGCAAAGAAAAGTATTATTCCAGAAGTCGGGGGGATTATATACCAGTAAATCACGTTATCCAGAAACTTTATCTGCTCTTTCAAATAGTATCTTGTTTTCTTTAAATACACGGTGTGGGTATCAGATAAAGTAACAGGCGTGAATTTATCTTTCAGGTTTTTAAATCTAAATATGATAAGTACACAGGAAAGAATAATTATCATAGAACCAATTTTAGAAAGTAAAAACGGAATCAAAAAAGCGGTAATGCCAAAAAGAATAATTAATAATAGAGCCACAGATATTTCTGTAAAATCTCTGAATGTTATTTTCTTTTCCAGATAAATAGAGCCTTGTTGAAGTTCTTTTATCAGTTGCTCAGTTTCTATACGAATAGAGTTTGTAGATAATGCTTTCCAATTTGTTTTTAGTATTTGGTCATTCATAACTATTGGGTTATACAGTTAAATAATTTTTTTTTGATGCGTTTAATTTTAACTGCTGCATAATTCTCTGAAATGCCAAGTATCTCACCGATCTCTTTATAAGGAAGTTCTTCCAGATATAGTGCGACAAGCGGTTTATCAGCATCATTGAGAGATTTAATACAGTCTCTAAGCTTTAAAATTTCTTTACTTTCCACAGAATGGTCTTTAGGTTCTAAAGATCCAACCAAAGTAATTCCGTTAAGGCTCGTCTGATTTTTCTGTTTCTTTTTAGAATTTGACTGATACCTAATACTGACATTCAGAGTAATTCTGTACATCCAGGTGTAAAGCTTTCAACTTTCTTTAAAATTGGGTAGTGATCTCCATATTTGAAGCACCACTTCCTGAAACAGATCTTCCGCATCGGTAGAATTTTGAGCATAGGTCAAACATATCCGGAATAATTTATCTTTATTGGATTCAAGCTCTTCTAAAAATTCCTGTTGGATGTCCGTCATATAATTAAAAATAGTTCACTTCTACTTTATTAGTTACACGGAAAGTAGAAATATGACAATTTTATTAAAGTTTTATAGGCTCTTAATAAAACAAACAACTCTGTGTTCTTATTGAAATCCGGATTTTTTACTCTCGCTCTGAGCGCTCCGCATTGAAGTGAACGAACTTCATTTAGCTATCCTATTGACGATCGGAGCTAGGTGTGCATTTACGTGTCTGATCTCGACTCCACCCAACGCTATTGCATATTTCAGCAATTACATAAAAATGAATGAAATTGCGAGAACAGGAGTATTTCTGAATATCACCTGCATTGTAATTATCTCTTAGTACTACTATTTCTTTCATGATTGGTTTTTTGGATAAAGAAGATGTTTGGTTTTAATGTACTTTTGTCTTGATACAAAAGTACCAAAAGATCAAGGCGTGGAATCATTCGTGGAGTTCTTACTATCTCCACTACAAGATGACAAAGGTCTTCATTCACTTATGCGAATTTCTGGTAATCGAGCCTGAATGTCATCTTGTTACCGTGGAGACAGATATTCACTTTTTCCACTCATGATTCCAAGGCCACATGAGGTTAACTCTAGCGACGGATCTTTGACTGAACAAACCTATAAACAAACCTTGGAAGTCTATAGAGTACAAATAGAATGAGTAAAAGCACTAAACCACCAATAATCGGGATATTTGCACCAAACACATACATTGTTCCAACTGTAAACCCAACAAGGAATTCGCCAAAATAAAGGGGGATAAAAAGAGACAGTACGAATAAACTCAGCATCATATAGTCTAAAAAGCTGGATTCTATTGAAAATAAGTAAGACACTAAAACACCGAATAGCACACTGGTTATGAAACGGTACAAGATGACCGAGCCATTTCTTTCATTATGCTCAGATGAGCCTTTTCTTTTATCAATTCTCAGAAGTGTAACCCAAACAACAATCGGAAGCGTGATTAGTCCAAGCCAGTTTGAAAGTCCGGGCAAGCTATCATCTTGCAATAAATAATGGGTGACAACTCCTCCATGGAAATGTTCGAATATCAAATGTGCTAAAACCAACAGCGCAAAACCAAAGGTGATTAGTAGTTTGTTCTTTTGATAGAAATCTGAGTTCATACTTATCTATTTAATTTATAAACCGATGGGTAGTACTTAGATTTGAGAGATTTGTTGCAGGTTTTTGCCGTAAAGAATTCGGTTTTTAAAAGATGTGCTATAATTGAGCTAAGAGTTCTCTGGAAGGGCCAGGAACTAGGAATAATTGAATTAGGAATAAAAACTATACTCTATTCCTAATTCACCTATTTTCATATTCCTAATTATTTTCATATTCCTAATTACTACCCCTCAAAATCTTCTCCATTTTCTTTCCCCTTGCCAATTCATCTACCAGCTTGTCCAGATAGCGGGCTTGTTGAGTGGTTTTATTAGTGATCTCTTCTACTCTATAACCACAAATCACTCCGGTGATGAGGTGAGCGAAAGTCATATTGGCAATACGTTCATCGTGATGGCTGGTGTCTGTCATATCGAATTCTTCTCCAACGATCTTATAAAATTAGTACTTTGATTTTATGCACAGGCTTCAAGTAGCATTAATTTTAGCTTTTGTTAGCCAAAGTGCTTTTTTATTTCTTCCTCTATCATTTTTGGATTCTTGTCGATTATCTATTAAGGTTATTACTTCTATTTCACTTGCTTTAATTCTGTAGAAAAATGAAGTCTGTTTTGTTACCACACATTTATAGAGGCCTGACAACACTGTTGATTCGGTACAACTTTCAGGTTGGCTTGAAATTTGTGAAAATTTATCCAAAAGGTTAGATAAAAATTCTTCTTTGGTCTTAATTGACCATTCTGTTTCAAGATATTCAATAAGAAGCAGCGTTTTTTCTCAGCAAGAGGGGAAAGGTAGACCTTCATGTAATCAGGAAACCTTTTTCATAAAGTCATCCAATGAAATACGCTGTCCAGCATCAAGCTGTTTAATTCCCAATTTAATTTCTTCTTTTTCACTTTCAGAAAGGGCTATCCAAAAGTCATCTTTTTCAGATTTAAGGGCGGTTAATAATTTTTCGATTATCTGATGATTGTCAGTGCTTACAATCAATTTAACAAGTTCTAGTTTTGAAGCTTGAATATCCATAATGGTTTTTCTTAAATATAACACATTTTTTTAAAATATTGGACCTTCAGCATTTTGGTTAACGTTTCCGTGCTAAGTTCAGTGGTTTTACCCATTGAATTTAGTTAGGGTTGAGATGAGTTGCTACGCAACTTTGAACTTAGCACGGAAACGTTGGAGAAGAATTCGCCCCGCTCTTCTTCTCAACGGTTTGTGTAAGAGCAGTAGCGGAAAAATCACAACTGCTTTTCGGGCAATAAGATACTAAATTAAACACAAAAGGGTTCGAGCTTGTACTCGAACCGTTATTGCTTTTATATTTTGTTGGCAATAGTTTTTATTCTTTCATTTGCGCATAAAACTTTCTCCATTCAGCAGTATCGTATACCAAATTTGATTCTTTTATGAGTCCATCTTCAATCCTAAACCATTCAGTTCCCGCGTTTGTCTCTAGTCCTTCGACAGATGATTTAAAATTATAGAAGACGGCTATCCAATTCCCGTTTTCGGCAATATTAATAATCTCTATTCCTGTAATTACAGCACCAATTTGTTTGGCTAATACAATAAATTCTTCTTTAGAATTGAGTTCAACTATTGGGTTCTTAAACCTATAGTCATCTGCCAATAAAGCCAAAGACTCTTGAATCTCTTCTGGGTTATTAAACCCATTTAAAAACTTGGTTACAATTTCTTGATTTGTCATAGTAGTACTTTTAGTATGTTGCGCATTGCTTTGGATTGAGAATATGGTCAATCCAATAATCAATGCGTGCTTTATTAGTTTCATCATTTTATTTTAATTACAAGATGAGACAAAGTTGCAACAGATTAAAGACTCTATTCTTGGTAAAAACCAAGATTTCCTAAATTTTAACTGTATTGATTAATTTACTGTAGTTTGTTGGGTCAATTCGTAAATATGAAGCAATATCTTTCTGTGAAACCATATTTATCAAATGCGGACTTCTTTTTGTAAATTTTTTAAAACGAGTTTCGGTGTTGAAAGCCATTAATTGGTGATGTCTTTCTATAATACCCATTAAAAACTGTTCTGTGATGATTCTAAATAGTGTTTCAAGCTCCCTATGCTCTTTTATTAACTGAGCATGTTTAGCGTAAGGTATTCGTAAAAATGTACTGTCCGTGATTGTTTCAAGATAGTATTTGGAAGGTGTTTGTGTAAGAAAAGATTCTACTATACCGCTAAATGATGGTGCATAGGCAAAAAACATAACGTGCTGTTTTCCTTCATTTAAGTAGTATGATTTTTGAATTCCATCTTTTACAAAATATAGATAGTGTTCGGTTCTATCACATTCAGTAATTATTGATTTTCTTGGAACTGAATATTCCGACCAATGAGAAATGTATTCTTCTAGAATTTCTTCGCTGATATTATAAAATGATGATAAGTATTTTTTCAAGCGTATATTGAATTATTGCCAACATAACGCTATTGTGTATGGTTAGTTGCGTGGTTAGGCACCTAATTTAGCAAATAAAAAACGAATAGAAAATCCGCGAGGATTTTCGTAAGTAGGCGAGAACTAGCCATTAATTATACACGTTGTTGTAGCCAGTTTTTTTAATTCCCATTCAGTTGTCTTGCATAATCATTGGCATCGTATGTTCCGATTGATTTTTGTATGAGCCCTTGGTTATTCATTGTCCATTCCTCCAATCCGCTAAAATCAACTTTATTTCCAGTTCCGTTCGGTCCCGTATTTGTTCCCTTGAAAGTCCAATAATATCTGTAGGTGTCATTTCCTTTTGTCAGACTGTCCATTGTCAATTCCATATAAGGGAATGCTTCCATATATGATTGAGCAGTTTCAGCTAATTGTTTTCTTCCGACTGCTGGTGTTCCGTTGTTAACAGTCAAAATTCCATCCTCGGCGTAAAATGAAGCCATTTTTCTTGGCACTTTACTATTCCAAGCGTCAGTATATTTTTGTCCGAATTCGACCATTTTATCATATTCCGACTTGTCAGATTTACATCCTGTCATTGCGATTGTAATTAGTAAAATTGTTATTAAAAATGTATGATTTATTTTCATAATAATGTTTTTTTTCAAATTGGCTACAACAGAGTAAAAAGTAAAATGAACTCTATTCACTTTATCCTGTTGATTGCTAAGAATAAAATGAATAAAAAGGATTTATTCATTAAGCACTACTTATCTATTATTGGTAAGAATGGAGAAATTGTTACTACCAATCCTAATGTTTGGTCAGACAGGTAATCTACCAATCCAAATTTAACGACGTAGATAATTCATTCAGGACTGAAGTCCTTGCTAGCTTATGTTCTTGCTAAAATCTCGTGAATAAGCTAGCATGGGATTTATCCCTGCGTTTGTGTAGTATAAAATTATTAAACTACTTATCCATCTGACGAATTTGTCGTCTGATGGAATTGGGTTTGGATTGACCGAGAGCTGACCTCCCCGGCTCATTGCCAAATTTTAAGTACTGAGTAGCTCACCCCTCCTAAGAACTGGAGGGGAATTTCTTGATAGCACAAAATTGTGAATATAAAAGCTTATCAGCGAGGCTGTCTCCTTGGCTAAGGAGAAGACAGATGAGGTTAGAGCGCTCTGGAGTGAACATGGTTTTTCGCATTCAAAATTGAAATAATCTCTAAATTCGGTCATACAGTTAATCTGTCAGACCAAATTTATTCTAATACTTAGCCGGAGTCCCTGCCGGTGGTAATGAATTATTGATGAACTCCCGAATATCATCATTGGCGTTTTTCAGATCTTCGGCACGTAAGTACATCATGTGTCCGCTTCGGTATCCTTTAAATGAAAACCGATCTTTCATTTTGCCACTTGGGTCGATCTGCCACATCGTGTATTTAGCATCAAAATATTTGGTAGCTCCATCAAAATATCCACTTTGAACCATGGTATGTAAGTATGGGTTTTGTGCCATTGCTTGACGTAGATTCTCTCCGGTATTATTTCCGCTTCTGTCCCACTGGCCAACAGGACCAAACATATTATACTTTATGTCTGTTTTGAAATTCAAATGATTAGCAAAGTAGTAATTAATGGCCGGAGTGAAGGAATGTAGCCATGATGTAAGCTCAGAGTTAAAATCAGGACTGGTTCCTGCATCTGTTTTGTCCAATCCTTTGTATCTGGAATCTAATCTTCCAACCGTAAGACCTTCATCACGGAGCAATTCCTTCCAGAAAAATGAAGTTGGAACGTCCAGGTTATATTGAAGAATTACTTCTTTTGAAATCCCGGAATACCGAGCCATCATTTCAGCCGCTTTATTTTTTTCTGCTTCGTTTACAAAACCACCTTTAGCAATAATGGGCATTAATTCATTTACGGCATAATCTTCTGCCAGAGGAAGCACTTCGTCCAGATCTTTGGATTGAAGATCAGTGGGCAATTTTTCATGATACCAGGCAGCTGCAGTGAAGTAAGGAAGTCGGAGAGAAGCACCCAATGGTCCTTCACGCCGTCCGCTTCCGGTATGAATACCCAGTTCCGTTGGCGATACTAAGATCACTCCATTCAGGTACATCCATTGTCTGCCTTGAAGCGCTGCTGCCAATCCCGAAACTCTCGTAGTTCCATAACTTTCTCCGATCAAATACTTTGGAGATCTCCATCTATTCACCCTGGTAACAAACATATTGATCCACTCTGAGAGGTAAGCGATATCTTGATTTACCCCAAAGAATTGCTCCCGATCGACTTCTTTATCCAAAATTCTGGAGTAGCCCGTATTCACAGGATTCACAAAAACAATATCAGCTACATCTAAAATGGAATGCGGATTGTCTTTGATACCGTAAGGCTGAATTGGAAATCCTTCATCATCAATGCGTAATACTTTTGGCCCGGTGTAAGCCAGATGCATCCATACTGAGGCTGAACCGGGTCCACCGTTAAAGGAGATCATCAAAGGGCGGCGGATGTCATCTTTAATATCGGTTCTATTGTAGTAAGTGAACGAAAGCGTAGCAATTGGTTCCATATCAGCATTGAAAACAGGTTGGAAACCGGTTGTTGATGAATACGGAATTTTCTGGCCATTGATACTTACTTCATTTGTGGTTTCTACGGTTCGGTCGTGATCATCGGGGAGAGTAAAGTTCTGAGCAAAGACAGAAGTGAATAGAAAAAATACTGATACTGAAGAGAGAGCAAGTCGTTTCATAGCGTGGTTAGTAAGTTATGTAAAGATAATAGGGCAGAAAGAGGACATTCTCCGTAAAAAAATATTACATAAAGCTGACCAAGAGTTACTGAATTTTTTAGCTTAGGTGAGGTAGCGGTTACGAGTTCTAGCATCGGACGTTCCAACGAGGAGCGTATGGAATGAGGTTAAAGGCTGAGTAATTGGAAGCCTTTTAACCTGAGTTCGATTTTATAATATGAAAGAAACAACGCCTATTAGTCATTCCTGAAGAGGCAGCGCCAAAGGCACTCCCACGGAGGAATCAAAATTGTTGTTTAAAAAACATTTGGAATAGTTTAAAGAGATCCAGATTCCCACAAAGTGATGCCTTTGGCACAGGCATTCGCCGTGGAATGACCTAAACTATACTCAAAAGGTGTTTTCAAAATCGAACTCAGGTTTTTAGCCAAACATCATCGATATCTAGTTAACAAAAAATGTATGTTCTTACAGCAAACTGAGGTTTCTACCTTTTTTAATTTCTTCTTCTTTATTCTTTGGATCCATTCGAGTATCCCAAATTGTTAAAATTAAAATAGATGTGGAGTCAATTTCCCGGTAGAATATTTGGTAGTCTTTGACAAGTTTAGAACGTACTTCTTCAACATCAGTCTTTTGTCCAATATTAGGATATTGTTTGATTAAGTCAGTTGCACTTTTAAAGAGATAAAATAGCTTTCTGCTATAAATATTCGTCCCATTCCTTTTGTTCCAATATTCAAAAATCTTAAGCCGGTCAGAATGGGCTTTATTTGGCCATATTATTTTTTTAGCCATTTTTTGGCTTGTCTATCAGATTCTTCTTCAGAAAGAAACTCTCCATTTTTAAAATCACTTTCTCCTTCTTCTATGGCAATTTTTTGATCGGAGGAAAGTTTCAGAGTGATTTTAGAATCAGAATCGATATCAAGAATATTTAGAAAATCTTTAAGAACGTCTTGGTTATCGATCTCTTGGATTCTTTTGATTAGCTTATCTTTTAACTGAACTTGAGTCATGATTCTGAGTCTTATTTCAAGTTTACGATTTCTTTTTGAAGGTTATATCCGGCATACACAAGCAACGCTTCATGCTTGTCTTTATCATTAATCTAATTTAGTAATTATACATCAAAAACCTAAAGTTGGCAAAAGTAACAAAGAAAATGGTAATAAAAGAATACGCTTCATTTCAAATAGAGTTAGTTAATTGAAAGGCTAAAATAGGGTAGGAGAGTGAGATTCTTCGTAAAAGTTTATTTTAAAGTGGAAATGCGGTCCAAGGCGGAGCGTAACGAACGAGGTTTGAATGCCTTCGTCATCCCTGTTGACGCCAGATAATTCGTTAACGATTTTAATGAAATTTTTATCCACTCGACCTTAGAATGGTGAGCAGGAAAATGAATACAAAGATTCAACGAGCCCGAAGGGCGAATAAATTCGTTCAGGATAGCTTTAGTAAAATTCTTGAATAGACCATAGACCTTCGGATTTATTCAGTAGAATCTTTGATGAATCCGCGAAGCATTCGCAGTCGGGACCTTTTACCCGTAGGGATCCCTTCGGGAGGTTCTTCTTTTGTCGGTACAAAAGAACAGGAAAGGGGGCTAACATTGATTGAAGTAAAATTTCCTACCGCAATGAAAGTATATTGCTCACATGTTGAATTCTATACCAAATCAGTAACCTTAAGAAGATATTTCCAATATTCATTGTACCAGCCATTATATAAGATCCCGATCCGCCAGCTGGCGGACGGGATGACCCTATTTGATTTATTGAGAAGACTGTCGACGAATTACCAGAAATCCACAAGGATGACAAGATATTTTAAGCTAAATTAATCTAATCTTGAAGAGATTCTAAGTACTCCACAAACCTTCTGGGTAGCTCAAAAGGTCTAGCTTCAGGAATGGGAGGATTGGTTGGTTGAGGATCTAATGTTGGTTTTTCTGGTCTGAGTTTGGGTGTCCACACAAAACCTGCTAAACGACGACTTGCTAATTCGGTGTATTCGGGAAGAAAAAGCCCCTGATTCTTTCCCATTTTGGCTTCAACCATATCTCCATTTTCAAATATAAGAACCGTTTTTGGAGACGTGCTTTCAAAAGCTCCATCGGGTTTTCCTGCGTCATTAGTAATATGATAGAGTACTTCGCTGTTTGGATAGATAGTTATTTTAGAAATATCACCATTTTTAAAATCCGCAATAAGTGTATCGCCTTTAATCTGGTTCAGCCTTCCGGAAACCGTATCTTCTTGAACGGCAAACGGCTGTGGATACGAAGTTAGGTTTTGAACTTCACTGCTATCAAGCTGAACAAATATAAAAAATCCCGTTAATTGAATATTTTTATTCCAGGCTTTTGGGGTTCCTCTTAATCTGAAAAGCTCTGTATCTGAGTTATATAGCAAAGTATCTGAAAGGGAAGAGAACTTTTCTGTCCAAACATTTACGTCAGTGTAAGCATCTATTATTGTAGTAGAATCTCGTTTTGTGAGCTTAATCTCTTTAGCAAAGATGTGGGTTGTGTCAGATTTTAATGAATCTTCCTCAGTTTGTCGTAGATAACCATTACCTCGAAGATATCGTCTGCCTGTAGAATCAGCTTCAAGATAATCTCCTGTAAGAAGTGCATTATTTGTGCTGTCTATAACCAGAAGATTATCAAACAACCGAAGGAATCTTGATTTTCTGTTTATGAATAAACTATCACCTTCTACGTATTGAGCGGAATCAACCAATTGGACATTTCCCCGAAATTCAGCACTATCCTGATTTTGAAAATATATTCCCGACCGTGCTTTAAGAATACCATCTTCATTATCTTCTAATCTAATTTCATCAAGAAAACGACCTACTTTAGTTACAAAATTATAGTCCACTTTATTTCCGAATAGAAGTGTGCTGTCTTGTTTGATAATCACTCTTCCGCGAAGTTGGCTAAAATCCAAAACATTGAAGTAGGTTAAAGAATCGGTCCAGATTATTTCAGTTGGTGTGTCTATTTGGATATTACCAAATGCACGAAATTCATCTCTATCCAGAAATTGCCAGGCGCTGTCACAAACAATAGTAAAACCACCTGTTTTTAATCTTGCCTCGTAAAATTTCCGAATGGGTTCTCCATCAATTGTAATGCTTTTAAGTGTCTTTACACTTTCAATTTCTACCGTTGTTTGTGCAAGGGCGGAGGAAGAAGCAATAAAATACATTGCTATACATAAAAGCAGATATATAAATTTATGATTCAATTGAACTGAGTTTTGCCTGTTACTTCGGTCAAGGTATAATTAGTGAGATCAGTATTCCCGTCGAAACCGGTTGCAGCTATACTATCTGTTTCAGTGATAATGAGAACTTTTCCGGGTGTATTAACTTTATCTGATTCTCTCAACCATTTCAGATAGTCAGAATAAAGAACTCGTCCGTTTTTTGATCTAACCACTACACCTTCAAAAAGCTCAAATCGTGCTTCTTTAGGAAGATATACAGCACTATCAGCATATACTTCAGTATCTAACGTGTCGTTTTTAAAAATAGATATTTCCACAGGTCCACTAAGATAGGTGGATTTATTTCTGTCTTTAGTGATGGTAAGTGCTCGGCTACTTTTTAGATTTAATTTTAAAATACCATCCTCAATAATATCCATACTTACACCTTTAGTTGCAGAACTTGTTATTAAGGAATCACCAAGTGCTTCTTTAATTCGCTCATTATCATATTCAGATAATTCTGAACACTGAGCAAGTAGAAAAACAAGTAGAATGCAAAAAATTAACTTAGGTAGTTCCAAAATATCTGTCTCCTGCATCGCCCAAGCCGGGTACAATGTAGGCCTGTTCGTTTAGCTTTTCATCAATTGAGGCAGTAATAATTGGCACGTCAGGATGGTCTTTCTGTAGTCTTTCTATTCCCTCAGGAGCTGCAATGAGAGCAACAAAGCGAATATTTTTAGCACCTGATTCTTTCAGGAATTTAATAGCATGACTACCGCTACCACCAGTTGCGAGCATTGGATCAACCACTAATGTAAAAGCATTTTCAATTCCATTAGGGAGATTATGATAGTAATTTACCGGTTCATGTGTTTCTTCATCTCTATATACACCAATGTGGCCAACTTTTGCTTCCGGAATGAAATTAACGATACCATCAACCAGACTGAGCCCTGCCCTAAGAATAGGTATCACAATTACATCACAAGAAGGAGTGAAGCCACTTGTTTTTTGAATCGGAGTTTCTATCTCAAACTCAGTCAATGGCAATTCACTCAGTGCATGATAGGCTAATATATTTCCGATATTAGCCATTGCTCTTCTAAAAGCTGCGGTATTGGTGGTCTTTTCGCGTAATGCAGTTAAATAAATATCAATTACGGGATGATCGACTTCAAATACATTGCTCATAGAAATTACTCCGATTTATAATCTTTCATTTTTTCAAAGTATTTCTTACTTGCAATAGCTACTGTTCCTGAAAGCGCAAACAATGCTATAATATTTGGGAAAGTCATTAAACCGAGCGCAATATCACCAATTGCCCAAACGGTGGCAAGCGGGAATATGGCACCCAAAAAGTGCATACCAAGATATACCACTTTATAATATATTATGGATTTATCGCCTGCTAAATACTGGATGGAGCGGTCTCCGTAATAACTCCAACTGATAGCCGTGGAAACACCAAATAGGAGTACACTTAAGGTGACAATATGTTTACCCCAAGGAATTAGAGGAGCCAGTCCTCTTTCGAAAGCAAGGGAGGTTAAGGGGGCTCCGTTTTCAATAACACTGGTGTAAACGTCAGCTATCACGTTTCCTTCATTATCTGTAAAGGTGCCGGTTTCAATATTCAAGACTCCGGAAAATCGTTCATTCTGAGCTTCATCAACAAAGAAAAGACCGGTTTCAAAATCATTCCGCAGTACGGTTCCGTTTACAGGTTCACCATCCTCAATAATGAGCCTATTCGATTCATCCACTATTTCCACTGAGTTATTACTGTTTTGCGGTTCATAGACCATATCGTGCCGTTCATCCCAAACCCCTGTGGATACAATCACAAGTCCGGTCATGGTAACAACCACAATAGTGTCAATAAAAGGTTCGAGCAGTGCCACTACACCCTCGCGCACGGGTTCTTCTGTTTTAGCTGCGCCATGAGCAATAGGTGCTGAACCCTGTCCGGCTTCGTTTGAAAACAAGCCTCGTTTAATACCCCAAACCAGAGTGGTTAAAAATAATCCGGAACCTACACCAAATAGTCCGGCTTCGGGAGTGAATGCAGAAGAAAAGATGGTACCAAAGGCAGGAATAATTGAACCCGCATTCAGGGTAAGAATAATTAAAGCTCCCAGTACATAGATGATTGCCATAATCGGCATCAATCGTGCAGTAACCTGTCCAATTCGTTTAATACCGCCAACAATAACCACTCCAACAAAAGCAGCGGTCACAATTCCGGTGATCCAGCTGGGGATTTGAAAGGTACTGTACATGGTATCGGCAATGGTGTTTGCTTGCACGGCATTACCTGTCAAGAAAGAAGTGATAACAGCCATAAAAGCAAAGAAAATAGCCAGCCATTTCCAATTTGCCCCGAGACCTCTTTCGATGTAATACATAGGCCCGCCAGATACAGAGCCATCGTCATTTTTTATTCTGTATTGAACAGCCAAGGTGCATTCGGTGTATTTAATGGCCATTCCGAAGAAAGCCGTAATCCACATCCAAAAAAGAGTACCGGGGCCGCCATAGTGAATAGCAATGGCTACTCCGGCAATATTCCCGATTCCAACGGTGGCAGATAATGCGGTAGTCAATGCCTGAAAGTGATTCACGTCCCCGGTATCATCGGGATTATCATAAACACCCATTACTGATTTTACACCATGTGAAAATCTTCTAAGCTGAACAAATCCGAGTCTAAGGGTGATAAAAATTCCAAAGCCCAGTAGCACCACAATCATGATAGGGAACTGTTGCGGGGTTGACCAAACCAGATTGTTCAACCAGTTGACGACACTTTCAAATAATTCCATGGAATCTATTAATTAATTTTGAATTAGTAGCTTTTTTTGACCCATGAAAGTAAAAAACATTTCGGAATATTAAAGGATAATATTTGGTTATTTAAAAGCAATTAGATAATGCACCTGAAATTTATACAGAATGTTTAAATTGGGAATGTGAACGATTTCTCAGAAGCTTTGTTTTCATAATAGTATTTTGAAACAGTTATCATAACTTTATTAAAGAATTTATTAATTATGACTAAAGCAGACATGGTAGATATTATCTCATCCTCAGTTGGGCTCACAAAAGTAGAAACAGAAGCTGTGGTAAATGGATTTATGGAAACAGTAATTGATGCCATGAAAAGAGGCGAGCATATAGAATTACGTGGCTTTGGGAGCTTTAAAGTAGTTAAAAGGGCACAGAGAGTAGCTAGAAATCCAAAAACCAACGAAGAAGTAATTGTGCCGGAACAATACGTTCCTATGCTTAAAATGTCGAAAGATTTTAAAGAAGTAGTGAATGAAAGTGTAATGGAAGAAAAATGATTTAGAAATACTTTGAAAAGTTCTTATTTTTAGAATTAATCAACTCATAGAAATAACAATCAGAAATTTTTTGGTGAACATTTATGCCAAGCGGTAAAAAAAGAAAGCGTTCAAAAATTGCAAAGCACAAGCGAAAGAAGCGTCTGAGAAAAAACAGACATAAGAAGAAGAAATAAATTTTAGGCTCTGGTTATTTAATCAGAGCCTTTTTTATGCTCTTTGGTTTTCATTCCATTTATAACGACAACGCTTGCAAAGGTAATAGGGGTTAGATTTGGTTGAAAGTAGAATTAAGCCACCAAACAATAATCCTAGAATAGTACCAAGTGAAAATGGTTTTTTATTGCTTACCAACAATGAGTTACATTTCGGACATCGGATTTTTTGGTCCAGTTCGCGAATAGAATTTAAATGAACAAATTCTTTTAAAATTTCTGAAGCTTCACTCCGATTTTTTATCGGATACTGCAAGTCTATATCCGCATCCGCCTAAAACAATGGGATTCCAATGGAATACGAGCTATGTTCATCCAAAAGGAATGCTTGAATTCCGGCATCTTCCAGTAGAGCCCTTGCGACATGAGCATCATTCGGATTTAAAAACTTATGAATAACAGTAAGTTTGGGTTCGTCCATTAAGCAGCAACTGCATTGGACAAAATTTCATCAGAAATGTTGATTACCTTATTTGCTTTGAAGAGCAGATCTTGAAGGCGGCGGCTTACAAATTGGTTTACTTCATTTAAACTGGAAGGGGAATCAAGTTGATACTGAAAGTAGGAGATTAAATTAATTGCGGATAAGTACTTTCCATTTTTATCGCCCTCAATTTCTACATGCCAGCGTGTGATAATATCATCTTTGGCTAGTAGTTCATTTACTTTCTTACTTACTGATTCCATCCAAACGCTGGCATGTTCTACCCTATAATTTCCATTTTTGTCAGGTTTGATTGGTTGACAAGTGTCTTCTTCAAAAAACCACGACATTTCCACGTCAATAGTAGGAATGATGCTCGATTTTTTAAGTTTATCAATAGTTAAGAAAGGATGAGCATCCATTCCTTCCAACTTTTTTGCTAAAGAGGCCTCTCTAAAGCCGTCCCAATCAAAATTGATAGACATTGAACGTAAATAACTGGAAATTTTAGAAAGATTTATTTCTAGCTCTAACCCGGTGGCATTAATTTTGCTATTTTCCCAAGTCTTGAACATTTCGGTTGAAATACCTCGACGTTCCAGATTAGTATCAACTGTATTTATGATTGAATTAAAAATCGGATATTGCATAAATCTCTACCTAACAACTATTATTAAAATAACAAGGTCTCTTTGAATTATTACGAGTTAAAATATCTAATAGAATTCATAAAAGCCAAAATTCTAGGCAAGGAAATTGGTATCTCAAACACGAGATACAAAAATTTAATAGAATTTTTTATTGAAGGTGAGAGCGAGAATCATAAACTTGTTTATAGCACTGCACCAGGAAACATTGCCCTTTTTCTGGATTATTATTCCAATCCTAAGCAAAAGAATACTATTGCTTTTTTTGAGGAAATCTATGGATTAAAGATGCTTGACATAGAATTAGCCGAAACAGATAGAATTGTTACAATAACTTTTGAAGAAGCTTTTAGTTTAGTTTTTAAGCTATTTAGTAATAATGCGAATGTGATGCTCTTAAAAGAAGATGAACTTATAAAATCTTTTAAGGGTGGAGATATTTCTGAGATAGATATACCTGATAAAAAAGAAATTGATTTGTTTGGTAAGTTGAAAGACAAAGGTTCTTTAAAACAAAAAATAACCGGTTTAAACCCACTTATACCTAGAAACAACCTTACTGATGTTATAAAGCAACACTCATTGGATTCCTTATCTGATGAGGATTTAATTAATTTCACAAAGAAATTAACTCAAAGTGTTGAGCAGCACCCTAAATGGCGACTTCTTAAAAATGGAAATACAGCATTATTCAATGAGGAAATCTTATCGTTGGAAACAGAGCGAGAATTCGATTCTATAAATGATCTTATTTCTTACCGATATAAAACCTACTCACATACGCAGCGATTAAGACAACAAAAGGGCGAGCTTTCTAAACAAATCAAGAGAAAAAAGAAAAGAAATTCCTCAGCATTAAGAAATCTGGAGCAAGCTGATAAAGGAGTTGAAAGAGCAGAAAAATACGAAAAGTATGGCCATCTTTTAATGGCTAACGGTCATTTAACGACCAAAAATCCAAAAAAAATAGAGGTTCAAGATCTCTACGATGAAGGAAGTTTAGTTGAAATACCATTGGATGAGAAACTAACGGTTATAGAAAATGCTGAGAAATATTATGCTAAATCAAAAAAATCATTACGCTCATATAAGGAGGCACTGAAAAGAATTCCTGAATTAGAAAGCTTAAAAGAAAAACTGGAACTTATAGAAGAAGAGTTAGAAGAAATAAACAGACTGCATGATCTTAGAGATTGGAAAAAAGAGCGGTCTAAATTACTAGAAGAGCTGGGAATCGGTGAGAAACAATCTTCAGGTGATAGTAATTTACCGTTTCATATGTTGGAAGTAGAAAACTATACGGTATGGATTGGCAAGAATGCAAAGAGTAACGATAAATTAGTGCAGATGTCGCATAAAGAAGATATTTGGTTACACGCTCGCGGAGTTCCGGGTTCTCATACATTAATACGAATGGGAAATGACAAGAATATGCCACCAAAATCAGTACTTTTAGAGGTCGCTTCGTATGCGGCGTATAATTCTAAAGCAAAAGGATCTGAAATTGTGCCGGTAATAATTACCAAAACGAAATATGTTAGAAAGCCGAAAGGAGCACCGGCGGGCGCTGTTCTTGTTGATAAGGAAGAAGTTGAATTTGTAACTCCTCAAAAACCTAATAAATGAGTGATTACAGATTAAAACGATTTGAAGGCAGCTTTTATATAAGTGGATTTATGGGAGCAGGGAAAAGTGCCATTGGCTCATTATTAGCAAAGAAGCTCGAACTTCCTTTCCATGATCTTGATAAATACTTAGTACTTAAAGAAGGAAAACAAATCCCGGAAATTTTTAACGATGAAGGGGAAAACTATTTCAGGGAAAAAGAATGGGAATACTTGCTTGATCTTACGAGATCATTTAAAGGTGTAGTTGCTCTTGGTGGTGGCGCATTGCAAAATCAACACATTGTAGATCATTTAAAAGTTCATGGGTTATTGATCTATTTAGACTCTCCTTTGGATGTTATTTTAGATCGGATTTTAATGAACCCTAAACGGCCCATTGTTCGAAATGAAGCCGGTGAAATAAAAAGCAGAGAAACACTCAAAATAGAGTTAGAAACCTTATATTCTTCTCGAATTGAATTCTACAAACAGGCAGAAGTTAAACTCATCACCTCGGGAAATGAAGAAAAGGAATTGGTGGTGAATAGACTGATCGACAAAATTAAGAAACATGTCTAAGCGTATTCAGCTGAATACCACACATTCAGATAAACATGAAATTCATGTAGGCTATAAGATTGAAGATGAAATCATTCAATTTCTTTCATCCAGTTTTAGTCGTAGAAAAGCAGTGTTTATTATTGATGAAAATGTGTTCAAGCTGTATGAAAACACATTCATAAATAAAATTTCGGCAAACTTTGATGAGAGTGTTGTTTGTATTGTACCACAAGGAGAATCGAGTAAAAGTGTTTCTGTATTTTCGCATTTAGTGGGTAAAATATTGAGTTCAGGCGTTGAGCGTTCTACGCCGATAATTGTAATCGGAGGTGGAGTAACAGGAGATTTGGGTGGATTTATAGCAGCTTCATGTTTACGAGGAATGCCTTTAATACATATTCCAACATCACTTCTTGCAATGGTGGATAGTTCAATTGGTGGAAAAACCGGGATAAATCATGAAATCGGGAAAAATCTAATAGGTGCTTTTTATCAGCCAAAAGCTGTTTTTTCTGATCTTCAATTTTTAGAAACACTTCCTCACAAAGAAATTGTACATGGTCTTGGAGAGGTAATCAAATATGGAATGATTAGTGATCGATCAATATTTGATCTTCTCAAAAAAATTCCACTAAAAAAAGAATTTTCCTATTCAAAAGAGTGGGAACAATTAGTGTCTATTTGTGCTACTATTAAAGTTGATATTGTTTCTAAAGATTTTAAAGAATCAGGCATCAGAGAAATTCTAAACTTTGGCCATACATTTGCTCACGTTATTGAAAGAGTAGGAAATTATGAGAATTGCTCTCACGGTGAAGCCGTTTTTATGGGGATGTGGGGAGCTGTAAAATTATCACAATTATTAGGATTTAATATTGATATAGCCAATTTATCTGAATTTAGACCGTTGTTTAATTCTACATTCAATCCTTCAGAAACAATGGAAGAATTGACCCTAATGATGCTTCATGATAAAAAAGTAAAAGACGGTTCTATTACAGTAATTATACTTGAAGATGTTGAAAAGGCTAGGTCAAAAATTCTTACTAATAGTGCTGATTTAGAAAAAGCATGGAAATTTTTAATTAATGAGTTTAAATAAGTGCCGGTAGTTAGATGGTTACATAAGTGTTGGAAAGCATTTTGGGCAATTGTGGTAGTATTATTTTTAACTGCTACAATTGGTAGTGGAATATTGTTTGGGCTAATCCAGCTAGAGCCTGCTAAAACATATATTGCTAATAGAATAGAAAATAATTTCAGCGAAAAATACAACGGCGTATTTACCATTGGAAAGCTGGATGGATTAATTCCCTTCCGTATTGAGCTTAAAGATGTTAATCTCTACCCGGATTCCTCGAGTATTGAGGCTGTCTTTTCCAGCGACAGCATATCAGCTAATTTAAATGTTCCGGCACTTTTTCAACAACGTTTTGTTGTTACTGGTTTAAATATTGAGTCTCCAAAGATCATTATTGACTCTGAAAGTAATGCATCACTTTTTTATGCTTTAAAAAAGAAGCCTGTAGAAATTATAAATGATAGTGTTGATGTAAAAGCTCCTTTCTTTGAAATTTTAGCTCCAAATGTGACTATTTCTGACGGATATGTTTTGATTAGAAATGCCTTTGGAGCAAGTAAATTTACATCAAATACAGACAGCCTTACTATCAAAGATCTGAATTTATCCATGTTTTTTGAATATCAGGAAAACGAACGGTTTTTAGACATCGAAACACTTTCATTTGTAGTTGATGAAATTGGAAGAAGTCAAATTTACGGTCAAATATACAGCGATAATCAATTTCTTGAATTCAATTCATTCAATTTTATAAACCAACATTCTTATCTTAATTTCACAGGGCGAATTGACGGGGTTAATATATACGCCGATAATTTTTTGGAACAACTGAGAAATGCCGATTACGATCTGGATATAGAAGAATTATTGGTATCTCAGGAAAGGATAAATAAACTTTTTCCTGATTATAATTTATTTAAACATCCAATTCTTTTGAACGCTGATTTTTCCGGGAATTTAAATGAGATAGATGTTAATACTACTTCCATTAAGTATGGAAAATCATCAATAGATGCAGCCGGTAAACTTTTCGATATCACTCAAAAAAATTATTTCAACTACGACTTAAACTTTTCGGAAGTAGTTATAGATACGGCAGATATTCAAGACTTTTATAAAAAAGCGAACAAATATCAACTTGAAGCTATTTCTAATGCGGTATTAACGGCAGATGTGAAAGGAGATCTTAAATCAACAGAAGGTACATTTATAAGTGATGGGCAAAGAGGTAAGATTAAACTAGTTGGTAATGTTGGTTTAGATGAACAAAAGGTTATGGATATTCAGTTTGAAACGGACTCTCTAAATATTGGGAATTTATTTATTGATGCCATCAGAAGTACAAATATTACCTCTACCGGAGTATTTAAAACATCAGATTATTCAGATTTTACAGGTTTTGATTTAGCTAAGATTACCTCCAGGAATGTTGAAATTAATGATTCTACTTTTTCAACCATTGAAGTATCAGCTAGCGGTAGCAATAAGGTGATTTCTCCAAAGTTTTTAATTGAAGCTGAAAATGGCCGTTTAGAAGGCGAAGGTGTAATTGATTTCTCAGGTGAACGAACTGCGATAAAGCTAGAAGGAAAAGGCAATGATTTAAGTCTTCGCTACTTAACTCAATCTCCAAACATTGCAGATGTGATTATGGACATTGAGTATAATGCTCAATTTGAGGGAAAATCATTTGATGATGCAACAGGTGTATTAAATGTGGAAATACCGTTTTCTGTAGTGGAAGGGGATACTTTAATCCCACAATTGCTTTATGCAGATGTAGCGAATATTGCATCGAATAAACGTTCTATAAGGCTTACAACCACCGCAGCAGATGTAAGCATTGAAGGAGATTTTACGGTTACTGATTTAATTCCCCTTACAAATTATTGGCTAACTTATGCTAAAAAGAGAATAGAAGAAGAGTTTTTTACTGAATCATTTTCAAAAAAAGAACGACTTACAAACAGAGTTTTAAGTAACCAAGATTTTGCTATTACCGCTCAATTGAAAAATATTGGGCTCATTAAAAAGTATTATCCTGACTTTCCCGAATTGGTAGCTTCCTCAAGGTTGAGTTCAAACATCACAGCCAATACAGAACGCTTATTATTTAATGCAGATATTTTTGATCCAAGATTTCAGTTTAAAGAATTTGAAGCAGATTCGATAAGAACTCAGATTACCGGAAGTTTTAGGCATAATCAGACTTTGAAAGAATTTTCTACGCTCTTAGTAAGTGCAAATATCGCGCATCTTAAAACTCCCTACTTTGATACAAAAGGATTTGATCTGGATCTTAAAATGAATAAAGACTCGATCAGCATTTTTAATAACATTGCAGTTATTGGAGAAGAAGCAAAGCTACTGCTAAAAAGTACAGGTCAATTAACAGATACTTCTTTTACTGCAAATATCAATAGTTTCAGATTAGGTTCAAATATTTACTCATGGCAAAACAAAGGCACACCATCTTTGACTTATAGCAATAAAGAAAAATTGATTTTTAAAGATTTCACTTTCCAAAACAGAGAAGAACTCTTTAATATTGATGGCGCCTTTAGTAATAACATAGCCGACTCTGTTAACTATTTTTTTAGAGGTGTAAAATTAGACCGTATTTCTGATTTGATAAATGGGAAAGTAGATTTTGGCGGAAATTTAAATGGAACTTTTACCACTAGAACTTTAACAAAAGTACCTACAGTTGAAGGTACGATCAATCTAAATGGTCTTTCTTTGAATGATCAGATTGTTGGTGATTTTGAAGTATCAAGTATTTTAAACCAAGACCTTAATAGATTTGATACGAAAATATCTGTTAAAACAGACTCAACCATATATCCTACATATTTTGAGAGAAATGATCGAGAAGGTCAAAACTTGGTCTTCTCGGGTTATGTATTGGCTCCGGTAAATGGTGAGTTTCCCGAAGTTGATTCTTTATATCACTTTGATCTTGATTTCAATACGGTTGATTTATGGATTGTCCCTTTTCTTATTCCAAAAGTATTCACAGAAATGGCAGGTGTAGCAACCGGTTCAGGGGAGGTGTGGGGAAATCTTGAGACCTATGATTTTAAAGTAGATTACAATATTGGAGAAGAAGACGCCGTGTATATGAAACCACGCTTTTTAGATACTTATTACTACGGGCAAGGACCAATTACATTTACAAGATCAGAAGGATTAGTTTTTGAGGATATATTTTTGATAGATCCTTCCGGTGGTATTGCAGTGCTTGATGGTTGGTATAACTTCAATGATTTTGATCCGGTTCACAACATGAATATAAGAATTGAGACCGATGAATTTCAGTTTCTGAATAACAATTTTGATCCTACAGCACCCTTTTTTGGCAAAGCCTATGGTACCGGAGTTGTGAGAATAGCGGGCACCAATGCCAACCCGATTCTCACTACAGAAGAACCAATGTTGATTTCAGATTTCTCTCAAATTGAACTCCCGTTACTTGAAGAAACTGACTTTAATGAAGATAATAAGTTTATCCGTTTTGTTGATTCTTTTGAGGAGTTGAATGCTGATTCCAGTTCTGGCGCAAATGGAACAACGTTTACTATTAATGATCAGGTTGACTTGTCTGAACTTACATTTGTTGAGCGCTTTACACTCGATCTGCAATTCATAGCTAATGACCCAATGACCGTTCGCTTGATATTTGATCAAGTTACGGGAGATATAATTACTGCAGATGGAACCGGAAGATTAAGAATTAGATTGGAAGACGAAGAACTCAGTATTTTTGGTAGATTTGATATCAGTGGAGGGAACTATCAATTAGTAAGTGGTGATATATTTACCAGAAGATTCAACCTAGAGCCGGGCGGTAGTATTGTTTGGGAAGGTGATCCTAGAAATGCACGATTAAACATAAATGCAGTTTACTCAGGAAGACCAAATATCAGGACCTTAACAACTGCGCGATCAGATCTGGATCTTACCGATCAAAACAATATTCAACGAACACCCGTCGATCTTGTGTTGAATATCAGTGGATCTCTATCTAGTATTGAAAATAATTTTTATTTCAGGTTACCAAATACTTTTGAATCACGACAAAACTCAACACTTTCTACACAGATTGCTTCATTGAACAGAAATGAAGATGAAAAGCTATTACAAGCTACTAGTTTTTTATTAATGGGAGATTTTATACCTGCTGCTTCAGTAAATGGGGCATCATCTCTAACAGAGAACTTTTCTGGTAGTGGAGCTGTTTTAAATCCACTAATATCAAACCAAGTGATTAGCCCTTTGCTTTCCAATCAAATTAATTCTTTATTAAGTAGTGATATAAGTAGCTTTGATGTAGATTTTAATCTTAATACCTATAATCAGGTTGACTTAGGGTTGGCATTGAGACTTTATAATGACAGAATTATTATTCGAAGAGACGGCCAAATTACCGGAGCACAATCCAATATTGGAGATTTAGGCGCAACGTATAAAATCAATAAAATATTTTCAGTTACTGCATTTCATCGACAAGACCCAACTTTTAATAATTTATCGAATGGGCAAGAAGCTAGGCAGGGACAGGACGTTAATGGAGTTGGAGTAGAAGCAGAGACCAGCTTTAATACGTGGCAGGATTTTTTCAGAAGACTAGGAAGTCCATTTAGAAAATTATTCGGTAACAAAGAAAAAGAAGAAGAAAATAAAGCGGATGAAAATCCCAGTTAATAAAAGGAATGAATGAGTAGAGACTCAAGAGTAAGCAGTTTAGAAAATATAGTTATAGATCTTGTAAAAAGTAGCCCGAATAAATCGTTACAGAGAGATGTAATTGCAAATGCTTTGGCAATTAACAGCAAGAAAGAACATCGAAAATTAGATAAAGTAATAGATAAGCTTGATCATAAAGGAATATTAAGCCGAAATGGACCTCAAATTCAATTAAGAGGATCTTCAAGCAACGCTACAAAAAAAGACAGCAGTCTTGTAGAAGGGTATATACAGTTAACGCCACGAGGTACAGGGTATGTAATTGTTGAAGGAATGGATGAGGATATAATGATTGCAAGACAAGATACAGGCCTTTGTCTTCCTGATGATATTGTACTTGTAAAAATTATAGGTAAAAGGAATAGTGGTCAGCCCAAAGGGAAAGTTGTTGAAATAAAGAAAAGGGGAAAAGAATTTTATGTTGGAACGTTTAAAAGAACAGGGGATAGAACGTACATAATAGAACCGGATCAAAAATCTGCTCATGTTAATTTCTTTGTATTAAAAGATAATATTAACGGCGCTCATCATGATGATAAGGTGTTGTTCAATCTAAAAAAATGGACTCATCCTAAAGCTCTTCCGGAAGCAGTGGTTACATCTATTTTAGGGAAATCAGGAACTAATGACGCAAATATACTTTCGATTTTAGCTGAGAATGAGTTAAAAGCAGACTTTGAAAAGGGAGTAGAAGCCTTTGTTGAAAGAATTCCAATAGAAATTCCGGAAGAGGAATTTAAGCGTCGCAAAGATATGCGCAAGGATTTTGTATTCACTATTGACCCGGCTGATGCCAAGGACTTTGATGACGCTTTAAGTATTGAACTATTAGATAATGGAAACTTTTACTTAGGTGTTCATATAGCTGATGTAAGTCATTATGTAAGAAAAGAGACAATTCTTGACAAAGAAGCGTACAGCAGAGGAACAAGTGTATATTTAGTAGATCGTGTAATTCCTATGCTTCCTGAAAAACTGAGTAATGGCGTATGTAGTTTACGGCCTAATGAAGATAAGCTTACATACAGTTGCTTTATGGAGATCGATGATAATGGAAGGTTAGTAGATTATTCCATTGAAGAAACAGCTATTCACTCAAAGCATCGATTTACATACGAACAAGCACAAGAAGTATTAGATGGAGCAAATCACAAATACACGAAAGAGCTTAAAACAGCTGAAAAATTAGCGAAAGTCCTTCACAAAAAAAGATTTAAAGAAGGTGCAATAGATTTTGAGAATCCCGAACCAAAATTTGTTCTGGATGAAAAGGGAACCCCGATTGATGTGATCATAAAAAAGAGAATATTTGCACATCGCCTTATTGAAGAATGCATGCTTATGGCGAATAAAACAGTGGCACTTCATATTGAAGATTTAAGAAAAGAATCAGGGAAAAAGAAGAGTAAAAATCTATTTCCTTTTTTCTATCGTATTCATGATAAACCGGATCAGGAAAAGCTAGCAGGTGTTGCAGAACAAGTTGCTCCGTTCAATATTAAGTTTGAAGTGACAGATAACATGACACCAAAGCGAATTAATGATCTTCTTCAGAAAGTAAAAGATACCCCTGTAGAGTCAATCGTAAATGGGTTAATGCTTCGTTCAATGGCAAAAGCAGAGTACTCTCCTGCCAATATTGGGCACTTCGGATTAGGATTTCCATATTACGCACACTTTACAAGTCCTATTCGCCGTTACCCTGATGTGATTGTTCATAGATTATTAAAAGAATATTCTGCGGGTACAACCGGTTATAACTTTGAAGCACTCACAAAACACGGCGAACATTGCAGTACACGAGAACGTGTAGCAGTAGATGCCGAACGAGATTCAATAAAACTTAAACAAGTGGAATTTTTAAGTACAAAAATAGGCGATTCATTCGAAGGTACAATTACCGGTGTTATTGAAAGGGGGCTTTTTGTTAATCTTAATAATATTCACTGCGAAGGAATGGTGAGGATTTCAGATCTTAAAGGCGATTATTACGTTTATAATCCTAAAACTCATGCTTTGGTTGGAAAATCTTCCGGAAAATCGTATAAACTTGGAGATGAAATCAAAGTAAAGGTTGAAAGTACGAATCTTCAAAAAAGACAAATAGATTTTACTCTGGCAAATTAAATATTATTGATATGAAAGTTCGAATATTACTGTCGGTTATTATATGTTTGATAATTTCAAGCACAGGTTATGCTCAATATTTTCCTTATGGGAAGAATAGAGTACAGTACGAAGATTTTGAATGGCGCTACTTGCAGTCTAAACATTTTGACGTCTATTATTACGGGGCAAAGAATTATAAGCTAGCCGAGTTTACATCAATGAGTGTAGAGAGTGCTTATAAACAACTGAGGAATGATTTCGATCATGAACTATCAGATCGTATTTCTGTAATCATTTATGATTCTCATAATGACTTCTCACAAACTAATGTAGTTTCGTTACCCATAAGTGCAGAAGGAATAGGAGGTGTAACTGATAAACTTAAGAACAGAATGACTATCCCGTTTGATGGCGATTATGCGGACTTCCGCCGGACTATTCATCATGAATTAGTACACGCAGTTTTTAATGATATGTTCTATGGAGGGACAATCAATTCAATTATTGCAAATAATATTCAACTAGTGTTTCCTTTATGGTTCGAAGAAGGTTTAGCGGAATACACAGCTCTTGGGTGGGATACAAATACTGATATGTTTATTCGTGATGCTGTTATAAATAATTATCTGGCTCCGATAAGATATTTAAATGGATATTATGCATATCGTGGAGGACAATCTTTGTGGAACTATATTGTGGAAGAATATGGCAGAGAAAAAATAGCTGAGATTTTGCAGAGTATTAGAACCAGCAGAAGTGTTGAATATGGGTTAACAATTTCCTTGGGAATGAATATAGATGAATTGTCGAAAGCGTGGTCTGAAGCTCTTAAAAAAAGATATTATCCTGAAGTAGCGGAACGACAACGGGCTGATGCATTGGCTACCTTGCTTACTAAAAGAGGAGATTACGGCACGTATA
Source organism: uncultured Balneola sp. (assembly GCA_963975485.1). Lineage (GTDB taxonomy): Bacteria > Bacteroidota > Rhodothermia > Balneolales > Balneolaceae > Balneola. The sequence goes on along the minus strand of CAXBHO010000015.1, from coordinate 22,547 downwards.
ATACAAGTGCGGCGATCTCACCACAAGGCGATAAAATTGCTTTTATAACAAACAGTAGGGGCTTTTTTGATGTCGTTGTTATCAGCACAATAAATGGCAGAAAACTAAAAACTCTTATCAGAGGTGAAGACAATCCGGATTTTGAGGAACTAAATATTTTAAACCCGAACCTCACGTGGTCACCTGACGGTAGAAAAATTGCACTATCAACTAAAACAAGAGGGCGAGATGATATTGCAATAATAGATTATAACACCAAAGAGATAAAGAAACTCAAGTTTGCAAACTTAGATGCAATTGGCTCAGTTTCATGGTCACCTGATGGTTCAAAAATTGCTTTTGATGCGAACATTGGTCCATTTCAAGATATTTTTGTGTACAATTTAAATGATAAAACTCTTATCAATCTTACTAAGGATATTTTTTCTGATAATGAACCTGCATGGGCATCGGATTCTCAATCAATATTTTTTGTTTCTGATAGAGGAGAATCTACAACACTTGGTGAGATAATTAATACCACTAGTTTATTTAAAGGAACAGGTTTGTATCAAACTGATATTTATGAAGTCAAAATTGGGAATTCCTATGCCTCTCAAGTTACAAACACACCAACATGGAATGAGACTCAGCCGATTACTACTCAAACAGGTAAAGTTTTGTTTATCTCTGATGAGAATGGTATTCAAAATATTAAAGAACTGAATCTTAAAACAAGAACAACTATTCCACTTACAGATTTACAGACAGGAGTTTCTCAGATCTCAATAAGTGCAGATGGAAGTAAGCTGGCGTTCAATGCAATTAATAATGGTTATTTAGATATTTTTCTGCTTAAATCGCCGCTAAACCGGCAGATTGAAAAACCGATAACTAACAATTATTGGGCTAATCGAAGAGCAAATGAATCGCAAGGACAACGAGTTCCTGCCACTAGATATGCTCAAGATCTTTATCAGGGAGGGATAGTATCAATAACGGAAGTAGAAGAAAAAGAAAAGATTCAAGCTGATTCACTTTCTGATAAAAAAGAAGATGGTACTAATATTGACTTCAGAAATTATGTATTCGCAGATGATGTAATCCAGGATTCTACCATTTACTTAAAAGATGTAGAAGCCTTTACAGTAGAAGATAATTTAACGGAAGATGGAAGATATGTGCCACAGGAATATCGGTTAAAATTCGATGTAGATATAGCCTATAGCCCTTCATTTGTAGCTTCAACTTATGGTTCTTACGCACTTACTCAATTTATAATTAGTGATTTATTAGGAGACCAGCAGATAGCTTTAGGAACTAATTTTGTGTTCGATTTAAGAGAAAGTGACTATAGTATCCAGTACGGAAATCTTAAAAAAAGAACCAATTATTTTGCAAGTTATTTTCATACTTCAAGAAGATATCAAAGCTACTATGGAGAATTGATCCGATACAGAACCTATGGTTTTGGTGGAACTGTTCAATATCCCTTTGATAAATTTAGACGAATAGATTTTAACCTGACATTACTGAATGTAGATCTTGATTTTAATTCTGTAGTTGACAGGTCAACCGGTTCTCCAAATACAGTAGCTGATAGAAGTGAGAGCAGCCGGTTTTTATATCCGGAAGTAATATTTACTGATGACAAGACTAAACCCGGATTTTTAACCCCAAGAGGTGGATATCGTTATTCATTTGGAATTAGCGGTAGCCCGGTTATTGGAAAAACAGCCCCTGAATTTGCTTCCATACTCGGAGATTTTAGAAAGTATTTCGATCTAGGAACTCGGTATGCTATAGCTCTTAGGTATTCGGGAGGTGTATCTGTTGGTAAAGATGCACAAAACTATTTTCTTGGTGGTAGGCTTGGTTGGATTAATCGGCAGTATTCCAATATCGGTTTTTCTTTCGGCAGAATTACAGATAATTTCTTTTCAGTTCCGGCTTTACCAATGAGAGGATTTGCTTATAATTCTATTAACGGTAATAAATTCAGTCTGGTTAATGCTGAGTTTAGATTTCCATTATTTGCCGCTATAATACCTGGAGCCGTACCCATACTACCACTATATAATGTAACTGGAGTCGCTTTTTTAGACGCAGGTACTGCTTGGGGACAAGATATCAATTATGGACTTTTGGTTGAGCCTAACACTAATGCTGATATAGCTGCGAATGGAAAAGAGTTAGACTTTACTGTAGCTAAGGAAAGATCCGGGTATATACCAAATGGAGATGGGACTTTTTCTGAATTTACGTATTTAGATGGTGATATCCTGATTGGCGGCGGCTTTGGATTGAGATCAATTCTGTTCGGATTGCCTTTTGGGTATGACATAGGATGGCAATACGATAGAACAGGCTTCAAATCGGGTGCCGTACATTATTTCTCAATTGGAATTGACTTCTAACTCAGTTGTTAGATCGGAATAAACCCGTACTTAACAGCCGTTGATAACTTCTTATCGGATCTCTGTAATAGACAAAGGAAATGTATTCCTGATTCTGATTTGTGATTGTATCATTAATTGGGAGAACTTCTGAGCTTTCGGATGAAGTTACTTTTTGAAAATATTTATATCTGTAAACGCCTTCTTTCATAAGAAGCTTAGTTGTCCATAAATCAGCCGAACGATTATAGCTTAGTTTAGAATTTTCAGTAATTCTCCAGGAGTTAAAATCACCCGCTACATAGATACTTGAATTTTCAGTATTGAGTGTTCCTGAAACAAATCTAAAATTAACTTCCGCATATCTGGCATTTCTACCTGTTTCAGGATTACCAAATCCTGAATTATATCGAGTTGCCGGGGAGGCAGAGAAATTTAAAACATCCCTTTTCAAGATAATTCTTGGCGGTATGAATTCAGGTTGCCAATCTTCAATTTTAGCTAAATTGATATTTAGGTCGGTGAGATCCAAGGGAATAAAATCGAAACTGGATGAAAATGAACGTTTTCTTGTAGTGTAAAACCGCACCTTTTTAGGAGTAGTTGTATCAAATGTCTTGGTTGATTTAGAGCTTCCCCAAAAACGATTCTGAACAAATTCGAAACTAAGATCAAATTGTGGAAATTCAACCTCAACCGGATATTCATAAATTGAGAAAAGCTGATCGATAGATGAAAAGTTGCTGCCCGAATTATACACTGTTTCAGCTCTGGAAGTTAATTCTCCTGCTTGTTCAGTTACAAAAAATGGAAGACTAAATAACTTGGTGTTAGAGGAGTAATCAATTACATGAAGCATGTAGTTCCCACTCGTAAGAAATTGTAACTGTCTGTTTGGGAACTCTGTTTTATAATGAAAATAATTCGGTTTTGATAAAGAATTTTTCTCACCACCGATTAGTGTTAACTCATTAAATCCATCTAAAAACCAAGCTTCGGGTATATTACTGGGATTCCAGCTTTGATCGAAGTGCTCGAACTTAAGCCTGAATTGCCCTGATAATGAAGTTAGTTCATCAAACTCCAACACAAGTTTTTCATTTTTATTTAGGGTAATAATGGGAGGATTATTCCGATCAGATTTTCTATACAATTGAATACTTTGAAAAGAAGATGGAGCAGGGAGCTGATTGGGAACCAAAAGTAACCCGCGTTCATCATCAGGATTGGATGAGGAATAGGGATTTTGTAAATCAGAAGAGCTTGAGCAATTCAAAAAGAATACTAAAAAACTTATAAGACAGAGTTTATACATTGATTTTTCCTTCAAAAACAAAAGCAGCAGGTCCTATAAGTTTTATGTTTTGATACATATTCTTGTGTTGATTAAAAGTAAACGAGACTTTCAAAGTTCCACCTTTCACATGAATAGAATACTCAAATTTCTCACTCTTTTTATCTGTATTAAAATGTGCAGCAACAGCAGAAGCAATGGCTCCTGTGCCACAAGCAAGAGTTAACCCTTCAACACCTTTTTCATAAGTTTGAAGATTTAATGATTGATTTCCGCGATCACATACAAAGTTTACATTAGATCCGGGTGGATTTAATAATTGATTATATCGAATCTTTGAACCTGATTTAACCAACTCGGTCTCTTTTTCAAGATGTTTTTCATCTACAAATTGAACCACATGCTCAGTACCGGTATAAACCTGAATCAATTCTTGTTCGTCAATATGGATCTTTTTTGGGGTATCTACATCAGGAAAACTAATTGAAACAGAGTTGTTTTTAAGATTTACCTCGGCGCTGTATATACTTTGATGAACATTAAAAGATTGAGTTGTATCAAATCCATGAGTAGCAGCAAAAAGCGCTAAACAACGGCTTCCATTTCCACACATTCCTGCATCACTTCCGTCAGCATTTCTGTAAATCATGGTGTAGTCGATGTTATCAAGCTGGGGGTTTTCCAAAACCAACAACCCATCAGCACCAACACCAAATTTTCTGTCACACAGTTTTGGAGTAAATTCAATAATCTCATCTAAAGAAAACTGCGTATTTCTATTATCGATAACAACAAAATCGTTGCCGGCACCTTCCATTTTATAGAATCGTATTCCTGTCATTATTCAACAAAAGCAGGTAAGTGTTTCCAGTTTTCTTTTTCTGATATATAAGGATCAACGCCTCTCATTAAAGCGGAGAATCTGAATGAAAGAACTACAAAGATCAGCTTTGGAGATACATTTTGCCTAAGCATGGGGCGACATTCATCAATATGAGAAAGCATTTCTTCCAAATGTGCATCGTTCAATGAGTTTACAAATTTCTTGATTGATGAAAGCTGATCGACATTAGTTATAAGCGTTTCGTTTTTTGTTTCTCTGTAAACGATAAGGTCACGAACATACATTTCTAACAAATTTATGATTGCAATCATCCCTTCAATATTATTCGAACTTTGCCAATCTTGAGAAAGTTTTGAAAGCGCTAAAGCATCCTGACTGTAAGAATAGCGTAGGAATTGTACAACTTCTTCTCTGTTTTGTTTAAGTCTGCTTACATCAAAAAAACGAGTGGCTGCATAATTCCCATTCGAAACTCTGGCTAAATATTTAGCATCATCAGAAGGGATTTTATCAATTTCTACGAGCCCGTGTTCCACTTCTTGTTGTGTAAGGGTTCCTAATGGAATATGCTGGCACCGGGAAGTAATAGTAGGAAGGAGGCTTTCATAACTTTCGGTTGTAAGTATAAACATCAACCGATCAGAAGGTTCTTCGAGGAGCTTTAAAAAAGCATTGGCTGTTTCTTTACGCATGGTTTCAACCTGTGTTATAATGATTACAACACGATCACCTTCATTTGGGCGAAGCTTTGCTATAGGACGAATTTCATCACGAAAATAATCTATAGGATAAAATGCTTGTAAATTCTTTGAAGAACTGTCGTCATTAAGCGAAGGGCGCTGAGAAAAGTTGATGATCTCATACGGATCTTTTGAAAGCAATTCCAAGCGCTCTCTAACTTCCTCAATTTTTGCTGATGTAGGTTTCGGAATAAAAACATGAATATCAGGATGTGAAAACCAAGACGATTTTTTTGAGCTCTTGTATTCCCCCAAGTCAGAAATATTACTAATCCCGTTCATTGCTTCTGCAAACGCCAAAGCAAAGGCTGTCTTTCCAACGCCGGGAGCGCCTGAAATCAAGTAAGCATGGCTCACTCTTTCAGAATGTAGCATTCTTTCGATTTGGTCCTTGGCTCGTTTTTGTCCTATCAGGCGATTATTTCCAAACGAAATATTCAATCATTCCTCCCATATGTATTCAAAGAGTAAAACTCCTGCAGTAATAGTAACTCCAATAAAACCAATTAAGGCTGAAAAGTCGTTTGTAAATCCTTCTAAAGAAACATCAATAAATGCACTCTTGGTTATACTTGTAAGCAATAAAATAAAAGGGATGAAAAGAGGAATTGTCAGCACTGAAAAAATGGCTCCTTTGCGATCGGCTTGTGATACAATAGCAGCAATCATCGTAGAAACAGAGGAAAGCCCGATAGTGCCGAATATCAAAATCGTAAAAAAAGAGATCCAGGAAACGATGGTTATATCTACCAAGAATATGTAAATTCCAAAGGTACAAATATTTATAAGCAAGCTAAATACAGTGTTAAAAAGAAGTTTTCCTGAAAATACAGAAGATCCGGAAGCATAAATACGAAGCAGATTATAGGTGTTTTTATCCGTTTCGGAAATAAAACTTCGTCCCAATGAAGAGAGAGCTGCAAATAGAACAATGATCCATACCAATCCACTTTTGGGAGTTGGATTTAACTCCTGCGCTTTAAGAGTAAACATTATAAGCAGCAGCGAAGAAATCACAAAAGCTATAACCATATTGAAGGCAAACCGAGTTCTAAATTCGGTCTTTAAATCCTTCTTAAAAACAGTAAGTGTGCCTTGTAACCAATCCATGCTTAAGTTTAAGGATTTAGTAACCGAGTTGCCCAAATTCCCTTAAATTAATCTTTGATTGATTCCCATTCTACTAACTATATTGCAACTCTTGAAACATCAACCTCTAACAAGCTGCAGATGAACTTATTCTCACTACTGGAACCTGAAACGATCCTTTCTGAACTTAACGTAAGTAGTAAAAAAGAATTAATTTCAGTATTAGTAGACTCTTTAGAAACCAAGATTGGTGCTGAGCATATTGAGGAAATAAGAAAAGGAGTTTTAGAAAGAGAGAGGATAATGTCAACAGGGGTGGGAAAAGGGTTAGCAATTCCTCATTGTAAATCGCCATTAGTTGAAGAAAACCTAGCGGCTTTCGCCGTTCTCAAAGAACCCTTGGAGTTTAATTCTGTAGATAATATTCCGGTAAGCCTCGTTTTTTTATTGATAAGCCCTGATGAAAAAAATAGTATTCACATCAAATTGTTAAGTCGTATTTCAAGATTGATGAACAGCGGAACCTTTAGAGAAAAAGTACTAAGCTGTGAAAATTCAACGCAGATTTTAGAAGCTTTTCAGGAAGAAGAAGAAAAATATTTTGTAAGCTGATGATGAAGAATTTGACGCTGCTTATTTTTTTACTCGCACTATCTGTTAACCAAGTCTATGCTCAAGATCTGGATTCAATGTTAAAGTCCGTTCCAAATCAGGAAGCATTTTGGTCGCTCACGGTTCTGGATGAAGATGGAAAAAAGATGGAGAGTTATAATTCTGATAAGCTCATCATTCCGGCTTCCAATCAAAAATTATACACGCTGGCAGCAGTTCTTGGCCGCTTGGGAAGTGATTTCAGATACACCACTAATATTTATGGAAAGGGAGAGCTGGTAGATTCAACTTGGCAAGGCGATTTAATTATAAAAGGCTCGGGAGACCCAAGTATAAGCGGTATCTTATATGATGATGACAGGGAATATGTGTTTAAGGAGTTGCTGAAACAGCTAAACATGTTTGGGATAAAAGACATAAACGGCTCGTTATATTCAGACATCAATTATTTCGACGAAGAAATCTATCCGGTAGGTTGGGACTGGCACGATTTAAGTTTTTATTACGGAGTTGAGATAGCTCCATTATCTTTTAACAACAATGCTTTTGATTTGATAGTAAATGCAGAAGGAGAAGTTGGAGACAAGCCTGAAATAACTGTATATCCGGAACTTGATATGTTTGAAGTGTTAAATGAACAGGTAATCATTTCTTTTGGGAAAGAATACGATGAGTTCTATCGCAGAAGACTTGGATCCAATGAAATAGTTCTTGCGAGTAAGCTACCTCAGAATTATATCGAAACAGAATCGCTGTCTATTAATAATGCAGGCTTATTTTTTTTAAGTTCGTTTGAGCTTTTCTTAAAGAAGAATGGTATTGAAAATATTACCAGTTCTTCGTTGGATGTTGAATGTTCCTCTGTTGGGTTTTCAATAGTTCTCGCTTCTCATACTTCAAAACCACTTTCAGAACTTGTAAATTGGGCGAACAAAGAGAGCGATAATTTTTATACGGAAATGTTGCTCAAAACCTTGGCAGCTGAGAAACAAGGAATTCCGGGTACATTCGAAAATGGAATAAAAGAAGTTCGGGGGTTTTTGGCTGAACAGGGAGTAGATACGAATTTAGTAAAAATGAATGACGGTTCTGGGTTGGCGATGGGGAACTACACCACAACAGGAAATATCAGCAGGTTACTGTATTCCATGAAATCACACCAAGAATCCGAAGTATTCTACAACAGTTTGCCCATTGCGGGTATTGATGGTTCAATAGCACACCGTTTTAAAGGAACTGAGCTTTATAATAATCTAAGAGCAAAAACGGGTTATGTAAGTGGGGTAAGAACGTTGAGTGGATATATGACCACGAGTTCTGGAAAAAAGATCACATTTAGTTTAGCAACTAATCACTTTGTGGGGAAAGTTAAGCCGGTGGATTATTCTCATCAACAGATTTTGGAATATCTGTATCAAAAATATTGATTAGATTCAGCTATGCCGAAACCAAAAGCACATATTTTAGTTACCGATGACGAACGTGGAATCAGAAACACGCTGAAGGAAATTCTTGAATTCGAGGATTATGAAGTGTCTTTAGCTGAAAGTGGAACGGAAGCGCTTGAATTGATTTCAAAGCATAATTTCGATCTCATGTTTCTGGATATTAAGATGAAGGGAATTGATGGGATTGAAACGCTGCGGCAGATAAGAACGGCAGGTTTTGAATTTCCGGTAATTATGATATCTGGTCATGGAACTATTGATATTGCCGTAGAGGCAACAAAAATGGGAGCATTCGATTTTCTTGAAAAACCGCCTGATTTGAACAGAATGCTGGTAGCTGTACGAAATGCTCTTTCACAGCAGAATCTTGCCAAAGAAGTAAAGCAAATCCGAAAGAAGCTTCCGAAGATTCAGGAGATAATTGGCGAAAGTAAAGCGATTTCTAAGATCAAGAAAATGATTGATAAAGTGGCTCCAACGCAATCAAGAGTGTTAATTACAGGAGAAAACGGGACAGGAAAAGAACTAGTTGCTAAATGGATTCACGAGAAAAGTCCCAGAAGTGGAGAAGTTTTTGTTGAAGTAAATTGCGCAGCTATTCCCTCTGACTTATTAGAAAGTGAGCTTTTTGGTCATGAAAAAGGAGCTTTTACAGGAGCTGATGATCAAAGAATAGGTAAGTTTGAGCAAGCGGATGGAGGAACGTTATTTCTGGATGAAATTGGAGACATGAGCTTGGATGCTCAAGCAAAAGTGCTGCGAGCTCTTCAGGAAAATACCATTACCAGAGTTGGAGGCAATGAATCTATTTCGGTAGATGTAAGAATATTAGCTGCTACAAACAAAGATTTAAAGACTGAAATTAAGGAGGGAAATTTCCGGGAAGATCTCTTTCACAGAATTAGCGTGATACCCATTGAAGTGCCTGCACTAAATGAGCGAGCAGAAGATATACCTTTAATTGCAGAAGCTTGCCTGGAAAAGCTTAAAGCAACAGATATTAGCTTTTCATCCGTTAAATTTGATGAATCGGGATTAAAAGCATTAAAGAAAAGAATCTGGACAGGAAATGTTCGTGAATTACATAATGCAGTAGAACGGCTTGGGATACTTTCAACTGATGACTTGATCAGCAAGGAAGCCGTGAATGATATTTTAAGTACAAAAGAAGTAAAAGGATCAGATTTAAGCGAGGTTGCAAATCAAACAGAGAACTTTCAGGATTTTAAAGAAACCGCAGAACGCTTATTTTTGGTTAAGCAACTGGAGAAGAATGATTGGAACATCTCCCAAACTGCCGATGCAGTAGGGTTGCAACGTAGCCATATTTACAACAAAATGAAAAAGTATAACATAGAGCGATAGCATGAGTGCAGAAATTATAGATGGTAAAAAAGTAGCAGAATTGGTTCGCAATCGCGTTCGTGAAGATGTTTCAGGTTGGAAATCAAAAGGCAATCGGGCACCTTTTCTTCAAGTTGTACTAGTTGGTGATGATCCTGCATCAAGAGTTTATACCGGAGCTAAAACTCGAGCTTGTGAGGATGTTGGCATTATAACGAAAACCGAAATTTTACAGGATACAATCTCAGCAAAAGAACTTAAGGCTTGGATAAGAGAATATAATGCCGATGATTCTATTGATGGTATTCTTGTTCAATTGCCTTTACCATCTCATTTAAGTGCGTATGATGTTATTGAAACAATAGATTATCGCAAAGATGTGGATGGATTTCATCCCATGAATGTTGGTCGCTTATCGCTTGACCAGCCTTGTTTTAAAAGCTGTACTCCGGCCGGAGTGATGGAATTATTCAAACATTATAGTATTGGAGTGAAAGCAAAACATGCGGTTGTGATTGGTGCCAGTAATATTGTAGGCTCACCGATGGCTACAATGTTATCCAGAGAGAACTCATCAGGGAAAGCAACAACCACTATTTGCCATAAGTACACCAAAGATCTAACAATACACACCATAAACGCAGATATTTTAATTGCAGCCGCAGGTCAGCCTCATTTAGTAAAAGCAGAAATGGTGAAAGAAGGAGCAGTTATCGTTGATGTAGGAATTAATCGGGTCGCTGATGAAACTACTGAAAAAGGCTATAAACTTGTTGGTGATGTCGACTTTGAATCCGTAAAAAAGAAAGCCAGCTGGATCACACCTGTTCCGGGTGGAGTGGGACCTATGACTGTTGCTATGCTGATGAAAAACACGCTACTTGCAGCAAAGAAGAGTATTTATCCGGATTCATAGCTTACAGTTTCGATCTCAAATTCATCCGCTGCTTGTTTAAGAGCTTTATCAAAAGTTAATAATTTGGTTCTATACTCATATACCGTGGCTAAATGAATAGCATCTAATGTTCTAAGTGGAGTAGAAGTTTTTTCAATAAATCTTTCAGCGGTACGAAAAAAAGATGGCTCAACATTTAATACGTCGAACAACCCAAGGGAAACATGTTCTTTGAATAAAAGATAAGTTTTCTTTACATCTGCAGCAGTAATTTGATTCATTCTTTCACGTTTTTTTAAAGAAGATATTATTTCGACTTCAGTTAATGTGCTTATTCTTATAATTGAAGCTTCGGTAATTAATTGCTCTACTTCTTCACTTTTATCTTCTAAGATATAGAACGGAAAGAGGGAACTGGTATCAATAAACATTTAGTATTTATCCTCTCTTCTCATTTGTATCACAAACTCAGACATTGGTTTTCCCTTAACCTTAATTTTTTTCCGAAATTCAGTCATATCAGGAAATGTAGGTTTTTCAGATTCCGTGTAGTTTACCAATTTGGCGATAGGCTTGTTATGCTTGGTAATAATGATTTCTTCACCACGCTCAGCTTCAGCTAAATATTTAGCCATTTGCTCTCTTACTTGATTTACGGGTACTTTTTTCATGATTTTTAATTTATGTACATAAAAAATGTACATAATAATAATCTGATATACAAATCTTGGTACACCGGGCGCAAGAATTTTTTCTTAAAACAGGATGACAATACGCTGTCACTCCTCATGATTAAGTTTGGGTAAATTAAAAAACAAAACCCAACGATCATGACACTTCATACACTTACAACCCCGGCAATATCTAAGAAATCTGAATCTAAACTATTTGTAGCACCGCTTTTAAATCGTATTAAGAAAGAGAGCAAGCAAGAGTTTGTTGAGATGCAGGAAACTTTTGAATTAATGGGATGGGGAGAGTTACCTGATGAATTAAAAATCGAAATCTATGATGATGTTCGTTTTATGGTTCAGGAACTAAAAGGATATTACTCAAGCTGTGATCAATTTGTTCAACAAAGAAGAAATAGCGTTCATTTTTGGGTAAGCAGTTTTCAGGATGGAATTTGTTCATTAGAAGCTGCAGTTAGAGCTTTGAAAGTGAAATCTTTGACATGAAATCATTAACCGTTAATAAATCAGGTGGTGCTTTCACTGGATTTTTTAGCGGTTTTTTCATTAGAGTAGATGTCTTCGTTTTCTATTTCTATAGCAGGTGCTTTAGAAGAAGTTATTTTTTTAGAAATAGTTCCTATCATACTTCTAAGTCTATTCTTTTCTCTATTGAAGTAGTACTTCATAAACATTAAACCTCCAGTAAAAGCTACTAAACTACCTAAAGGAGCAAACATTATCGATGTAGACTTTGGCAATCCTAGTCCTTTAAAAGCAACCAATATAAAAACAGCTCCAAAGAAAGCAGGTAGAAAAAGAAAGGGAATTTTTAAAGCAGACCAATTATGGACGTATTGAATCTTAGTTTTTCCTTTTTCGGGAGTCAAAGAAATATGCTTATACCCAAATTCCCTTTTCCGCTGTTCCCATTCAAAAGATTTGCCAACTTGTTCTGATTTTCCAATTCCACCGGTTACTTTTCTAATTTCTTGAATTACCTCTTCCCACAGTTCAGGAGAAATCTCACCATCAACATAAGATACGCTTTGGATCTTAGAAGTGCTTTCTAACCACTTGAAGGATTTTTCGAGCTCAGGATCATTAACAGAGTTTAAAGCTTCAAAAAGTGATGCCTTATCAATGCCTACTTCTTTGCCAAGCTCAAAAATTTCTTCTTCCGTTAAACCGTCACGATCTCCATAAAGGTCTTTTTGAGTTTGAATTTCAGATGCTTTTTTAAGAATCTTACTAATTTCGTTCTTTGAATAAAGATGATTATCACTCATAATTTGTTGTTAGTTTTGTATGACCTACGCAAAGCTTAAAAAATAGTTTAAACTATAAGCACTTCCTTACAGATATCCTTATCTTTGAAAAACTGCAAGCCAAATTTTCTTTTACATGTATAAAATGAATGAACCTTCTCCATTCGAACGCATCATGCGTCAAGGTCTTACCTATGATGATGTTCTATTAGTACCAAATTATTCAAGAATATTACCAAGAGATGTTGATTTAAGTGTTAAATTAACTCCTACACTTATGTTAAATGTTCCAATTGTAAGTGCTGCAATGGATACGGTGTCTGAATATCGACTAGCAATTGCGCTAGCTCGAGAAGGTGGTATTGCCATGCTCCATAAAAATATGAGCATTGAAGAACAGGCAGAGCAAGTAAGATTGGTTAAAAGAAGTGAAAGCGGAATGATTGTAGATCCTGTTACGCTGGATGAAAACTCTACGGTAAAAGATGCTCGTTCATTAATGAGAATGCACAAGATCGGTGGGATTCCAATTGTAGATGACGCAGGTATTTTAATTGGTATTGTTACAAACCGTGATCTTCGTTTTGAATCTGATATGAGCAAAAAGCTAGGTGAGATCATGACCAAAGAAGATCTCTACACAGCAAAAGAAGGAACTACGCTGAAGCAGGCTGAGAAAATTCTTCAACACTTTAAAGTAGAGAAACTTCCAATAGTTAATTCAAAGAATAAGTTGGTTGGACTTATCACTTTTAAGGATATCGAAAAGAAAATGAACTTCCCGAATGCTTGTAAAGATAGTTTAGGAAGATTACGAGTTGGCGCTGCTGTTGGCGTAACGGCTGATACTATGGACAGGGTAGCCGCTTTAGTAAATGCCGGGGTTGATATCATAACTGTTGATACCGCACATGGACATTCGGATGGTGTATTGAAGGCTGTTACTCAGATTAAGAAAAAGTATCCGGATTTGAATGTGATTGGAGGTAATATCGCAACAAAAGCCGGAGCAGAAGCTTTAGTTGAAGCAGGGGCAGATGTTGTTAAAGTTGGTGTAGGACCCGGTTCTATTTGTACAACCCGAGTTGTAACCGGAGTTGGTGTTCCTCAGCTAAGTGCGGTAATGGAAGTGGCTGAGTTTTGTAATGAAAAAGGCGTTGGCTTGATTGCGGATGGTGGAATCAAGCAAACCGGAGATATTCCAAAAGCCATAGCAGGTGGTGCTGATGTTGTAATGATGGGCTCCATGTTCGCAGGAGTAGATGAAAGTCCTGGAGAGACGATCATTTATGAATCCCGTAAATACAAATCATATCGAGGTATGGGAAGTATTGGCGCTATGAATAAAGGCTCTAAAGATCGCTATTTTCAGGATGTGGAAGATGATATCAACAAATTAGTTCCCGAAGGAATTGAAGGTCGTGTTGCTTTCAAAGGGTATTTGAGTGAAGTTGTTCACCAAATGACAGGCGGGTTAAGAGCTGCAATGGGATATTGTGGCACGAAAGATATTGCAAGTTTGAAAAAAGCTGAGTTTGTTCAAATTTCTGCCACAGCCTATAAAGAAAGTCACCCACATTCAGTTCAAATTACAAAGGAAGCTCCGAATTATTCGGTCTGATTCTTTACTTGATGAAAAACGTGCTCTTTATAGTTTATTACTTTCCGCCAATGGGAGGGAGTGGAGTACAACGCCCATTAAAATTCGCCAAATATTTGAGAGAGTTTGGATGGAATCCAATTATACTTTGCCCTGAACCCGGCGCCTATCAGTTCTTTGACGATTCTCTGGATAATGAACTATCAAATCTTAAACTTGAAATACATAGAGTTAAAGCTTCAACTCCGTTTCATGTTTTAGGAAATAAAAAGAAATCAACAGGCTTAATAACAGGAGTTATTGCTAATATTTTAAGAAGAGCTTCGAAATGGATTTATTTTCCTGATAACAAAAAAGGTTGGATCGAACCTGCATTTAAAGAGGGAAAAAAGATCATAAATAATAATTCTATTGATCTTATTTTCAGTACTGCTCCTCCTTTCAGTAATCATTTAATAGCAGAGAAATTATCTAATGAGTCAGGCATTCCATTTGTAGTTGATTATAGAGACCTTTTTAATGGAAATCATTTTGATAAAAGTGAAACTGCTGGAAGAATCTCCAAGAAGGCTAAGATTGAAGAGCAATGGCTCAGTAAGTCATCAGGAGTAGTAACCTTGGATAGTTTTGCTCAAAAAGAAGTAGAGAGAGTAGCAAATTCGGTAGAACTAAATACAAAAGTAATTCCTCATGGATTTGATTCCGAAGACCTTAATACTGCAAATAATTCCACTCTAGAATATAAAAAAGATAAGTTAAATTGGCTGTATAGCGGATTGTTTTATGAATCCAATCAACCAGATACTTTTTTAAAAGCACTATCCATCTCAATTGAAGAGAATCCTGAAATTGAAAAAAATGTACATTTACATTTTCAAGGTGGGTTAGACCATAGAATCAAAAAGCTAATTAAACATTATAGATTAGAAGATATAGTATCTGACTATGGCTATGTTTCTCATAAAGAATCTGTTGCTAATATTAAGAAAACGGATATTCTGTGGATGGTTTCAAATTTTTCAGAAAATTTAAAACAGATCAAGTCTGGTAAACTCTTTGAATATATAGGAACAAAAAAGCCAATTTTAGGATTGGTTCACGAAGGAGAATCGTCAAGGCTACTAAAAGAATATGGTGCGGGGTTCGTTGCTTCCCCGAATAATGAGAAAGAAATCTCCGAAGTTATTTGTATTGTATATCAGCAATGGGAAAGTTCTGAACTTCCTAAACCACACGGTGAGTTTGTAAGTAAATTTGATAGAAATAAATTAACTAATGATCTTGCTGATTTATTTAATAATATTGTCAAGTAATAGTTTAATAGTAAATAATGAAATCATTCATCCAGAGACTTTTTAAAGATCGGCATAAGACATTAGATATTATTCTATTGGATGATTCAAACCCCGGTCAAGATAATTCGTACAGGATTAGGCCCAAAAATCTTTTTGTAAGTTTCACTATACTATCTATCATATTTTCGATAATTGTAGCACTGATATTTATGCTCACGCCATTAGGTGGTTTGTTATACAATACCGATGAAGCTCAGATTAGAAAAGAAATCCAAGATATTTCAGAGCGAGTTCTAGCTTTACAAGATTCGCTCAATGTTAGAGATCAACAACTAGAAGAGATAAAGCAAGTAATTAGATTGAATCAAGATACTACCCTAGCGCTAGATCCACGATTAAACCTTATTTCAGGAGCTTCAAATACAAACGAAGCAAGTACAATTTTGCCTGCCTTCACAAATCTGAGTATTACTGAGCAGTTTGAAAGTGGTAATTTTGTATCAGTAAACATAGTAGCCAAAGCCCCTGATTTTCCTACAAAAGCACCTGTTTCAGGTACAAGAACGAGAGGGTATGAGCCTCAGGAAGGTCACTATGGGATAGATATTGCGACTAAAGAGAACGAACCCTTTATAAGTGTGGCTGATGGAACGGTTATATCTAATAGTTGGACAATTGATTTTGGATATGTAATATCCGTGCAACATAACGATGGTTTAGTAAGTACTTATAAGCATTGTTCAAAATTGTATAAAACAAAAGGGGAAAAAGTTTTAAAAGGAGATGTACTTGGGCTTGTAGGCAATAAAGGAGTTTTAAGCTCAGGACCTCATCTTCATTTTGAAATTTGGAAAAACGGAGTTTCAAAAAATCCTATTTCATATTTAATTTTTTAGTAAGAATGTTTAACACAAAAAAAACGAGTAAAACTGTGAGTAATTCTACAAGTCAATCACCTTCGGTTAATATTATTAACGAAGGCACAAAAATTAAAGGTAATATCCATGCTAGTTCTGATATCAGAGTGAGTGGAACGGTTGTTGGAGAGGCTATTTCCAAAGGAAAAATTATACTCACTAATAATGGGCTGGTTAAAGGAAATATTTCTACATCTGACGCAGATATTGCGGGTAAAGTAGAAGGAGACGTTAAAGTAAGCAGTCGCCTTATTTTAAGAAAAGATGCTGTTATTGATGGTAACATTTATACCAAATCTTTGGTTGTAGAAGAAGGCGCACAAATAAACGGTACCTGTAAAATGGGTTCTGATATAAAAAATCTATCTGAGCACAACGATGCAAACTATGCAGAAGAAACTAAGCTAAAAGGAGTACAGGCGTAAGCAATGCGCCTTCCTGAAGAATATGCCAAATATCTCGGGCTCGGAGCTGAGATTGCAGCTACATTAATCATTCCAATAGGATTGGGATTAGTAGTGGATATTTTTTTTGATACTTCCCCTTATGGTGTGTTGATTGGCGCTATATTTGGGATTGGAATCTTCTTCACCTTAATATTTAAAATTGCTAAAGACTTCAATAAGAAAAAAGGGCAACACTTAGAAAAAGATGATTAAAAAACTCGCAAAGTTTAATATAGTTCCGCTCATTCTCGCACTAATTTCTTTTCTTTTTTTACCTTTAAATCCGGCTGTTGCTTTATTAAGTGGATTTCTTCTGAGCGCAATTTTTGTTTTTAGTAGCGCTTGGGTGCTTGATAATTTTTGGAATGCTGATTCTAAGCTATTTACGAAGGTTTTTTTCTTCTCAATGGTCATTCGATTTATTCTTGTGCTTGCGTCTATAGGAATTTTGCTTGGGGTGACAAAAATTGATAAAATCTACTTTACAGTTAGTTTCATAATTTCCTATCTTTGTCAGTCTATAATGGAAATGATTTTTTTCAATCAACTACTACAAAATAAAAGCAGTAATTAAGTAATGATCCAGACCCTGCGCCGCGTATTTCTGACACTTTTATTTTTATCGGTAAGTACTTCAAGTACTTTTGCATCAGACGAGAAAGCAGAAGAGCCTGTAATAGATGTAATGGGTACTTTAGCAGATCACGATTATTTTAAGTTTTTCGGAAAAAAACTTTATTTGCCAAGAATTATTTATTGGGTAGATGAAGAAGGTAATTCTCGGGTAAATACTTTTGCGAGTACAAAAAAAGCTACAGAATCAGTATTGTTTGAAGAAAGGGATCACGCCCTTGTACCAACAAACGGTGGTCATATAGTGTTAGATCTTTCAATTACATCACATTTAGTATATTTCTGGTTTGGAATGGGCTCGGCTGTTTGGCTTACAATAGCAATGTCAAACCGGTATAAAAAAGGTGTTGGCAAAGATGTAGAACCAAAAGGAGCCCTTCATAATACATTTGAAGTATTATTTCTTTTTATAAGGGATGATGTGGTTCGTGAAAATATAAATGAACATAAAGCGAATAAATACATGCCGTATTTATTTACAATGTTTATGGGGATTACGTTTATCAACTTATTTGGATTGCTTCCATGGGCGGCAACGGCAACGGCAGATTTAACGGTAACGGCCACTCTGGCTGTAATGACCTTTTTTGTGACTCAATTCAGTGGTACTAAAGACTATTGGGGGCATATTTTCTGGTACCCGGGCGTGCCAACATGGGTAAGAGTTATTTTGACCCCTGTAGAAATACTTGGAATGTTTACTAAACCATTTGCTCTTGCAATTCGATTGTTTGCAAATATGCTGTCAGGTAAAATAATGATTATAGTAATTCTTGGATTGATCTTTATTTTTGCAGAAGCATTTGGCGCTATAGCCGGCTTAGGAATGGGAGCCATAATTAGTGTTCCTTTAACGGCAACTTTGTATGCATTGAAAGTTTTTGTGGCATTGTTGCAAGCATACATTTTTACACTTTTATCTGCTGTATTTATAGGAATGGCAGTAGAAGATCATAAACATGATGAAGAGCATTATAATGCGGAACACGTAGCATAAAGAAATTAAACTCATATAAAAACTCTAACAAATAAACAAAAAATACTATGGGACTTTTAGCAGCTGGTATTGGAGCTGGAATAGTGGCACTTGGTGCTGGAATCGGAATCGGAATGATTGGTAAAGGAGCTACTGAAAGTATTGCTCGTCAGCCAGAAGCATCCGGAGATATCCGAGGTGTAATGATTCTTACTGCAGCTTTCATCGAGGGGGTTGCTCTTTTAGGTCTAGTTATCTGTATCCTTCTTGCTCTTGAAATCAAAATATAAAAAAGAAAGAAATGACTTTTCTTTTAGCTGGAGAGAGCTTCTTATCATTTAACCCTGGGTTTGCTCTCTGGGTTTTAATATCCATGATTGTATTTATTGCGGTAATGATGAAGTATGCAGTTCCTCCAATCATGGACGCACTTGTAGCTCGCGAAGCAAAGATCAAAGATTCTTTGGAATCTGCGGAGAACGCTTTAGCAAGAGCAGAGCAAGTATCGAAAGATAACGAGAAAACGCTCCGTGAAGCAGAAGCTAAAGCTCAACAAATCCGTAAAGAAGCGTTAGAAGATGCAGAACTCCTCCGTACAGAACGAATTTCAAAAGCAAAAGATGAAGCGGCTCTGATAGTTGAACAGGCAAAAGCCTCTATTGAGCAGGAAAAGAAGCAAGCGTTGATGGAACTTCGTAAAGAAGTTGCTCAATTAGCTATTAAATCAGCTTCTGTTATCATCGATGCTGAATTAGATAACGATAAGA
The DNA here is from genome assembly GCA_963975485.1 of uncultured Balneola sp. Taxonomy (GTDB): domain Bacteria; phylum Bacteroidota; class Rhodothermia; order Balneolales; family Balneolaceae; genus Balneola. The sequence continues at coordinate 3,333 of CAXBHO010000015.1, read as the reverse complement.
ACAACAAGCTGGTCGATAATTTTATTGCCGACTTGTCTAAAAATTAAGCTTAGCTGATGTTGGTATCAAAAGCAGCAAGACGTTATGCAACAGCACTTTTAGAAAGTGCTGTTGAGCAGCATTCTATTGAGAATACTTTAAAGGATATCCATTTTATTAAGGATACCATTGAAGGCTCAAAAGAATTAAGAATGTTTCTTAAAAGCCCTGTGGTTAAACCTGTAGAAAAGCAAAAAGCTTTGTCATCACTATTTGATGGAAAAGTTTCGAAACAAGTTTCTCTTTTTATACAGTTAGTAACACAAAAGGGTAGAGAAGATATTCTTGAGGAAATTGCTATAGCGTTCGTAGATATTTACAACAAATATGCGGGTATTATTACCATTGAAGTTAGAACAGCAAGCGCACTGGGCTCAGTTCAAGTTAAAGAATTGACCTCGATGCTCGAAATTTCAACTTCAAAAAAGGTTCGTCTCAATCTCATAGAGCAAGCCGGCCTAAGAGGTGGTATATCAGTAAAAATTGAAGATACTGTAATTGATGCTACTGTTAAGCATAAATTAGAACAGCTTGAAACAAGATTCCTCGAAACATCGATGGGATAAATTGAATTTGAAAAGATTTAGAAATTAATACAATGAGCCAAGTCAGACCAGACGAAGTTTCAGCCATATTACGTAAACAATTGAGCGGTTTCGATAACGAAGCAGATGTTTATGATGTAGGTACCGTACTAGAAGTAGGAGATGGTATTGCGCGTGTTTATGGCTTATCTAAAGTGCAAGCAGGTGAGCTTGTGGAATTACCGGATTCTAAAACCGAAGATGGTAGTACTGTAACAGGAATGGTACTAAACCTTGAAGAAGACAACGTGGGTATTGTGTTGTTTGGATCTTCAAGTTCAGTAAAAGAAGGCCATACTGTTAAAAGAACTGAAGACATTGCATCTATTAATGTAGGTGAAGGTGTTTTAGGTCGTGTTATTAATCCACTTGGAAATCCCATTGATGGTAAAGGTCCTATAACCGGAGATACAATTAAATTACCATTAGAGCGAAAAGCTCCTGGCGTAATTTATCGTGAACCTGTTACAGAGCCCCTTCAAACCGGTATTAAAGCAATTGATTCTTTGATACCTATTGGACGAGGACAACGTGAGCTTATTATTGGTGACCGCCAAACAGGTAAAACTTCTGTAGCTATTGATACTATTCTGAATCAGAAAGCAACTCAGAACTCTGACAAGCCGGTATTTTGTATTTACGTAGCAATTGGTCAAAAAGGATCTACAGTTGCAGGAATCAATCAAGTTTTAGAAGAAAATGGAGCAATGGAGTACACCGTGATTGTATCGGCTCCGGCTAGTGATTCTGCTCCTATGCAATATATTGCACCGTTTGCTGGTGCTGCCATTGGAGAATATATCCGTGATACCGGTCGTCATGCATTGGTTATTTTTGATGATTTATCTAAACAAGCTGTTGCTTACCGAGAGATGTCTCTACTTCTTAAAAGACCTCCGGGACGTGAAGCTTATCCTGGGGATGTATTTTATCTTCACAGTCGTTTATTGGAACGTTCTGCAAAGATCATTAATGACGATAAAGTTGCAAAAGCAATGAATAACATCCCGGAAGATTTGAAGCCAATGGTTAAAGGTGGAGGTTCATTAACAGCACTTCCAATCATTGAAACTCAAGCTGGTGATGTTTCTGCGTATATCCCGACAAACGTAATTTCAATTACTGATGGTCAGATTTTCTTAGATACTGACTTATTTAACTCAGGTATTCGTCCAGCTATTGACGTTGGTACTTCTGTATCGCGGGTAGGTGGTGCTGCTCAGGTTAAATCAATGAAGAAACTTTCAGGTACATTGAAGCTTGATTTAGCTCAGTATCGGGAATTAGAAGCCTTTGCTAAATTCGGATCAGATCTTGATGCAGCAACTCAGGCACAATTAAGAAAAGGTGAACGAACAGTGGAATTGTTGAAACAAGATGTGTATCAACCATTACCTGTTGAACGCCAGATCGTTCTTTTAAAAGTGAATGACGTAGGTTTGCTGGATAAACTTGCTGTTGAGTTAATTAGTGAGTTTGAAGAGCAATTCTTAGAAACAATGCTTTCTAAGTATAGTGGTGAAATGGAAATGTTAGATAAATCAGGGGTGTTAACTGATGAATTTGGTACTAAAGTTGTTGAATCTGCAAAAACAGTTATCGATCAAATTCTAGCAGTACAAGAAGCGTAACCTATGGCTAATTTACGCGACATAAGAAACAGAATTAGTACTATAAATAGTACGCAGCAAATAACCAAAGCTATGAAAATGGTTGCTGCCGCAAAACTTAGAAAGGCACAGGAACGAATGACAAAAACCCGCCCTTATGCTGCTAAGATTCAAAATGTTGTAGGTCGTTTAGCTGATAGTGGTAATATTTCAAGTCCATTGGTTGAAAAGTCTGAAAAGAATAAAAACGTTTTATTTATAATCGTTGGTTCTGATCGAGGATTGTGTGGTGGGTTCAATAATAATCTTTTCAAAGAAGTAGAAAAGAAGCTTAACAAAGATTTTAGCACTCAGTTAGAAGCCGGAACTATTTCTTTAATTACTATTGGCAAAAAAGCCACGGCATATTTCAACAAAAGAAATTACAATGTAACTAAATCTTTTCCAGGATTTTTTGATAGTATAGAGTATGATTCAACTTCAAAGATCATGGAATCGGCTACCGCAGAGTTTGTAGCAAATACTTATGATGAGGTTTATATAGCGTTCAATGAATTTAAATCAGTGATTGCTCAAAATAAAAAGATAGAAAAGCTTTTACCCATTGATCCTAGCAGTTTTAATTCCAAAACAGAGGGTGATTCTAAATCATCTATTGACTATATTTACGAGCCTGATTCTAAAGCAATTTTAGATAAGCTTTTGCCTCTACATTTGAACACACAATTGTGGAAAGCAGTACTTGAATCTAATGCTTCTGAACAGGGCGCACGAATGACAGCTATGGATAGTGCAACAGAAAACGCTAAAGATCTTCAGAAAGATCTGAAGCTTAAGTACAACCAAGCAAGACAAAGTGCAATTACAACTGAAATTTCTGAGATTGTTTCCGGTGCACAAGCACTCAGCGAATAATTGATTTCAGTTTTACTTATTGAATTGTTAACGGAGAGTTGGCAGAGTGGTCAGCCGAAGGCATCCCTTTGGGAGAATGCGGCGGTCTTGAAAACCGCATCCGGTTAAGTAGTAAAAGTTTGTGTTGAAATATTGAATTGTTAACGGAGAGTTGGCAGAGTGGTCAGCCGAAGGCATCCCTTTGG